>CAZFPI010000113.1:0-7304 GCA_964521075.1 uncultured Sterolibacterium sp.
GCGAAAAACTCGAGCTCACGGAGTCTGACCATGCCGGGAATGAGGAGTGTGCTGGGTGGCGGGGCCTCCCGGGGGTGAGCGTGTCACCCTTCGGGAGGTCTGAAGCCGACGGGCAGGTTAGTTGATCGTCCTGAATTCGACTTGAACTCCCGAGCCGCTGGAGGTGGGGTTGCAGTTCGTGTTGGCATCTGCCGGTTTGACGGGGTACAGATGATTGTCTTCCGGTTTGATGGAGCCGATCAGCTGGCTGTTGGCATAGGTCGAGGACCAGCCGGTCGACAGGTTGGTCGTGATTTGGGTGCAGATATCGGGCGGTACATTGGTCAGTACGATGGAAAAGTAGGGATAAACGCCACTGACCGAGAAGGGCTTGACGGAGAGCGTGCCGCCCCAGGGGGTGCGGAAGCCTTCGCTGTCAGAGATTGCGGGCAGGTCGGTCGGCATCTTGCGGGAGGACTTGAGCTGGGCGTTCATGTCGTTGTCACCTGCCCCTGTGGGTTTGTAGGTTCCCTGGCCAAGATAGAGCTGCTGCATGGCCGAGCGGATGGCGACGATGTCGCGCATGATGGTTACCGAGGTGTTGCTCGACTGGGCACTGTTGAAGAGAGCCAGTGCTCCCACCACGACAGCAGCAATGATGGCCAGTGCTGCAATGATTTCCATCAGTGTCATGCCCGCCTGGCGGTGGAAGGTCTGCGCTATCCGCATGAACTGGTTCGTTGATTTCATCTGCTTGCTCCTGTCTGGGTAGAAAGTGGTGGCGGGGGTGTGATGCGGCGGTACTGGCTCTGGCTTTGGTATTGACGCCGGAACCGGATATTAATACTAGTTCGTCATTAATTGCTGCATGGCCTGGGACATCTGCAACTCCATGGCGATCATGCCGCTGACCATGAAGGCGATGAGGCCGCCCACGAGCAGTATGCAGACGCCAAAAACGACTTTCATCCGTGCTTCGATCTGGACGATGGATTCTTCCAGCCATTCCCGGCCAAGCATGGATAGCGCGTCTTCAAAGCCGGAGAGCGAGGAGTATACGCCCAGGTCTTCGATGATTTCTCGATCGGGAAAGTCGTAACCGGCGCGCGCCAGGGCGTCGCCCATGTTTCGTCCGGAACGCATGCCTGCCAATGCCGTGGCAATACGGCGTCTGAGCCAGGGGCTTGCATCCTGGGAGAGTTGTTCCAGTGCCAGTTCGATACGCATCCCTGCCTCGATCATGGCGGCCAGGGCGATCAGCCAGCTGCTGCCTTGCATGATGCGATAGACGCTGTAGGGGACGTAGCGGTCGAGGAAGATGCGGATCTTTCCATCGAAGTGTGGCAGGGAAATGAAGAAAATGATGACCAGCGCGATGATCGCGGGGATGACGAGAAAGAGCCAGTCGCGGGCGAAGTTGCTGATGATGATCATCCATTTCGCCAGGCCCTGCCATTCGGCTCCCTTGAGCGCATTGGTGAAGGCGGGGACGATCTTGAAGCCGAAGAGGTAGAGTACGGCCGCTGCCATGAGGAGCAGAACGGTCGGGTAGGCCAGCCCGGCATAGACGGCAGTGGCGATACGCTTGCGCGCTTCCATGATGCGGGCGGCGGAGTAGAGGGCCGTTTCCAGTGTGCCGGATTGTTCGCCTGCCGAGATCAGGATGATTTCCTCTGTCGATACCCAGCCATCCATTGCGCCGGACAGGCGAGAGCCATTTTTGATGGCTGTGGCCCAGGCTGACAGTGCCACGGCTTCGGGCTCTTTGGGGCCGCTGGTCAGGATGCGCCGGTCACGAATGGACTCGACTGCCTGCAGAATCTGAACGCCATTGCCGATCAGCTTGGCCAGCTTGAGCCAGAGGCGACGCCGCGCGGATTGCCCGAGATTCAGGAACCAGAAGCGGGCAAAGGCAGCATCGAGTTTGTTGATGGAGGGCGTTGGCATCTGTACCTTGGGCGTTTTTCGCTGGGGGCTGTGAGAGTGAGCGTCTAGCGACGATGGTTGTGCAAGGCGTCGTCACTCTTTACGAGGCGACCGACGGTGGCTTCTGCCTGGAAGGGGTCGACAGTGCCCTGAATGACTTTCAGGAGGGCGTGGTCACGCATGGTGAGGCCGCGCAGCTCATTGCGCCAGTAGGCGATGGCCCCGAGTTTGTCATGTTTGCGAATGAATGAGAGCAATTTGTCGTCGGTCAGCACGGTTTCGGCAACGACTGTACGGCCGACGATACCCGTGCCTCGGCAGTTTTCGCAGCCATTGCCCAGCACATAAACCTTTTCCAGCTCGGCAACGCTCATGATGCGCTGCAGATCTGTTTGCGAGTAGCGATCGAGCACATCATTGATGGGGGTCTTGCATTGGGGGCACAGCACTTTCAGCAAACGCTGGCAGATCAGGCCGGTGATGATGGATGCGTCAGCCAGCAGTTCGAGCGGCACACCCAGGTCGATGAGCCGGTCCAGGATGGCCAGGGCATTGTTGGCATGTACCGTGGTCCAGACCTGGTGGCCGGTCATCGCCGCCTGGACGGCCAGGCGGGCGGAGGGTGTGTCGCGTACCTCGCCGATCATGATGACGTCGGGATCAAGGCGCATGGCGGACTTGATGGCTACCTGGAAGGATTTTGAACGTTCTTCCTCTGTCTGGGCGTTGGTGACCGGGGTTTGCACCGCCCCCATGATGGGATATTCAGGGGGGTCCTCGACGGTGATGACGTGTTTTTTACCGGCTTCTTCGCGAATGATGGCGGCCAGGACGCGTTGCAGGGAGGTTGATTTTCCGCTGCCGGTCGGGCCGCCAATGATGATGATGCCGGTTGGGCATTTTTTCATCAGTTCGATGTTGTCGGACTGCTCGCCGCTAAAACCCAGGGATCGAAGATCGAGGTCGTCTGCCGTGTCGTTGTAGAGTAGACGCATGACAAACAGGAAGCCATCCGTTTTCGGGCTGGTGGCGATACGGATGCCGTCAATGCCTTCAGGCAGCTTGCTGCGATCGGAAATCCGGGCATCCTGCCGCGAGAGCGGCTCGAAGGTGGAGTCGCCGATGTCGGCCATCGATTGGTAGATGGTCGTGCAAAGTTTGTCGCCGGTGTCGTAGGAATGTTCCTCAATGAATTCGAGGTCGTTCTGGATGCGAAAGTAGATCTGGGTGTTATGCCGGTTGTCGACGCGGATGTGGATGTCGGACGCACGCAGTCGGGTCGCCTTGCGGAACAGGTTTTTGGCCATGTCCTGCATTTCAGAGAAGGATGCTCCGCGACGTTGCGGGTGTGCTTCCTCGTACATTTCGGCAATGACCCGCATGTCCACCTGGAGGACACGGTGGGCAATCTTGAGCCGCCGCAGGCGGCCAATGAAGGCGTTGACCGAGGGGTCGAAAACATGCGATTTGGAAATCAGCAGACGGCCGTCGTCGAGCAGGCAGAGCTTTTGGCGGAGCGCGTCGTCGACAGCAAACTTGCCGTTCGCCCCCGTCAGCGGAACGCCCTGGCTCGGACCGTCAATGGGCGGTGTTTCCATGTTCGCCTACCTCGGTGTCGGGTTGAGAGGGGGGACGGCCGTCATCGACGGCGGGGCTTGCGGTGGCTCGAAGCCGTAGGGTAGCCGCGCCTTTTCCTTGCCGCGCGTGATTTGAACGGCATCGATGTCGATGCGGGTCACCGTCCAGCCGCCGGGAAGCGTGTCGCCGCGCCGGACGATTTGCTGCATGCCGCTGCTGAAGGCGAGTGTGGCTGTCATCTTGCCGTCGGCTCCTTCGATCGAGCGGACAACCGGGCGTCCTGTCTTGTCGATGCTGCTGGTGTCATCGACATGGGTTGCCCGGTTGATTTCGAGCTGTTTCGTGGCGATCTGGGCGCGCAGTTCGATCTCTTGTCTTTGCGCGCTGAGAATGGCGATGGTTTCATTGATGCGCTGCAATTGTTCGGCGGTACTCTGTTGGGCGTGCACCGTCAGGGGGGCACCACCACAGGCTGCCAACAAGGTCAGGGCAAGTGCCTTACGGACGAACATACTGAACTCCTTTGAATGTCCATGTCATTACCCCTTCTCTCAGGGAAAGGTCGAGCTGGGTGATGCGGAAGCCTTCGCCATCGAGCAGGGAGATGATTGTTTCGGGGGACAGGCGGGTGTCTTCCACCATCCAGTCCAGCAATTTCCAGCTGTAATTCTCGGCAGGTTGCCCCGGAACCGAGTCGCCGCTGGATTTTTTCATCTTGAAGTTCAGGTTGTATTTCTGGGCAGCGGTATATATCTCGGCAACACGTTGTTGTTCCCGGGCCGGAGCCTCGCTGGCCTCGGGTTTTTCCATTTTCAGGGGAATGGTCAGGGAGGCGTCATCTCCGCCTCCCGGTGTCAGCTTGGCCTCGGGGATGAAAGCGAGCAGCTGGTCGAGCGAGCCGTTGTCACCGCGCCGCCAGGTGGCGGTCATCTGCTGCTCGGTGCAGCGGATATTCGTTGTCCGCCAGTCGCCAGGCCAGAGGGTGGGGAGTGTGTTGCGAGCGGCATCGCAGGTCTTGATGAAACTAGTGGCACGGGGAAGTTTTTTCCATGGCTGCTCTGCGGCGGCCGCTGCCCGGGCGGCATTTTCTGCTGCTTCCTGGCGGGCGAATTCTTCCATCTGTTTTTTAAGCTGATACTGGCTCCAGAAATGGTAGCCCGTCAGTGCTGCCGCGATGAGCCCCAGGGAAACATAAAGGCGGGTATTGTCGAGGATGACATCGAGCAGGGGATTACGGATGGGTCTGACTTCCCACCAGGTCTTGAAGCTGTATTTGTTGCCACGTTTTGGCAGCAGATCTGCAAAATTGCGTTCCTGGCTGTCCGGGATGCCCCAGTTCTTTGGCGCAAAAACCGTCTGCCACTCGATGAGCGACAGGTCGTTCATCATGCGGGCGCGGACGATTTCCTCGGTATCCAGCAAGTCACCGTCATGCAGGAGCACACCTTCACGCTGGGCGACGTAGACCCACAGGCCATTGGGGGCCTGCATGGCGCACAGGAAGCTGCGGTCGCGATTGGCGATTTCCAGCGATTTGGACACCATGGCGGCCACGGACAGCATGCCGGACTTGATGCCGTCCATGGTGGCGGCGAAGCCGGCCTGGGGGACGCCGGAGGTACGCTGGACGACCAGGTCGAAGCCCTGCTCCTCGGACATCTTTCGCAGCTCGGCTTTGCGTAGCTGGGCTGTATGGCCGGGCAGGGGCTGCCAGAACAGCCCTGAGACGAAGGTCCGTTTGCCGAATTCGAAGGTTTGCCGGGCTTTGCTGCCTGGCACCGGGAAGTCAGCTTGGCTTGGATCGAACGTCATCCGTCATTCTGCCGTGATGGGTTGAATCAGGATGACGAGCACACTGCGGGTGCGCTTGCCACTCACACCACCACCCAGCAAGGGGTTGTCGGCGCGTCCCATGCCTGACGTGCTGGCATTGACTGCGGATTGCTCAAAGCCGGTCATCACCAGTGTGTCTCCGGAAGTCAGCATGACCCGTTGCATGAAATTGCGGGTATCGACGTCGGGAGCCTGGATGCTCGAATTGTTGGAATTGACGGTGTACATGCCCAGCAGCGAGGAGATGTCGATGGCGTATTGCAGCATCAGCTGGCCACGGTCAAAAATGTGCGGCACGATGGACATCGAGAAGCCGGTGGTGAGCATGCCCGGTTGCAGGGTGGTGGTGGTTCCGGCTCCTTGGGTGACCGTGGTGGTCGATGAGGCCAGATAGGTGGTCTGGCGACCAACCTGAAGCGGGGCAGACTGGTTGTTGAGTGTGGTCAGGGAGGCGGAGGTGATCTGGGAAACCTTGCCCTGGCTGGAGAGCGCGTTGACGAGGGCTTGCGAGCCGGCCCAGGAGGCGATGCTGGCTCCGGTGAGTTTGCCGTTCGGATCCTGGCCGACGCGGCCTGCCGAGGAGAGTATATTAAGGTTCAGGGTCGGGCTGGTTGCCGAGCCCGGATCGAAGAATGAATTCTTGAAGCTGAAGCCCGCGTTGCCTGCCATCGAGCGATAGACGATGTCCCAGTTGATGCCATAGTTTTCGCCGTCATTGAGATCAACGGACAGGACGCGTACGTTGATGACGACCTGTTTGCTGAGGGCGGCATTTTGCTGCTCGATGAACTTTTCGACGCGTGCCAGGACTTCAGGCGTGTCAGTGACGGTGACAGTTCCCGTGGCAGCCGTTACGGTGACAGATGAGCCATTCTTCGAGAGCATGCCCTTGATGGAGTCGAGCACGCCCTGCCAGACGGACAGGCGGGATTCGACCTGGGTTTTTTGCTTCGTCTCCGACGTGGAACTGTTGCCGCTACTTCCGCTGGAATTGCCGGCGGTGGTGTTGGAAACGAGATTTTGGGTGGATGTTTCACCCGGCAAGGCGGAGAGCCGGAAGGTGCGGGTGGTAAAACGGTAGAAGCGGATGCCGTCGCCGCTCCACTCCCAATAGACACCGAAGCGTGCCGCGACGACATCGAGAAAGCCGGATAGCGGGCCATCGTAGCTCAGCGGTACGTTGTTACCCGTCGAGAAGGCGTGGCTGGCTGCCATGGCAAAGGGAGGAAGATTGGCGGGGGCAGCCGCGGCCGTAGCGGGGGCTCCGGCTGTGGATTGCCCTTCGGGCTGGGCCTCCGGTGCCAGTGTGACCGGGACACCCATCAGCAGGGTGACACGCTCTGCGACTTCGCGAAGGGTGCGGAATTCGCGATTGACCGAGAAGCGGCGGCTGGTGACCTTGTAGGCGGAGGATTGCAGTTCGCTGTCACGCACCTTGCGTACCGGTAGCCAGATGCCGTCGATATTTTCGGTGGCGGGCTTTGCCTGCTGGGCAGCACCACTGCGGTCGATCTTGCGGAGCAGACCATTGACCTGCTGGTCATTGGCCTGGATTTCCTTTTGCATGGGCGCGACACGCTTGGTGGCGCATCCGGTAGAGAAAAAAGCGGCTCCCAGCAGAAGGGTGGTGAGGGCCAGTGTCGTCCGGTTTTTCTGCATCTCGTTCATTTCCTCGCCGTGATACGCAGCATGTGGTTGGAAGCGTAAAACTTTGCCTGCAGGTCGTTGCCGTTGCGGTTGAGTGCGTCGATAAGCTTGGTGACTGCCCCGTTGAATGTGTCGTCGAGTTCCAGGTCTGCCATGGCAACGAGGTCGGCAGGCTCCCAGGTGACTTGCCAGCCAACCGTTTGTGCCCAGCGCGAGAGGACATCGGAGAGGCGGTCGCCAGTACGGATGCGCCAGTGCGTTCGGGTATCAATGCCCTGGGATTCTGCAACCTTTGGCGTCAGCGTGGGGGGAGGGGCCTGAGGGGGCTCGGCAACGGGAGC
>CAZFPI010000114.1:0-7223 GCA_964521075.1 uncultured Sterolibacterium sp.
GTAGGGGCGAATCATTATTCGCCCTGAATCACCATCGAGCGTGCCCCGCGTCAACGTTTCCAGAAACCCGGGCGTTACTTCCATGAGATGTATCTGATTTGGCTCTTTTGCAACGGTTATATCATGCCGTGATATACTTGGTGGCCGGATTAGGGTAACATCCGTCGTCTTTTTCCTTTGTTTTGCTGTTTTTCGTTAATTTTCCGTTCAACCACCAAGAGGATCGCTCATGAAACTCATCGTTACCGCCGCCCTGACCGCCGCCGCGCTGGTCTCCGCTCCCGCCATGGCCAGCATGGAGCTGGCCAAGAAGAGCAACTGCCTGGCCTGCCATTCCGTCGACAAGAAGCTCGTCGGCCCGGCCTACAAGGACATCGCCGCCAAGTACAAGGGCGATGCCAAGGCTGAAGCCCGCCTGTTCGACCGCGTCAAGAAGGGCACGGGGGCGACGGGTGGCGAAGTCTGGAAGATGGGCTCGCCGATGCCTCCCAACACCGCCGTCAAGGACGACGACGTCAAGGCCCTGGTCAAGTGGATTCTGGCTGGCGCACCCGCCAAGTAATTCCGCCTCTGGCGACCGCTTCACAAAATCGCCGAAGCCTCACCAATGCCTCACCAAAAACCAGCCTTCGGGCTGGTTTTTGTTTATAAAAGCAGCCAACTACTACGCTTTCAGCAGCTCCTCCCGCCCTGCCAGCCAGCGACGCATGTGCGCCTGGGCTGTTTCGGGATGCGTTTGCAGTAAATCTTCCGCCGCCTGCCGGGCACGCCCGACGAGGGCTTCGTCATCAAGACTGGCATAGCGCAGGAGCGGCAGGCCGCTTTGGCGCGCGCCGATGAATTCTCCCGGGCCGCGCAGGGCAAGATCCTGTCGAGCGATTTCAAAGCCGTCGCTATGTTCGTAGATGACCTTGAGCCGTTCGCGGGCAATCTGCCCCAGCGGCGGGCTATAGAGCAGCACACACACCGATTCGGCACTGCCCCGCCCTACCCGGCCGCGCAGCTGGTGCAGCTGGGCCAAACCGAAACGCTCGGCATGTTCGATCACCATCAGGCTGGCATTGGGCACATCGACGCCAACTTCGATGACCGTCGTGGCAACCAGCACCTGCAGGGCATTGCTTGAAAAACCGGCCATCACGGCGGATTTTTCGGCGGGTTTCAGGCGGCCATGCACCAGCCCGACCCGAAGCCCGGGCAGCTCGGCGGTGAGGCGTTCAAACGTTTCCAGTGCCGTTTGCAATTGCAGGCTTTCCGATTCTTCGATGAGCGGGCAGACCCAGTAGGCTTGCCGTCCCCGGGCACAGGCTTCCCGAACCCGCTGGATGATTTCCTCCCGCCGCCCTTCGGCCACGAGGCGGGTAGCAACCGGCGTTCGTCCTGGCGGCAACTCGTCGATGACCGAAACATCGAGATCGGCGTAATAGCTCATCGCCAGGCTGCGTGGGATCGGCGTGGCCGACATCATCAGCTGGTGGGGTGTCGATTGTCCCTTTCCTTTCTGGCGAAGGGCCAGACGCTGGCGCACGCCGAAGCGGTGCTGCTCGTCGATTACGGCCACTCCGAGCCGGTTGAAGTCGATAGCCTCCTCGATGAGTGCGTGTGTGCCAACCACCACAGCCGCGCGGCCGCATTTCACCGCCTCGGCCATGGCCGTTTTCTGGCTCTTTTTCAGGCTGCCAGACAGCCAGGCCACTTCGATACCCAGAGGTTTGAACCATTGATCGAGCTTGAGGTAATGCTGTTCGGCCAGGATTTCCGTCGGAGCCATCAAGGCCCCCTGCCAGCCACAGGCGACGGCCTGCAACATGGCCAGGGCGGCGATGACGGTTTTGCCGCTGCCGACATCCCCCTGAAGCAGCCGCTGCATGGGGTAAGGCTGGGCCAGATCGGCGCAGATTTCCGCCCGGACACGCGCCTGCGCCTGTGTGAGGCGGAAAGGCAATGCCGAGAGAAATTGCTCAGTTAGCCCGTGCTCACATTCGGAAATATCAAGGCGGGCTGCGCCATAGCTGCGACGCTGTGCGTAGGCCAGGCGCAAGGAGAGCTGCTGGGCCAGGAGCTCGTCAAAACGGATGCGCTGCCAGGCGGCCGATAATCTGGCGTCCAGTGCCTCGCCGCTCAAGCCCGCAGGTGGCTGGTGCAGCTGCCGGATGGCTTCGTCGAAAGGAAGGAGCCCTTCCCGGGCCAGCAAGCCGGCGGGCAGGGTGTCTGTCAGTGCGACGTTCTTCAGCGCGCGCCCGATCAGCCGCCGCAACATGCCCTGCGATAAACCGGCGGTCGTCGGGTACACCGGTGTCAAGGCATCCGGCAGGGGAGCACCTTCCTCAACCGTGATGGCGCGGGGATGCACCATTTCCCGCCCGAAATATCCCTCACGCACTTCGCCGAACAAACGCAGCCGCGCACCGGGGGAAAACTGCTTTTGCTGGCTGGGGTAAAAATTGAGCAGACGCACCACCAGCCAGCCATCGCCACGACCATGGCCGGAGCAAGCCGCATCGTTCGCATCGTTCGCACCACTCGCATCGCGCACCCGGCTGATGAGCTGGCGGCGTGGACGAAACATGGTTTCGCTGCTGATGACTTCGACTTCCACCAGCACCGGCTCGCCCGGCGGCGCATCATCGAGCTGGCTTAACGGGGTAAGCCGTGTTTCGTCCTCATGGCGCAGCGGCAAATGCAGGACGAAATCGAACTCCTCGCGAAGGCCCAGCCGCGCGAGACGGGTTTTCAGCGTATTGGCGGGAGGATTGGCGGAGCCGGGGGGAGAAGCGGCCGGCCGGCGTCCTGCCACTGATCAGCCCTGACGTTTCACGAGAACGGCATCCGCCTCGACCAAGGCCCCGCGCGGCAATTCCTTGACGCCTACGGCTGCCCGGGCGGGATAAGGCGGGGCGAAATAGCGCGTCATGACTTCATTGACCCGGGAAAAATGGGCGAGATCGGTCAGGTATACATTGACTTTCACGATGTCCGAAAGCTGCCCGCCCGCTGCTTCGGCCACAGCCTTGAGATTCTCGAAAACCCGGATGATCTGGGCGTCGATCCCCTCTTCCAGTGTCATGGTTTGCGGAATCAGGCCGATCTGGCCGGAAAGATAGACAGTCTCCCCCGCCCGGATGGCTTGCGAATACACGCCGATGGCCGCTGGCGCGTCGGGCGTGGCAATGGCTTGAAAATTATGTGTGCTCATGGGGTCGCTTTCCTTTTCCGGCGGCGCGGCATCTTGTCAGAGATTGTCAGATGTTGGACAAGGTGCAGTTCAGGTTCAGGAAAATATGCTGCAATCCACGCCGCTCGCGGGTGTTGATGAGGATAGGGGCTTTCAGGTTCGCGCGGGGCGGGCCGGCCGGGTCGTCGCCGGGAGCGCGCCAGACCATGACGGTTACGGCGATATCCTGTGGATCGGCCAGTTTGAGCAGGGCAGACTCTTCATCGCTCAGGGAAATTTCATAGCTGAAGCCAAAACGGGCCGGGTCCGTCAGCTGAAACGCAGCCTCCGGATCGTCGATGGATTGCAGGATGAAATACCGGGGAAGCTGCTGCTCCCCCTCGCCTTCCTGATGAAACAGGGAAAAATGACGGCTGTTTTCAAAACCGGCCAAGCCCAGCGGGAACTCGATGATCTTGCCTGGTTCCACAGTCAGTGTGCCAAAACGGGGGCTGTCGATATTCATGGTGTTCCTTTCGGCAAGACAGGTGGGAAAAGTTTATTTGCGTGAGGTTACCAGCACACCGTCATTCATGCCCAGTTTTTTCAGCCGCTCGCGCATTTGTTCGGCCTCGGCCCGGCTGGCAAAAGGGCCCACCTGGACGCGGGACTCAACCTGTGCGGGAATTCCGTTGAGCTCGAGTGTGGCCCGCAGTTCTTCGGCATTGGCGGTATTGCTGAAAACGCCCAGTTGCAGGAGATAACCGCCACCACTGGCGATCGTGTGGGCACTGGCCCGGGAAAGCGGGCGCGACGCCTGCGCCTGCGCCGGAGTCTGCGCCTGCGCCTGAGTCTGCGCCGATGGGGGGATTTGTGCCTGGCGCGCCAGCTCGGCGGCAGGTTCTCCCCGGGCGGTCGGTGCCGGTTTCAGGGCGCGGCCCGATTCGCCCGGCGGGATGGCTGCCAGCCGGGCCGAGGCCGGTTGAGTCAGCGGGCGCAGGGGTGGGGCTGCTGCGGGTTCTGCCGTCAGCGTCTCCGGGCTTGTCGGCGGGGCACTCGACTCCTGTGCTGCGTCTGCCGTTGCTTCTGGCAATGCTGCCGCCTCTGCGGATTCCGCACTCAACGCGGGAACCTGGGGGGCCGGGGGCGCGGCAGGCAGAGCCTGTGCCGGGCTGGCTGCCCGGGCGACGGGTTCCACAGGTTTGGGCGGAGGGGCGTTCATTTCATCCACCAGGGCCAGCCCGCCCAGCAAAACCAGAATCAGCGCGACCGCCAGGCCGATCTGCAGGTAAAGACGCCGTTTCAGCGCGTCTGCTTCTTCATTGGGAACAGATACGGCTTCGTCGCGGAATTCTGCCCCGGTGGCCGTGCCTGGTTCCGTATCCGGGTCATTTTTCCCAGGTGTCTTCGTCATATTGTCCGTCATCGTCGGGATGCTCCTGGCTGTTCCGGCTCAATGCGCGCACCAGTTCGGCTTCGCCGATGGAAATGGCGCATTCGTCGGCAATGATCTGCGCGCTGGCTCCTCGCTGGGCCAGGCGCATGGCTTCAGTGTATTGTGGCGAAACGCTGCGCGAAGTCTGCAAACGCCCGAGGGTTTCACGGAGCCCGGCGACTTCGGCGCGTAATTGCTGCAGCTCGGTTTCAACATTGTGGCGAAAAAGATGGTCGTCGAAAGAAGGCGTGAGCGAAGGATCGCGACGCTCCGGCGGCATGGGCGGCTTCGCCGATATGCGCGGCGGACGGCGGGCAGCAGGCCCGGGGGAGAGCCAGGCTTTCAGTGAGTGTAAAAACACCCGGAGACGCCCGGAGTCCCTGGCAGCTTTCTCCTTTTTCGCCCGCCCGACCAGGTAGAGGCGCAGCGTGGTGACGAGCAGATAGGCCACGACCAGTGCGATGACCAGTATGACCCCATCCCGCCCGTTGAAATTCATCAGATTCAGCTCCATTCTCACGGAATGATAACGCAGCCGTGTTCAGGCAGTCTGGCGATTAACGGCGCAATTCGCCCATGTTTGCGGCGATTGTCGCCATAATCCCGGCTCCTGCCTGCCTCGTCCCTTGCCATGTCCGACCCTTCTTTCAGCCTGACACTGATCGCCGCCCTCGCCCGTCGGGGGGTCATCGGTCTGAACAACGCCCTGCCCTGGCGTCTGCCGGAAGACTTGAAACGCTTCAAATCCCTGACGCTGGGACACCCCGTCATCATGGGCCGGAAAACCTGGGATTCGCTGGGGCGGCCCCTGCCGGGGCGCGAGAATATCGTCATCAGCCGCCAGCCGGATTTCCACCCTGAAGGCGCGCGCCTGGCACGGGACATTCCCCAGGCACTGGCACTGGCCCGGGCCGGGGGAATGGCGGAAGTTTTCGTCATCGGTGGCGGCGACATTTATCGCCAGTGCCTGCCGCTGGCAGACCGGCTTCAATTAACCGAGATCCAGCACGACTTTGAAGGCGATGCCTTTTTCCCGGATTTCGACCGCAGCCTCTGGCAGGAAACTGCACGTTCACGC
Organism: uncultured Sterolibacterium sp.; assembly: GCA_964521075.1. Taxonomy (GTDB): domain Bacteria; phylum Pseudomonadota; class Gammaproteobacteria; order Burkholderiales; family Rhodocyclaceae; genus Sterolibacterium. The sequence goes on from CAZFPI010000114.1 coordinate 5,668, forward strand.
CAGCATGCCGAAGCGGGGTTTGATTACGATTTTGTGACGTATCAACGTCGTTGAACCCTGAAGTTTCACCGCAGGACAAGCATCTGCGGTGATAATCCTGTCATGCAAACTACTGAGCTTTCCTCCCCCGCGGCAACGGCTGACACCGGCAGCCATGACGCGGTTGCCGTCAATGCCAACTACCTCGACAAAGTCATGTCATTGTCGAAGGAAATGGATGTCGCCGCGACGGAAGATATTTTCGATGCGCGCGGCGTGAAGCTCGTCGCCCGGGGTGCGAAAATTTCCCCGGCCCTGCAAGAACGCCTGATCCTGCACAAACTGAAAAAACCGCTCGAAGCCTGCCTCGCTGTCGAAGGCGGCGTGACGCCGGAAGGGCTGGCCGCCGAGGCGCGGCGCGTGGTGGAAGAGTGCATCCCCCTCCTGCAACTCCTGACGATGACTGGCGGCAAGGGGGCGACTCCCTTTGAGATACTGGCCAAACTCCGGCTAGGCAATGCCATGGGTCTGATGCTGACGATCACGGAACGGGGGGGCGCAAATGCCCTGAGGCACGCGCTTACCGTCAGCCTGATTTCCTTTTGCCTGGCCAAAAAAACCGGCTACGACCGTGACCGCTTGTCCAGCATCCTGCTGGCGGGCCTCTTGCACGACATCGGCGAGCTCTACATCGATCCGCAATACCTCGCACCGGGCCGGCGGCTGCTGCCGCACGAATGGCGTCATATCGTCGTCCATCCCAAAATTTCCGGCATGCTGATTTCCGACCTCGGCGGCTTTCCCAAAGAAGTCGCCATTGCCGCCAGCCAGCACCACGAACGCCTGAACGGCACAGGCTACCCGCAACGCCTGGGCGGGCGGGCACTGGATTTATCCGGCCAGATACTGTCTGTGGCCGAAACGGTTTCCGGCATATTTCTCGACCAGGAACGCCCGCTCGAATGTGCCGAACTGGCCCTGAAAATCATCCCGGGAGAACGTGCCAGCGAGCTGGTTTCCATCATTTCCGGGGCCATACGCAACCGCGATGAAGAAATCGACGAACTCAACCAGCCCGAATACTCGCCCGCCGCCTTGCAGCGTGCGCGGGAGATCACACAACGCCTGTCAGATATGACGACGGCATTGAAGGCTTTGCGTGAGACAGGCCAGCTCAGCGGCAAGGCAGGCGGCAATCTGCTCGATGAAACAGCCGAGCGCATCGGCCTCATCGAACGCGCCTTCATCGGCACGGGATTGGGCGGCGACATGATGAACGACGCCAGCCTGGCATCAGACCTGCGCTTCGTTTTCGAAGCCGCTGTCGTCAGCCGGGAAATCCAGTGGCGGCTGCGCGACGTGGCACGCGACATCTCCGCCAGCCTGCAGAAGGTCGACGCCAGCGAAAGGCCCGGTCTGGAGCAGCTGATCGCGCTGGCAGATGCCAATGGCCCGGCACGATGAAGACCTGAACTGCGGGCAGCCGTAGCCGCAAAGGCTGCCCCTACGGGCGGTGGCTCACCCTCAACGTGCCGGATCGATAGTCACAGGCGGCGATTCACCCTCAACGCGCCGGA
>CAZFPI010000115.1:0-6994 GCA_964521075.1 uncultured Sterolibacterium sp.
CCGACGGGCGTTGTGCGGGATCGGGACGAACTGCTCGAACGGGCACGGCAGCTTCGTTTGCTGGTGGTCGATGAGGCGTTCATCGACGCCGGGCCATCGCGGTCTTCCCTGATCGGGTGCGGGCGGGAGAATGTCGTGGTGCTGCGTTCGCTGGGCAAGTTCTTTGGCCTGGCGGGGGTGCGGCTGGGCTGCGTGATCGGCCCGAAGGATTTGCTGGGCAGGCTGCGGGAGGTGCTTGGGCCCTGGGCTGTGAGTCATCCGGCGCGCTGGGCGGCGCGGCAGGCTCTGGCGGATCGTGGCTGGCATGAGCGACAGCGCGGGCGTTTGCAGGCGGCTTCGGTGCGTCTGGATGATTTGCTGAGGCAGGCGAGGCTGAATCCGTCGGGAGGCTGTTCTCTGTTTTCTTATTGCCCGACGCCTCGGGCTGCGGCCATTCATGAGGCACTGGCGCGCCGTGGGATACTCGTCCGCCTGTTTTCTGAACCGGCAGCCTTGAGATTCGGCCTGCCAGCGGGCGAGGGGGACGAAGCGCGTCTGGCCCGGGCATTGAGAGAGGTCATGGCATGAGGATTCATCGGTGTTTTTTGTTTTTACTTTGGGTTTTTTCCGCGCAGGCCGAGGTCGTGCTGAAGGATGACACAGGCGCACTCGTCCGCCTGCCGGAGGCGGCGCGGCGCATTGTCAGCCTGGCCCCGCACATTACGGAAATGCTCTTTGCCGCCGGAGCCGGGGATCGCCTCGTGGGGGCCGTCGAATTCAGCGATTATCCGGCGGCGGCCCGCGTTCTGCCTCGTATCGGCGGGTACTCAAAATTCGATCTGGAGGCCATCGCCGCGAAAAAACCCGATCTGGTCATTGGCTGGATCAGTGGTAATCCGGCCGCGCAGATCGAGCAGTTGCGTGGCCTGGGGCTGACCATGTTCATGGTGCAACCCAACCGGATCGAGGATGTCGCCAGCACACTGGAGCGTTATGGCGAGCTGGCGGGGACCTCCGCCATTGCCGGCAAGGTGGCGCAGTCCTTGCGCGAGCGGCTGAGCCTGCTTCGTACCCGGTATGCCGGGCGGCCTCCCGTGCGTGTTTTTTACCAGATATGGCGTCAACCCTTGATGACTGTGGGAGGGAGTCAGGTCATCAGCGATGTCATCCGTTTATGCGGTGGGGTGAATGTTTTTTCCGAACTCAGGCCATTGGCCCCTTCGGTCAGCGTGGAGGCGGTGCTGGCGGCTAATCCGGAAGTCATCATCGTCAGCGGGCAGGGGGAATCGCGCCACGAGCGGGACGGCGACTGGCAGCAATGGAAAAACATGCTGGCCGTGCAGCGCGGTAATGTCTTTTACATCAATCCCGATCTGATGCAGCGTCATACGCCGCGATTGGTCGATGCGGCCGGTCAGCTTTGTGAGCAGCTGGAGACAGCGCGCAGCCGCCGTCATGCAGGACAGGCTTCATCTTGACAGGTTCAGTTGTCGGTCGATCCAGCCGGATACTGCTTGTGTGTAGGCAGAGGGCAGCCCCAGTTGCTCGTTGATTTCCTCATGCTTTTGGGCTTGCGGCAGGATTTCCATCGGGATGCCGAGCGTTTTGGCGCGTTGGGCGAATTTCCCGGCTTCGTCGCAAGGCGAGGTGGGAAAGTGGCGAATACTGGAACAGACCAGCAGCATGGGCAGGGCCGCGTTTTCCAGCTGTTGTTGCGGTGAGGCAGCTTGCCAATATGACGGGTCGCTGCCAAAGGCATCACGATAGAAGCCCGGGAGGCGTGGCTGCGCCATCAGGGCCGGGACATCGAGCGCGCCGCTGTCCAGGGAAACCACGCCCATGGGCCGTTGGGCTCCGGCTTCTTTCAGCATCTCCGGCTTGCTGCCCAGCAAGGCGACCAGGTGCGCTCCGGCGGAATGCCCCATCAGGATCAGACGCTTTGGGTCGGCGTTCCAGCGGGTGGCGTGTTGTTGTGCCGATGCGACGGCCAGGGCGATGTCACGGGCTTGTTGCAGCGGGTCGGCTTCAGGAACCAGGCGGTTGTTGGCAGAAATGAATATGTCGCCTTTGTTCAACCAGTAATTTGCCTTGTTTTCGACGACCTGGGGCATGCGTTTGTCTCCCAGAGCCCAGCCACCGCCATGCACCATGAAGATGATCGGGGTGTTTGGCCCGGGTCGGGCTGGCAGATAGACGTCGTAACGCTGCCCGGGGGCAGCACCATAGGCGATGTCGAGCTCCGTGCGGCTGCCCGGGGGCAGGGCTGGAAGTTTGGCAGGGTGCTTCTCCTGGCGTTGTTCCATGTGTTGGGCCACCCACTGGCGCAGGCGTTGCTGTGCCTGGGCAGGTTGAACAAAAATAGCCGGCAGCAGGCAGAGCAGGCCGGGCAGGATGAAAACGGGCAGGCGCAATTTTCTGGCAGGTATCGTCATGGTGGGGGTTCGCTTTGTCTTTCTGGCTGTGTAAACTCTGAGCGGAGTGAGGCTCCAGCCGGAGTTGAGTTTGCGGCGGAGACTGCGGCGGGGCGGTCGGGTTCAGCCGGTTTCTTGATTCTCCCCGGGCGGGGACATTTTTTTGGAGTGTGCCATGAGCGAATTGTCGGTAATGATGGCCTTCAAGAGCTGGTTGCCTTTGTTGATGTCTGCTGTTCAGGACATGGATTTTGACAAGGTATTGAGCATTTGCGCTTCGCTGGTTTTTATCGCGACTTTCATTCTTCAGTTTTTTTCCATCTATCGCCATGGCGGGCGCGATGCCGTGGTTTCGATGATGACCTGGGTGCTGGTGGCCGGGCTTTGTACTGCGCTGGCCGGTCTTTACTGGCAGCAGCAGCGGGATTTCTTTCAGGTGGTTCTGTTGCTGATTCTGGCTGGCGGGGCTTTGTCCTGTTTCCTGATTTCCGCCATGTCGCGGGAGACATTGCAGCAGGAAGTGGCGCGCCGCAAGGGAGAGGCGGCTGGTGGAGTTTCCGCGCTGGATTCTGCCATCGAGGACAAGGCCGCCGCAATGCGTGAACGTCTGGCCTTGGCCCGGCAGCGCAAGGTAACGTGAGTAGCGTGGGCGACGCGAAGCTGCTTCGTCCGGCCTGCTATCACTGCGGTTTGCCGATTCCGGCGGGTGCGGATTTTTCGGTGGAGATCGGCGGCAGCCCGAAGGCGATGTGTTGCGCGGGGTGTCAGGCCGTGGCGCAGGCGATTGTGGGCAATGGCCTTGCGGAGTACTACCGTCATCGCGATGCCCTGCCGGAGAGCCCCCGTGAGTCCATGCCGGCGGCATTGCATGAGGCTGGTTTGTTTGATCTGCCGGAAATACAGCGGGATTTTGTGCGGCCGGTAGCGGCGGCAGAGGGAGGGGAGAGCCCGCATGAGCGGGAAGCCGCCCTGATGCTCGAAGGCATTACCTGCGCGGCCTGCGTCTGGCTGAATGAGGCGCATCTGGCGCGCCAGCCCGGGGTGGTTGCGGTCGAGATCAATTATGCGACGCGACGTGCCCGGGTGCGCTGGGATGAGCGGGAAATCCGTTTGTCGCAGATTCTCGCTGCCATCGTGGCGATTGGTTATCGCGCCCATCCTTATGATCCGGCCTTGTCGGAACAGCTGGCACAGAGAGAGCGGCGGGATGCGCTGTGGCGTCTGTTCGTGGCCGGTTTCGGGATGATGCAGGTGATGATGTATGCCATCCCGGTTTATCTGGCGCAGGCGGGCGAGATGACGCCCGACATCGAGCAGTTGATGCGCTGGGCCAGTCTGGTGCTGACTTTGCCGGTGATGTTTTATTCTGCCGCGCCATTTTTTCGTAGTGGCTGGCGGGATTTGCGGCAGCGTCGTGTCGGCATGGATGTGCCTGTGGCCCTGGGGGTTGGTTGTGCGTTCGTGGCCAGTGCCTGGGCGACACTCTCGGGGCGGGGCGAGGTGTATTTCGATTCGGTGACGATGTTCGTTTTCTTTTTGCTGACGGGACGGTATTTCGAGATGCTGGCTCGGCAGCGTGCGGCGCGTGGCGTGGAGGTGATCGCCCGTGCCTTGCCTGCCTTTGCCTGGCGGCTGCGGGATTCTGTGGCGGAACCTGAGCGGGTGGCGGTGAGCCAGTTGTCCGCAGGGGATCGCGTGCTGGTCAAGCCGGGCGAGACGGTCCCGGCGGATGGCGACGTGATCGAAGGGCAAAGCGAGGTGGATGAGTCATTGCTGACGGGTGAGAGCCGCCCGCAAGTGCGGGGTTTGGGGGATCGCCTGGTGGGGGGGAGCCTGAATGTCGTCAGCCCGCTGGTGATGCGTGTGCTTCGGGTGGGCGAAGAAACGCGGCTGGCGGCTATCCGGCGTCTGGTTGAGCGGGCGTCGGTGGAGAAACCCCGTCTGGTGGAAATGGCCGATCGGATCGCGGCACGTTTCGTGATGGTGCTGATCGTTCTGGCGGTACTGACTGCACTGGTCTGGTGGTTCGTCGATCCGGCCCGCATGCTCTGGGTGTTCGTGGCGGTGCTGGTGGTGAGCTGCCCTTGTGCCTTGTCGCTGGCAACACCTGCGGCCTTGACAGTGGCAACGGGGGCTTTTTCCCGTCTTGGGGTGCTGGTGACGCGTGGCCATGCCATCGAAACCCTGGGCAGGGCCGACCGTTTTGTGTTTGACAAGACAGGGACGCTGACGCTGGGGCGTCTGGTGCTGGCTGATATGTTTCTGTTTCCGGCGGGCCCGGCCCCGGGGCTGGATGCGAATGCGGCACTTTCATTGGCATCTGCTCTGGAGCAAGGCTCCGAGCATCCGGTGGGGCGTGCGTTTTGTCAGGCAGCACAGGACCGTGATCTGGCTGTGACGGATCAGCTTACACAGCTTCGGGCCATGACAGGGCAGGGGATGGAGGCGCGTGTGGCCGGTCGGTTGTACCGGATTGGGACTTTATCCCATGCGGCGGCCCTGCATGGGCAGGCTTTGCCAGAAGCCGCGCAGACGTGGATGCTTGCAGCCTGTCGTGCCGGTGGAACCGTTGTTGCCCTGGCCGACGAGGCAGGCTGGCAGGCTCTGTTTCATTTCGGTGATACCTTGCGTGAAGACACGCTGGCGATGATTCGCGCGCTCAAGCAGGCGGGGGTGCGCTTGAGCATATTGAGCGGCGATACGGCGGATGCCGTACAGGCCGTGGCAGCACGCCTGGGGATCGAGGATGCGCGTGGCGGGCAATCGCCTGAGGATAAGCATGCCGCCATCCGTCAGTGGCAGGCGGCAGGTGAGGTGGTGGCCATGGTGGGTGACGGGGTGAATGATGCGCCGGTTCTGGCACAGGCGCAGGTGTCCGTCGCGGTGGGTGAGGCGAGTGATCTGGCGCGGAAATCGGCAGATATCGTGTTGCTGGGGGCGCGCATGATGACGCTGGTGGCGGCTTTTGATCTGGCAAAGCGCAGTTTGCGTGTCATCCGGCAAAATCTTGTCTGGGCCTTTGTCTATAACATTTCAGCCATTCCTTTGGCCATGCTGGGCATCATCACGCCCTGGATGGCGGGGCTGGGCATGTCGTCGAGTTCCTTGCTGGTGGTGCTCAATGCCTTGCGTTTGCAAGGTGGAGGCAAGGTGGTGAAAAATCCGCTGGGGACACGCTGATTAATTCGAAATCGTCGTTCCGGTGAGGGCCGGAACCCGGGAAATCAAGGCACTGGCCCTGGCATTCAAGGGTGTTTCCTGCGGCCCCTTTTGCCAGGGTGGCGAATTAATCAGCGCGTCCCTGGGCGAAAACCTGAAATTCTGAGACGCCTGGGGCGTCTGAGGTGTATTGCGTGGAAATTCTTTATTTGTTGATTCCCTTGTCGGTCGTGCTCGTTTTCCTGATCGGCATCGGGTTCTGGTGGTCACTGCGTAGCGGGCAGTTCGATGATCTCGAAGGCCCGGGATATCGCGTTTTGATGGATGATGATCTTCCGGCATCGGCTCCAGTGGAGAAGGAAACCGGTGAAATGAAAATTTCAGATTGAAACATTTGTTGTTTGTAGTAAATGCGCGATAATGCCCACTTTTGGGTGGCTCTTGTTAACCTGGGATCGTCCTTCTTTCCTTCGGGTATCTTCGCCGGGGTGACGAGTTAATCAGGGTTTTTTGGCAGGAGAGATGTGCCGGTTGCTGGTCGGAATTGCATCCGGAGTGCTCTTTACCGATTTTCTTTTTTGCGAGGTGGAACATCATGCAGTCGCAGACGGCTTATAACTACAAAGTCGTGCGCCAGTTCGCCGTGATGACCGTGATCTGGGGTGTCATCGGGATGCTGGTGGGCGTCATCATTGCCGCCCAGTTGATCTGGCCGGATCTGAATTTCGTCGAGTGGCTTTCCTATGGCCGTTTGCGTCCGCTGCATACCAATGCGGTTATTTTCGCTTTTGGTGGCTGCGCGCTGATTTCGACTTCTTATTATGTTGTGCAGCGAACCTGTCATACGCCGCTGTTCGCGCCAAAACTCGCCGCGTTTACTTTCTGGGGCTGGCAGCTGGTGATCCTGCTGGCGGTCATTACCTTGCCCCTGGGGTATACCTCGGCCAAGGAGTACGCGGAGCTGGAATGGCCCATTGATATCCTGATTGCCATCGTCTGGGTCAGCTATGCCGTGGTGTTCTTTGGTACGGTGGTGCGCCGGAAGACGCCGCATATCTATGTCGCCAACTGGTTTTACGGCGGCTTCATCCTGGCCGTGGCGCTGTTGCACATCGTCAATAGTGCCGAAGTGCCCGTAAGCTTCTGGCCGATGAAGTCGTATTCGGCCTACGCCGGGGCGCAAGACGCCATGGTGCAGTGGTGGTATGGCCATAACGCCGTGGGTTTCTTCCTGACGGCGGGCTTTTTGGGAATCATGTACTACTTCGTTCCCAAGCAGGCCAACCGCCCCCTGTATTCGTACCGTCTTTCGGTGGTGCATTTCTGGGCACTGATTTTTACCTATATGTGGGCCGGTCCGCACCATCTGCACTACACCGCCTTGCCGGACTGGACGCAGTCGGTCGGCATGGTTTTTTCCCTGATTCTTCTGGCTCCTTCCTGGG
>CAZFPI010000116.1:0-2304 GCA_964521075.1 uncultured Sterolibacterium sp.
CGAACCCTCGTCATAAGCTTGGAAGGCTTCTGCTCTACCATTGAGCTACACCCGCCTGCCCGTGACGCCTGACATTGACACCTGGCCAAAACGCCCTGCGCCCCGTCTCGCCTGCAAAATTCCGGATACCTTTACTGCAAACTTCTTTTGGTGGAGGGGGAAGGATTCGAACCTTCGAAGGCAGAGCCGACAGATTTACAGTCTGTTCCCTTTGACCGCTCGGGAACCCCTCCAGCGAAACCAGAGATTTTGCTATCAGTTCGAAAAAAAGTCAACGCAAATACCCATTTTTCTTTCACCCACCCCATTTTTCACCTCCGATGACCGAAGTATTCTCCCGTCTGCCCGCTTTTACGCGGAAAGCGGGCTCCATGTGTAATTTTTGTCATTTCCTTGCCCCATACCGCAGGATCACATAACATCCCGCCCTCCCCCCCCCGAGCCGCCCCACATGAACCTGCTGCGCGCCCTCGCCACCATCAGCGGCATGACGCTGCTCTCCCGCATCCTGGGCTTTGTCCGTGATTTCGTCATCGCCCACATCTTTGGCGCGGGCATGGCAAACGACGCCTTTGTCGTTGCTTTTCGCCTCCCCAACCTGCTACGTCGGCTCTTTGCCGAGGGTGCGTTTTCACAAGCCTTCGTCCCCATCCTGGCGGAATACAAAAACCGGCAGGGTGAAAACGAAACACGACGCCTCGTCAATCACGTTGCCACCCTGCTGTTTCTGGTGCTCTCACTCGTTGCCGCCTTGGGCATCCTGCTCGCAGCACCCGTCATCTATCTCACGGCACCGGGTTTTTCCGATGACCCGGAAAAATTCGCCCTCACGGTTTCGCTCACCCGCATCACCTTCCCCTACATCCTCTTCATGTCACTGGTTGCCCTGGCGGCGGGCATTCTCAATACCTGGAACCGTTTTGCCCTGCCAGCCTTCACACCGGTACTGCTAAATATCTCCTTCATCGGCATGGCCCTGTTTGTCGCACCCCGCCTCGAGACGCCCGTCATGGCCCTGGCCTGGGCTGTCGCCCTGGGTGGCGCGCTGCAGCTGGCGATCCAGATACCCGCCCTGGCGAAAATTGGCATGCTGCCCCGCTTCTCCTTCAGTCTGCGAGACCCCGGCGTCAATCGCATCCTCAAACTGATGGCCCCCGCCATTCTGGGCGTCTCCGTTGCCCAGATCAGCTTGCTCATCAACACCATTTTTGCCTCATACCTGCCCAGCGGCAGCGTGTCCTGGCTTTATTACGCCGACCGCCTGATGGAATTTCCCTCCGGTCTGCTGGGCGCGGCACTCGGAACCATCCTGCTGCCCAGTCTGGCCAAATGCCATACCGACGCCCGGCACGAAGAATTTTCCATCCTGCTCGACTGGGGGCTGCGCCTGACGCTACTCCTGACACTCCCGGCAGCACTTGCCCTGTTTCTGCTGGGTGTCCCGCTCGTTGCCACGCTCTTCCAGCACGGCGCATTCACCGCCACGGACGTCCTCGAAACCCGGAACGCGCTCACCGCCTACTGCATTGGCCTGAGCGGCCTGATTCTGGTCAAGGTACTTGCACCGGGCTTCTACGCCCGCCAGAACATCCGTACCCCCGTCAAGATTGCCCTGCTTACCCTGGCGGTCACCCAATTATTGAACCTGCTATTCATTTTCGGTTTTCAACTCGCCCACGCCGGCCTGGCCCTGTCGATCAGCCTCGCCTCCTGCCTCAATGCCGCCCTGCTCTACCGTGGATTGCGGCGAAACGGAACCTACCAGCCCCGGGCGGGCTGGTGGATATTCATCGGCAAACTGCTGCTGGCACTGATCGCCCTGGGCAGCGTCCTCTGGTTTGGCACAGGGGCAGAACGCGACTGGCTAGAAATGTCGCTTTCCCTGAAAGGCCTCCGGCTGGCCGCCCTCTGCCTTGCGGGAGCACTCACTTACTTCGCAACCCTCGCCCTGCTTGGATTCCGGCTCAAGGACTTCAAAAAGCGCGGCGCAAACTGAGCCCGCCTATTCTGGCGCATCCCAGGGCTGCAACTCATGCAGCGGCGGTTTGCTGATGAAATAGAGAACGAAAGCGACGCTGGCAAAAAATAGCAGTGTGGCAATGGCACTGGCCGTCAGCACATCATGCCAGCCTTTTTCCTGCACAAGCCAGGCAAGCCCCGCGCCACTGACGCCCATTCCGGCCAGGCTGACAACCGAAAAAGCCAGCGCGACTTTTTTTCCGAAACTACGGGTGATGGCCATGAAAAACCCCCTTGCGTCAAAAAACACTCTTTCTGTATGGACAGGCCGTCGGCACTAAAAAG
>CAZFPI010000116.1:2314-6732 GCA_964521075.1 uncultured Sterolibacterium sp.
CCTTTTGAGCACCGGCCCTCTCATGCCGCGATAGCAGCAGAGACTTGACTGTTTAGAACTGCTCCTCTTCCGTCGAGCCATGCAGCGCAGTCACGGAAGACGCGCCGCCCTGGATCACCGTCGTCACATCGTCGAAATACCCCGTGCCGACTTCCTGCTGGTGCGATACGAAAGTATAACCGCGATCCCGCGCGGCAAATTCCGGTTCCTGCACCTTCTCGACATAGGCCGACATGCCGCGCCTGGCGTAATCCTGCGCGAGGTCGTACATGTTGTACCACATCGAATGGATACCCGCCAAAGTGATGAACTGATACTTGTAACCCATCGCGCCCAGCTCGCGCTGGAACTTGGCAATGGTCGCATCGTCCAGGTTCTTCTTCCAGTTGAAAGACGGCGAGCAGTTGTAAGCCAGCAGCTTGCCGGGATACTTGCTGCGAACGGCCTCGGCAAACTTGCGGGCAAATTCCAGATCCGGCGTCCCCGTCTCGCACCACACCATATCGGCATAAGGCGCGTAAGCAATGCCTCGGCTGATAGCCTGCTCCAGCCCCTTCTTTGTTTTGTAAAAGCCTTCCGGCGTACGCTCCCCGGTCACAAAAGGCTGGTCATTGGCATCCACATCCGACGTCAGAAGATCTGCAGCCTCGGCATCGGTACGCGCCAGGATCACCGTCGGCACGCCCATCACATCCGCCGCCAGACGGGCGGAGACGAGCTTTTGCACAGCCTCCTGCGTCGGCACAAGCACCTTGCCCCCCATGTGGCCGCACTTCTTGACGGAAGCCAGCTGATCCTCGAAATGCACCCCGCCCGCGCCGGAGCGGATCATCGCCTTCATCAGTTCAAAGGCATTCAGAACGCCACCAAAACCGGCCTCGGCATCCGCCACGATGGGCGCAAAATAATCGACATAAGCCGCATCCCCCGGATTGACGTTCTTCGCCCACTGGATTTCGTCAGCGCGCTTGAAAGAATTATTGATACGCTCAACCACCTTCGGCACGGAATCCACCGGATACAGGGACTGATCCGGATACATTGCAGCATAGCTGTTGTTATCGGCAGCCACCTGCCAGCCGGAAAGGTAAATGGCCTTGATGCCCGCCTTGACCTGCTGCATCGCCTGGCCGCCCGTCAGGGCACCGAGACAATTCACATAGGGCTCGTTATTGACCAGATTCCAGAGCTTTTCCGCGCCATTACGGGCAAGCGTCTGCTCGGCTACCAGAGAGCCACGCAGACGCACCACATCTTCCGCACTATACGGGCGCTTGATCCCGGCCCAGCGGGGGTTCTCGGCCCAGTCCTTCTTCAGTTCAGCAACTTGTTGTTCACGGGTTTTCATGATGTTCAGTCCTTATCGGTCAGAGTGTGTAGGGATAAATCGGCATCGCCGGCCCACCTTGCGGGCGAGCTTGGGCGACATCCATCCACGAGGCAGCCAGAGATCGAATCTGACGAACCGGACGAAGCGGCAAGGGTTGCGCCACCTCTGACGGACTCAATGACAGGGGTCGCTGCACATCAAGTTCGTGATAACGAAAGTATAGGTGAAATTTTGCACGGCAACATATAAAACGATCGTTTGAAATTATTTTTTTAATCGTTTTATTTCATCGTGTTACATGCGCGATTCCGCAATATGAAACGCATTTCACATTCGTGAAATCTAAAGCATATTGCACTGCCGCAAAACTGGCTCAAGCCAGCGGTTCCCGACAGACGACCACCCCGTCCTCATCCGCGTAGAGCGACTCGCCCGGCACGAACGTCACGCCCCCGAATGTCACCGGAACATCCGCCTCTCCCACATTCCGCTTGACGCTCTTGAGCGGATGCGTAGCCAATGCCATCACCCCGAGATCCATGCCGCCAATAGCGCGGGAATCCCGGATACAGCCATACACCAGCACCCCGGCCCAGGCATTCTTCACCGCAAGCGCGGCCAGCTGATCCCCCAGCAAAGCACAACGCAAGGAACCGCCTCCGTCGACAACCAGCACACTGCCCTCCCCCGGCTGAGAAAGCATCGTGCGTACCAGCGAGTTATCCTCGAAAAGCTTGAGAGTACGCACCCCCCCGCTAAAACGCGTGCGCCCGCCATAGGCACGAAACATCGGGCAAAGCACCCGCAAGAAACCGGAATGAACAAGCCCCTCATGAGAATCGAGCAGATCAGCGGTCTGAAAGGTCATGGTGGTAAAACTCCAGTAAAAATTCGTTTTATCGCTGCGTGTTGCCGCATTCAAGCACCAAGCAGCCGTCTTGCCAATACTGCCCACATTCACCGCACAAGATGCGGCGATTGACTTGTGCATGCGGAGATTGCGCTCCATAATCTCCGCATGAATAGCGGCGATTACAAATACATCTGGCAGACCGATAACTGGCCAGCTTGGCACTTAGACCTGGCGGCACTGGCTGGACCCATGGCCGAGGTCAGTCGTGCCCAGGGTCTATTGATGGGGCGTCTGGCCGATGTCGGCATGGCGTTACGCGACCAGGCGAGCCTTGCGGCACTCACCGAGGACGTGGTCAAGACCAGTGAGATCGAGGGCGAGCAGCTCAACGTCGAATCCGTGCGCTCATCCATCGCTCGCAGGCTGGGCGTAGACATCGGCGGGCTCGCTCCGGTCGATCGGCACGTCGATGGCGTAGTCGAGATGGTGCTCGACGCCACCGCCAACTGCCAGGCACCGGTGTCGCGTGAACGTCTGTTCGGCTGGCATGCCGCGCTGTTTCCCACCGGCTACTCTGGCATCTCCAGGATCAAGGTCGGCGGCTGGCGCGACGATGGCACCGGCCCGATGCAGGTAGTGTCCGGGCCCATCGGCCGCCAGCGCGTGCATTTCGAGGCACCGCCTGCCGATCGCCTCGAGACCGAAACCAGTCGCTTCCTCAACTGGCTGAATGGGGCGTCGAACGAACTGCCGCTGCTCAAGGCTGGCCTCGGCCACCTGTGGTTCGTCACCTTGCACCCGTTCGACGACGGCAACGGCCGTATCGCCCGTGCGATTGGCGACCTGCTGCTGGCGCGTGCCGACGGCAGCCCGCAGCGTTTCTACAGTTTGTCGGCGCAGATCCAGCGCGAACGCAAGGCGTACTACGACATCCTGGAGCGGACGCAAAAGCGTTCGATGGACGTCACCGAGTGGCTTGCGTGGTTCCTCGATACCCTCCATCGCGCAGTCGATCAGGCGCAGCACACGCTCGATGCTGTGCTGACCAAGGCGCGGTTCTGGCAGCACTGGGCGACCACGCCTTTGAACGAGCGACAGGTGAAGTTACTGAACAGCTTGCTCGACGGTTTCGAGGGCAAGCTCACCAGCAGCAAGTGGGCGGCCATCGCCAAGTGTTCATCGGACACAGCACTGCGCGACATCAACGATCTGCTGACACGGGGTGTGCTGTGCAAATCGGATGCGGGTGGGCGCAGTACCAGCTACGAGCTGAACGATCTGCCAGAGTAGCTGCGCTCCCAGGAATTGCCCTGGCTCACGCACAGAACAGACAGAAAAATTCAGGCAACCACTGCTTGAAAAATGGAACAACTATCTTGACAAATACCGACATCGAAGCCTACGAGGAGCACTGGCGCGGGTTGCTGCGGGTCAAGCACCCAGCAGGCGGCGAGCAAGCACGCTCTGCATATAGCGGCGTCTGTCCGCAACAAGGTAAATGACGACCTGGCTGCCTGTGACACGGTAGATCAGGCGGTACGGCTTGAAGAATATCTGGCGGTATTCCTTGATGCCAAGACTGACCAGTTCCTTCGGATAGCTACCGCGTTCCGGGAATTTGGACAGACACTCCACAACGCTCATCAACTCGTCCAGCACATAGCTGGCGTTGGCCACGCAATCGAATTCGGAGATGTAGTCGTGGATGGCCTCCAAGTCCTGCTCTGCCCCATTGGTGAGCAAGACCTCGAATTTAGCCGGTGTGCCAGCCATCAGACTACGGCTCGCCTGGCGCGAAGGCGGGCAACGACATCGGCCACGGGTTTCATCTTGCCAGCGGCCACGTCCTGGTTGCCTAACGCAAGGATTTTCAGCAGTGCCAGCGTTTCTTGCGTCTCTTCGAACGAGGCCACATCCTGCAGGACAGCTTTAGCCTCACCGTTTTGGGTGATGACCATAGGTTCACGCTGCTCTGCGAGGCGAGTCAAAACCTCGGCTGCGTTGGCTTTGAGATAGCTGATCGGCTTGACTTGTGATGAGTAGCGCATGGCTGTGTCCTGGATTCAATCAAGTCTTAATATAGTCTTTTTATGGTCTTACAGTAAGACACCTGAATCGGATGTGGTCATGTGGTCATTTTGAGATCACCAAAGACCTGATGATCAGGCTGGTTTGCTCATAGAGACGGCAGACAAGGAAAAAGCCAGCGCGAGGCTGGCTTTTTCGAATTGGTGG
>CAZFPI010000117.1:0-6606 GCA_964521075.1 uncultured Sterolibacterium sp.
GAACGACATGTTCGGCGGCTTCGACGTCAATCCGCAAACACTGAGCTGGGCTTGAGCAAGCGTCTGACCACAGACTAACCAGAGTTGTTTCAATGCAGTCAGGGGGGCCGTCAAATAGACGGACTGGCGTGTTTCGTCCCTACGAAACACATTCGGCAAGAAATGGAGGGGGAGAAAAAAATGCAATTATCACGTCGTCACTTCATTGCAGGTTCCGCAGTCGCCGCAGCAGGCGTAGGCCTCTACAGCCTGCGTCCCAAGATAAAAGCACCCAAACCCGGTATCACCATGCCGGCCAAGGTCCCTGCCAAAAAGGTCAAATACAACGACTACTCGGACATCTGGCGCGAGAAGTGGAAATGGGACAAGGTGGTGAAGGGTACGCATACCCGTGCCAACTGCTGCGCGGCATGCTCCTGGGATGTATACGTTCGTGATGGTATCGCCTGGCGTGAAGAGCAGAACACCATCTATGAGCCGCCCCGCCCGGGCATTCCGGATCAAAACCCGCGCGGTTGCCAGAAGGGGGCCTGCTATACCCAGCTGCAGCTTTCCGAAACCCGTGTCATTTATCCGCTCAAGCGGGCCGGAGAACGCGGCGAAGGCAAGTGGAAGCGGGTAAGCTGGGATCAGGCACTGACCGAAATCGCCGACAAGCTGCTCGACATCGCCCAGCGCGACGGCACGGAAACCATCTGCTTCGACGACCTTTCCAATACCGGTTACGGCCCCGAGACAGCGGGAGACTTCCGCTTCTCGACCAGCATGCAGGTCACCCGTCTCGACGGCTGGTCGGGGGTGGGCGACATGCCGCTGGGCGTCATCCAGACCTGGGGCGCATTCAACTGCGAAGGCACATCCGACGACTGGTTCCGCTCTGATTACATCGTCATCTGGCTGGGCAACCCCAACTACACACGCATCCCGGAAGCCCACTTCCTGCATGAAGCCCGCTATCGTGGCGCAAAGCTTGTCGTCGTCGCCCCCGACCTGAACGCATCGACGGTTCACGCCGACATGTGGCTCAACGTCAAGCCGGAAACCGATGCCGCGCTGGGCCTGGCCTGCGCCCAGGTGATGATTTCCGAAAACCTGTTCAAAAAAGACTACGTTCTCGAACAAACCGACTTCCCCTTCCTTGTTCGCAAGGATAACCAGCGATTCCTTCGCGTAGCCGATGTCGTCAAGGGCGGAGCCGACAACGCCTTCTATCTTTGGGACGAAGCAAAGAACGCCATTGCCATGGCTCCCGGCTGCGAAGGCGACGGTGACGGTGGCCGCAGCCTCAAACTCAACGGCATCAAACCGGCTCTTTCCGGAACCCGCAGCGTCAAGCTGGCGGATGGCTCGACCGTCGAGTGCATCACCGTCTTCGACATGATCCGCGAGAAGATCGACAAGGAATACACACCCGAACTGGCCTCGAAGATCACCGGCCTGCATCCGAACGTCATCCGCACCTTCGCGCGTGAAATGGCGGCAGCCCCGAGTGCCATGATCATCGCCTCCTACGGAGCCTGCAAGCATTACCACAGCGACCTCTTCCAGCGTTCCTTCATCCTGCTGATGAACCTGACAGGCAACCAGGGCAAACCCGGTGGCGGCATGCGTGTCGCGGCCTGGTGGGGCATGGACGGTCTGGATGCCATGGCGGACAGCACCGTGCCGATGGCCGATTTGATGAAGATCATCCCCAAGGCCATTCGCGGCCTGACTCCCCGCGATTACGAAGGTTTGTACACCGACTACAGCAACCGCGAAGGCCACACGCCGACGATGGCATTCCTGTACATCCACGGCGGCTACAAGGAAATGTGGGACAAACCCCATCTGCAGGACAAAAACCTGCCGCGCAATCTTTCGGACTACATGCGCGAATCGCTCGAAAAAGGCTGGACAAAGATGCACCCGCCCGTCGGACGCGACCCGAAGGCTTACATCTTCACCGGCGGCAACCCCCTGCGTCGCTGGCCCAGCCCGCAGATCGCCAAGAAAGTGCTCTGGCCGAAATTTGATGTAGTGGTATCAGCCACCTTCAAAATGAGCACAACCACCATGTTTGCGGATTACGTCCTGCCCGTCGCCGCGTATTACGAAAAATACGGCATCAAGTACGCCCAGAGCTACGTGCCCTACATCATCAGTTCGGACAAGGCGACCGAACCGCTGGGTGAGGCCAAGTCTGACTGGGAAACCTTCGGCCTGCTGGCGAAGTATGTTGCCGAACGTGCCAAGGCACGCAACATCACCATGATCAAGGGGCTCAACGACAAGCCCTTCGATGTCAGCAAGGTGTATGACAACTTCACCATGAACGGCAAATACGATCCGACCGACCCGGAAGACCCCGTCCGCCTGATGGACGAGATTTTCGCGGGCAGCCCGAACGTCGCCTGCAACAGTGCGCGCGAAGCCCTGCAACGCGGTGCTGTGCCCGTCACCGGCCCGGGACGCCCCAGCCTCATCAACCAGAACTACAGCGACTACGACGGCAAGGATACCTACTGGCCACACCGGGACTTCATCGAGAAAAAGGTCGCCTGGCCCACCATCACCGGGCGTCAGCAGTTCTACATCGACCACCCCTGGTTCATCGATGGCAAGGAAGCCCTCCCCACCCACAAAGCTCCCCCGCTGGCCGACAGCAAGTTCCCGCTACGCATGTATGGCGGCCACAACCGCTGGTCGATCCACTCCATCTGGCGCGACGTGAAGCTCCTGCTCCGTCTGCAACGCGGCAAGCCGACGGCCTGGGTCAACCCGAAGGAACTGGAAAAGCGCGGGCTCAAGGATAACGACACGATCCGCGTCTTCAACGACCACGCCACTTTCGAGTGCAACGTCAAATCCTCGCCATCGACCGCACCGGGAGAAATCATCGTCTACCACGCCTGGGAACCGCTGCAATTCAAGAAATGGCAAGGCAACCAGGACGTCACCGAAGCACCGATCAAGGGCCTGCACCTGGCCGGTGGCTATACCCAGCTGCATTTCCGCGTCTATTACGGCAGCGTACACCACACCCCGCGCGGTGCGGCCGTCGAGGTCGAAAAAGCCCCGGGTTGATCGGCAACCTGCCCTACCCAGGCCCGGAATCCCGCTCAACGGCGTGGCTCCGGGCCTTGTTTTCTCAAGCAATGCCCCTATTTGCTGTTCTCATCCCTTCTGATTGGAAGCCTCATGAGCAATCCTGCCGCCGCAACCGACCCGGCCATCGACCAACAACGCAGCCAGGCCTACGGCTTTTTCGCTGCGGCCATGGAATACCCTGAGGGTGAGCTGACCGAACTCATCCGCACCGGCAATATCGCCCGTCGGGCGCGCGAAGTTTTTTGCGCGATCTACCCGGAACTGGAATCAAAGATCAACTGGGACGATCTGGCGAAAGCGGGGAAAGACGACGAACTTTCCATCGAATACACCCGGCTGTTCGATGTCGGCGGCTCCGATGGCCCACCCTGCGCCCTCAACAGCGGTGCGGCCAAGGGGGATACCCGCATGGGCCTTCTCGAAGAACTGGTGCGCTTCTACAACTACTTCGGGCTGACTGCAGCAGGAACCGAGGCCAACGAACTCCCGGACCATCTGTCCGTGCAATTCGAGTTCATGTACTTCCTGATCGAACAGGAACTCGAACATCGCGCGGCCTCCGAACCCGCCGACGACTTCATCCGCGCCCAGCGTGACTTCATCAATCGCCACCCCTATTCCTGGGTTTCCGTACTCAATGGCAATCTCCAGTCCCACAAGGCCCCGGCTTACTACCTGGCCCTGGGAGAACTGATGGAGCGGTATATCGAACTGGAACGCCGCGCACTGGAACTCAAGGTCGCTCACCTGCCACCGCCAGAGCCCCATCCGGAGATGCCCGGAGAAAACGACACCCCCGGCTCCGCCCTGGCGCAAGGCATGAAAGGAGCCACATCCTCCGTGATTACCATTCACAAGAAAAACGGCTGACGACTGCAACGGACGCGCCGATTAATCCGGAATCGTCGGCCTGACGAAAACTCCGGGGCACTTTTCTCAAGCCCCCGGCCCGGAATATAATCCCGCTCCATCGCAGGGAGAGAGTGAACCCAGTTCACCGCCGAAGGCGCAATCCCGTAACCGCTCAGGCAAACGAACCGGCGACGCAGGAAAAATCTGGAGAGAGGTGAGTCTGGCTCACCCACCGAAGGGGCACACACCACGGCGCAGCGCGTTTCATCCGCGCGCCAGGTGCAATCTCTCAGGTACCAAGGACAGATGGGGCGAATGAGACACACTCATTCGCCTTTTTGTTTTTCATCTCCTTGTTTTTCACACATTCTTCTCCACGGAAAAAACGATGACGCATCCCCTGACACCCCCAAGCTCCCGGATGACACCGCTCCACGCCCGACATGTGCTGGACGGCGCAAAAATGGTCGATTTTTCCGTCTGGGACATGCCGATTCATTACGGCTCGCAAATCGAAGAGCATCAAACAGTACGCACGGACGCCGGCATGTTCGATGTTTCCCACATGTTGTCCATCGACCTGACCGGCCCCGATGCCACGCGCTGGTTGCGCCGCCTGCTGGCCAATGACATCGCCAAGCTGACCCGACCTGGCAAAGCCCTCTATTCCTGCCTGCTGAATGAAGCCGGGGGGGTGCTGGACGATCTGATCGTCTATTTCTTCGAACCCACACAGTTCCGCCTCGTAGTCAATGCCGGCACGGCCGACAAGGATCTGGCCTGGATGCAGCAACAAGCGAAAGGCTTTGACATCCAGCTTATCCCCCGGCGCGATCTGGCGATGATTGCCATTCAAGGCCCGAACGCACGCGAAAAATTCTGGCAGGCCTGCCCGGGCAGCCGCCCGATGAGCGAAAACCTGTCCCCTTTCCAGGCGGCCTTCGATGGCGACTGGCTGATTGCCCGAACGGGCTATACCGGTGAAGATGGCTTTGAAGTCGCCCTGCCAGCCGAGCAGGCAAGCGTCATCTGGCAAAAGCTCAAAACAACCGGCATCCGCCCCTGTGGCCTGGGTGCGCGGGACACGCTGCGTCTCGAAGCCGGAATGAATCTTTATGGCCAAGACATGGATGAGGCCGTCTCACCACTGGAAGCCGGGCTCGCCTGGACGCTGGCCATGCAGGACGACCGCGACTTCATCGGAAAATCCGCCCTGCTGGCGCAAAAACCCGCGCGTCAATTCACGGGGCTCCTGCTTCTCGAACGCGGCGTCCTGCGCGCGCACCAGACGGTGAAAACCGCCCATGGTGAAGGTGAAATCACCAGCGGCACATTCTCCCCCTCGCTGCAACAAGGCATCGCACTGGCCCGCCTGCCTATGGGCGTCATGCCCGGCGAACTCGTCGAGGTGGATATCCGTGGCAAACTCGTGCCAGCCAAGGTCATCAAACCGCCCTTCGTGCGCCACGGCAAATCGCAGATTTCCTGATTTTCATTCTTTCCACTCCCCATTTCCGGAGAACACCATGAACGTCCCCCTTCAACTCAAGTACGCCAAAACCCACGAATGGGCCCGTCTCGAAGCCGACGGAACGATCACCGTAGGAATCACCGATCACGCTCAGGAAGCCCTGGGAGACATCGTATTCATCGAACTGCCCAAGCCCGGGGCGATTCTCAAGGCAGGCCAGGAATGCGCCGTCGTCGAATCGGTCAAGGCCGCATCCGACATCTACGCCCCTGTCAGCGGTGAAATCATCGACGTACACCAGGCCGCCGCCGACGCGCCGGAACTGGTCAACCAGGATGCTTACGCCAACTGGCTATTCAGGATGAAGCCCGCCAACGTCGCTGAACTCGACGCATTGCTGGATGCTGCGGCTTACACGCAAGTCGCAGAAAACGACTGATCCGGAACTGGCCCCGCACCGTCGCGGGCCAAGTGTTTCAAAACATTCGCATCACAGCGGCCCACCCCGCAAACTCCTGCCATGCCCCATACCCTGCCCCTGCACGAACTCGAACAGCGCGACGGCTTCATCGCCCGTCATATCGGCCCGGATACCCGCGAAATCACCAGAATGCTGGCCACACTCGGCATCGCGAGTCTCGATCAACTAATGGACGAGACGCTTCCCGCCGACATCCGCCTCGCCGCCCCTCTGGCCCTGCCCGACGCCCTGCCCGAGCATGAAGCCCTGGCCAGGCTCAAGGCCATGTCCAGCCGGAACGTCCTCCTGAAATCGCTGATCGGCATGGGTTATCACGACACGCGCATGCCCGCCGTGATCCAGCGCAATCTGCTGGAAAACCCGGGCTGGTACACCGCCTACACCCCCTATCAGGCAGAAATTGCCCAAGGGCGGCTCGAAGCCCTGCTCAACTTCCAGCAGATGGTGATCGACCTCACCGGGCTCGCATTGGCCAACGCATCCCTGCTCGACGAGGCCACCGCCGCCGCCGAAGCGATGACCATGGCACGGCGGATTTCCCCCGCGAAAACCCGCGCCTTTTTTGTCGACGAAGCCTGCTTCCCACAGACCATCGACGTTCTGAAAACCCGCGCAGGTTTTTTTGGCTTTGAACTGATTTTCGGCCGCCCGGAAGAAGTCAGCCAGCACACAGTCTTCGGCGCACTGTTCCAGTATCCCGATGATCGCGGTG
>CAZFPI010000118.1:0-316 GCA_964521075.1 uncultured Sterolibacterium sp.
CGAAGAAGATGGCCCTGGAACTGTTCAAGCCCTTCATTTTCGAACGTCTCGAAAAAATGGGTATTGCCAGCACCATCAAGGCAGCCAAAAAAGAAGTCGAGGCAGAAACGCCGGTGGTCTGGGACATTCTCGAAGAAGTCATTCGTGAACACCCTGTCATGCTCAACCGCGCACCGACCCTGCACCGCCTCGGTATCCAGGCCTTTGAACCACTCCTGATCGAGGGCAAGGCGATCCAGCTGCATCCGCTCGTTTGCGCGGCATTCAACGCCGACTTTGACGGTGACCAGATGGCCGTGCACGTGCCCTTGTCGCC
>CAZFPI010000118.1:326-6052 GCA_964521075.1 uncultured Sterolibacterium sp.
CGAAGCGCAGATGGAAGCGCGTACGCTGATGCTGGCCTCGAACAACGTGCTCTCGCCTGCCAACGGTGAGCCGATCATCGTTCCTTCGCAAGACGTCGTGCTTGGTTTGTACTATGCGACGCGTGAGCGCATCAATGCGCGTGGCGAAGGCATGTATTTCATCGACGTTTCCGAAGTGAAGCGTGCTTATGAGTCTGGCCAGATCGATCTGCATGCGCGCATCAAGGCCCGTATCCGTGAGGTCGAGGTCGACGAGCAGGGGCAGCGCACGGAAAAAATCACGCGCTATGACACAACAGCCGGCCGCGCCATTCTGTCGGAAATCCTGCCGGCAGGCCTGCCTTTCACCGTGCTCAACAAGCCGCTCAAGAAAAAGGAAATCTCCCGGCTCATCAATGCCAGCTTCCGCCGCTGCGGCCTGCGCGAGACGGTGATTTTCGCTGATAAGCTGCTGCAGGCCGGCTTTGGCCATGCGACGCGTTCCGGTATTTCGATCTGCGTCGATGACATGCTTGTACCGACGCAGAAACAGGTCATCATGGACGCTGCGGAAACCGAAGTGAAAGAGATCGAGCGTCAATACACCTCGGGTCTCGTGACGGTTGGCGAACGCTACAACAAGGTCGTCGATATCTGGGGCCGTGCGGGGGATCAGGTGGCCAAGGCCATGATGGATCAGCTTGCTGTCCAGCAGGTCAAGGACCGCGATGGCAAGCTCGTCAATCAAGAGTCGTTCAATGCGATCTACATGATGGCGGATTCCGGGGCGCGGGGCTCTGCTGCCCAGATCAAACAGCTGGCCGGTATGCGTGGTCTGATGGCCAAGCCGGATGGCTCCATCATCGAAACGCCGATTACCTCGAACTTCCGCGAAGGCCTGAACGTTCTGCAGTACTTCATCTCGACGCACGGCGCACGCAAGGGCCTTGCTGATACGGCATTGAAGACGGCCAACTCCGGTTATCTGACACGCCGTCTGGTCGATGTTACCCAGGATCTGGTGGTGATCGAAGAGGATTGCGGAACCGATCAGGGCTTCAACATGAAGGCTCTGGTCGAAGGCGGTGAAGTGGTTGAGCCGCTGCGTGAGCGGATTCTGGGGCGCGTGGTGACCAACGATGTCCTGAACCCCGATACCCAGGATGCCGTCATCTCTGCCGGGACGATGCTGGATGAAGATGCGGTCGATCTGATCGATGAGCTGGGCATTGACGAAGTGCGTGTCCGTACTCCGCTGAATTGCGAAACGCGTTATGGCTTGTGCGCCAAGTGTTATGGCCGCGATCTGGGCCGTGGTTCACTGGTCAATATCGGTGAGGCGGTGGGTGTCATCGCGGCCCAGTCGATCGGTGAGCCGGGAACACAGCTGACCATGCGTACCTTCCACGTTGGTGGTGCGGCGTCGCGTGCTGCAGCGCAGAGCCAGATCGAAGCCAAGAGTGCGGGGTCGGTTCGCTTCCTGTCTTCCATCCGCTATGTCACGAACCCGAAGGATGAAAAAATCGTTATTTCGCGTTCGGGTGAAATCATCATCACGGATGACAACGGCCGTGAGCGTGAACGTCACAAGGTTCCCTATGGCGCGACCCTGCAAGGGGATGATGGCAAGCATGTCAAGGCCGGAGCAGTGCTGGCAACGTGGGACCCTCATACCCGGCCCATCGTTACCGAGTACGCCGGTACGGTCAAATTCGAGAACGTGATCGAAGGTGTCACCGTCGCCAAGCAGATTGACGATGTTACGGGCTTGTCGACCCTGGTCGTGATCGATGCCAAGCGCAGTAGCGGTAAATCGCAGGCCAAGGGCGTGCGCCCCCAGGTCAAGCTCTTTGATGAGCAAGGGCAGGAAGTCAAGATTCACGGCACGGATCATTCTGTCGCGATTACCTTCCAGGTCGGCTCGCTGATTACCGTCAAGGATGGCCAGGTTGTCAGTGTCGGTGATGTGCTGGCGCGTATTCCGCAAGAATCCTCGAAGACGCGCGACATTACCGGTGGTCTGCCCCGCGTGGCCGAGCTCTTCGAAGCCCGTTCGCCCAAGGATGCTGGCATGCTGGCTGAAGTCACCGGCACGGTTTCGTTCGGCAAGGACACCAAGGGCAAGCAACGCCTGATCATTACCGAACCCGATGGCACGGCGCACGAATATCTCATCCCGAAGGAAAAGCACGTCATGGCGCATGATGGCCAGGTCGTAAACAAGGGTGAGTTCATCGTCGACGGCCCGGCCGAGCCTCATGACATCCTTCGCCTGAAGGGAGTCGAGGAACTGGCACGTTACATCATCGACGAAGTGCAGGATGTGTATCGTCTGCAAGGCGTGAAGATCAATGACAAGCATATCGAGGTCATCGTTCGCCAGATGCTGCGCCGTGTAGTCATTACCGAGCCGGGTGATTCGCGTTTCATCCGCGAGGAGCAGGTCGAACGCGCCGATGTTCTTGCAGCCAACGACAAGCTGATCGCTGACGGAAAGCGTGGCGCACAGTACGAGTATCTGCTGCTGGGTATCACCAAGGCATCGCTGTCGACGGCCTCCTTCATCTCCGCAGCCTCCTTCCAGGAAACGACGCGGGTGTTGACCGAAGCCGCCATCATGGGCAAGCGCGACGAGTTGCGTGGCCTGAAGGAAAACGTCATTGTTGGTCGTCTGATCCCGGCGGGTACGGGCTTGGCTTACCATCGCGCTCGCCGCATGCAGGCTATGGGCGCAGACATGGCTCCTGCCACGATTGTCGAGGAAGGTCGTACCGAAACAACAGAAGACGTGACTGCCGGTTGACGGCGCTAGCGTTCATTCATATAATCCGCCCTCTTTGCCCCCGCCGAAGGGGGTCAAAATGAATCAGGAATAAAAATATGCCTACCATCAATCAGCTTGTACGCAAAGGTCGTCAGGCTCCTGTATCCAAAAGCAAGGTTCCGGCTCTGGCGAATTGCCCGGCCAAGCGCGGAGTTTGCACCCGTGTCTACACGACGACACCGAAAAAGCCGAACTCGGCCTTGCGTAAGGTTGCCAAGGTTCGTCTGACCAACGGTTTTGAAGTGATTTCCTATATTGGCGGCGAAGGCCACAATCTTCAGGAGCACTCGGTGGTTTTGATCCGTGGTGGTCGTGTGAAGGATTTGCCGGGTGTGCGTTATCACATTGTGCGCGGTAGCCTTGACACCCAGGGCGTCAAGGATCGCAAACAGAGTCGTTCCAAGTACGGCGCGAAGCGTCCGAAGGCTGCCTGACGCAAGTCGGGTGAAATTTGAGAGGAAGAATAAATGCCCCGTCGTAGAGAGGTACCGAAGCGCGACATTCTGCCGGATCCGAAGTTTGGCAGTGTTGATGTCTCCAAGTTTGTCAATGTCCTGATGACTGCTGGCAAGAAGTCGGTTGCCGAGCGCATCATTTACGGTGCTTTTGACAATATCGCCACCAAGAGCGGCAAGGATCCCCTGGAAGTCTTCATGCAGGCGATCAATAACGTCAAGCCCATTGTCGAGGTCAAGAGCCGTCGCGTGGGTGGTGCCAATTATCAGGTGCCTGTTGAGGTTCGTCCTTCCCGCCGTATGGCATTGTCGATGCGCTGGTTGCGTGAGGCAGCCCGCAAGCGCAGTGAAAAGTCGATGGGTCAGCGTCTGGCCAATGAATTGCTCGAGGCGGCTGAAGGCCGTGGCGCAGCAATGAAAAAGCGCGACGAAGTGCATCGCATGGCAGAGGCCAACAAGGCTTTCTCGCACTACCGTTTCTAAAAAACGCTGCTGCCACGAGTTCATGGAATTCGTGGCATTGGCATTCGTGTTCAGAAAAACCGTCGCCGCCTCGACATCCCGTGCCAACGGGAGTCCAGGCGGTTTGGCGTCATAAAGACAGGATATTCAAGTGGCCCGCAAAACCCCCATCGAGCGTTATCGCAATATCGGCATCAGCGCACACATTGATGCTGGCAAGACCACCACGACCGAGCGCATTCTTTTTTATACCGGCGTCAATCACAAGATCGGCGAGGTTCATGATGGTGCGGCGACCATGGACTGGATGGAGCAGGAGCAGGAGCGCGGAATCACGATTACTTCCGCTGCCACGACCTGTTTCTGGAAGGGGATGGATATGTCCTACCCCGAGCATCGCTTCAATATCATTGATACCCCGGGGCACGTTGACTTCACTATCGAAGTAGAGCGTTCTATGCGTGTTCTCGATGGTGCCTGTATGGTTTATTGCGCCGTGGGTGGTGTTCAGCCCCAGTCGGAGACTGTCTGGCGTCAGGCCACGAAGTACAAGGTGCCGCGCCTGGCATTCGTAAACAAGATGGACCGCACCGGGGCCAACTTCTTCAAGGTGGTCGATCAGATGCGTACCCGCCTGAATGCCAACCCCGTGCCGATCGTGATTCCGATTGGCGCGGAAGATGGCTTCCAGGGGGTGGTGGATCTCATCAAGATGAAGGCCATCATCTGGGATGAAGCCTCGCAAGGGATGAAGTTTACCTATGGCGATATTCCGGCCGAATTGCTCGCGGATGCCAAAAAATGGCGTGAGTCTATGGTCGAAGCGGCTGCCGAGGCATCCGAGGAGATGATGAACAAGTACCTGGAAAATGGTGATCTCGATGAAGAGGACATTATTTCCGGTCTCCGTACGCGCACGATCGCGACCGAAATTCAGCCGATGCTGTGCGGTTCGGCTTTCAAGAACAAGGGTGTGCAGCGCATGCTGGATGCGGTTGTGCAACTGCTGCCGTCGCCGGTGGATATTCCGGACGTTGGCGGGGAAACCGAGTCGGGCGAGCCTGCAACGCGCAAGGCGGACGACAAGGAGAACTTCTCCGCGCTGGCATTCAAGTTGATGACCGACCCGTTTGTCGGACAGCTGACCTTCGTTCGTGTTTACTCTGGTGTCCTGAAGAAGGGTGACACTATTTACAACTCGGTCAAGGGCCGCAAGGAACGTATTGGCCGTATCGTCCAGATGCACGCCAATGATCGTGAGGAAATTGAAGAAATTCTGGCCGGTGACATTGCAGCCTGTATCGGCCTGAAGGATGTCACAACGGGCGAGACACTGTGCAGCGTTGATAAGCCTATCATCCTTGAGCGCATGGAGTTCCCGGACCCCGTGATTCACGTGGCGGTTGAGCCCAAGACCAAGGCTGACCAGGAAAAGATGGGTATCGCTCTAAGCCGCCTGGCTCAGGAAGATCCGTCCTTCCGTGTCCGCACCGATGAGGAATCCGGCCAAACCATCATTTCGGGGATGGGTGAACTGCACCTCGAAATCCTCGTCGATCGAATGAAGCGCGAATTCAACGTCGAGGCCAATGTGGGCGCGCCGCAAGTGGCTTATCGCGAAGCCATCCGCAAGGCGGTCGAGCAGGAAGGCAAGTTTGTCAAGCAGTCCGGTGGTCGTGGTCAGTTCGGTCACGTCTGGATCAAACTCGAGCCGAACGAGCAAGGCAAGGGCTACGAGTTCGTTGATGCCATCAAGGGCGGTGTTGTACCGCGCGAATTCATCCCGGCCGTCGACAAGGGCCTGCAGGAAACCCTGCCGCATGGCGTGCTCGCCGGCTTCCCGGTGGTCGATGTCAAAGTTACCCTGTTCGATGGTTCTTACCACGATGTGGACTCGAACGAAAACGCCTTCAAGATGGCAGCATCCATGGCTTTCAAGGACGCCATGCGTAAGGCCAATCCCGTGTTGCTCGAGCCGATGATGGCCGTGGAAGTCGAGACCCCGG
>CAZFPI010000118.1:6062-6530 GCA_964521075.1 uncultured Sterolibacterium sp.
TTTTATGGGCAACGTCATGGGCGACCTTTCGGGCCGTCGTGGCATGGTGCAGGGCCTGGAAGACCAGGTTGGCGGCATCAAACTTGTCAAGGCCGAGGTTCCCCTGGCCGAAATGTTTGGTTATGCCACCACACTGCGCTCGCTTTCGCAGGGTCGTGCAACGTACAGCATGGAATTCAAGCATTACGCCGAGGCACCGAAGAACGTTGCCGAAGCCATCATCAGCAAGAAATAAACTGACCCTCACCCGGTCATATTGAAACCATCGGAGATCAGAGATCATGGCAAAAGCCAAATTTGAGCGGACAAAGCCGCACGTGAATGTAGGAACGATTGGTCACGTTGACCATGGCAAGACGACCCTGACGGCGGCGATCACCACCGTTTTGTCGCGCAAGTTTGGTGGCGAAGCTAAAGCCTACGACCAGATCGACGCGGCACCGGAAGAAAAGGCGCGCGGCATCACCA
>CAZFPI010000119.1:0-6520 GCA_964521075.1 uncultured Sterolibacterium sp.
CTTTCCCTCTTTCCCCGAACGGCAAACTCGAACGGCGGGCCTTGCCAGCACCTGACCAGAGTGCCTGGCAGACACGTGCCTATGAAGCTCCGCAAGGCGAAGTCGAAGAAAAACTCGCCGCCATCTGGCAGGAGGTCTTGCAGATCGAGGCCGGAATCCGCATTGGTCGCCATGACGACTTTTTCGATCTTGGCGGCCATTCGCTCAAGGCCACGCAGATACTCCTGCGCGTGAAGGAAAGTTTCGGCGTCGAAGTTCCCCTGACCAACCTTTTCCAGACCACGACACTATCGGCACTGTCGGAGGTCATCATCAACCTGCAGCTGGCGCAATTCGACGCCGACGATGTCGCCAGCGCGATGGCCGAGCTCGACAATCTTTCGGAAGAAGAGCTGCTGAAGCTGCTGGCCGAGGAAGATGATTAGGGCCGCGCTGATTGATTCATCGCCCCGGCCAGCTTGCCCGAAGGACGATTCCGGATCGGCCAGGATTCTCCTGAGGGAGTCTTGCCCGGCCTTGCCGCCCAAAACTTGTCTGCCATTCCCGCCGAACACGAGATCATGACCCAAGACAGCAATCTGGAAGCCCTGAAACAGGAAATTCTGTTACGCAAGCTGAAAAAGTCTGCTGCGCCACGCACCGTCGCCCCGGCCACTGAAGCCCCTGTCATCGAACGCGCCGATCGCAGCCAGCCCTTGCCTTTGTCCTGGTCGCAGCAGCGTTTGTGGTTTCTCGAACAGATGGGCGGTAGTGGTCATGCCTATCATATTCCCGGCGCGCTCAAGCTTTTGGGGCAGCTGGATGCCGATGCCTTGCAAATGGCTCTCGATGCCATCGTGGCGCGGCACGAAATCCTGCGAACCTGCATCGTTACCGAAGGCGGGGAGGGCTGGCAGCGTATCGTGCCGGTGGATGAGGCGCGCTTTTCGCTGCGGCAGGCTGATCTTTGCAGTGCACTGGCATCGCTCGATGCCGCAGGCCGCGATGCGCTCATCCAGCGGCGCATCCGCGAGGAAATGGCCGGGCCCTTCGATCTGGCGCGTGGCCCGCTGATTCGCGGGCTGCTGATGAAATGCACCGGGGAGATGCACGTTCTGTGCATCGTCATGCATCACATCATTTCGGATGGCTGGTCGATCGGGGTGCTGACCCGGGAATTCGCGACGCTCTACGCCGCTTTCAGCCAGCAGCAGGCCAATCCCTTGCCTGCCTTGCCTTTGCAGTTCGCCGATTACGCCCAATGGCAACGGCAATGGCTGGCCGGAGAACGCCTGCAAAAGCAGCTCACTTACTGGGGTGAGCTCTTGTCCGGTGCTCCTGCGCTGCTGGAGTTGCCGCTCGATCGTCCCCGTCCGCCGGTGCAAGGCCACGAAGGTGCTTGTTTCCGGTTCAACCTGACGCCCCAGCTTGGCAGCGGCTTGCAGGCTTTGGCCCGCCAGCAGGATGCTACCTTGTTCATGCTGCTGGCGGCCGGCTGGGCCATGCTGCTGTCGCGGCTGAGCGGCCAGACGGATGTACTCATCGGCGCGCCGGTGGCCAACCGGCAGCGCACCGGGCTCGAAGGTCTGATCGGGTTTTTCGTAAACACGCTGGCCCTGCGGGTGCGGATCGACCCGGAACAGACGGTAGCCAGCTTGCTGGCCGAAATCAGGAAAAACACCCTGGCAGCCTACGCGCATCAGGACGTGCCTTTTGAACAGGTGGTCGATGCCGTCAAGCCGCCGCGCAGCATGAGCCACAGCCCGCTGTTTCAGGTGATGTTGACCTTGCAAAACACGCCCCAGGGCGAGCTGGCCCTGCCAGGGCTGAAACTTGCCGGGCAGACCATGCCGCTGGAGACGGCACAGTTCGACCTTTCGATGGTGCTCCACGAAGGGGCCGATGTCATCCGGGGCGAGCTGCTTTATGCCACCTCACTGTTTGATGCCGCCACGATCGAACGCTGGGCGGGGTATTACAAGACCCTGCTTGCCGCCATGGTGGAAGACTGCCAGCGGCCTGTCGCTGCCTTGCCTCTTTTGAGCAGCCGGGAGCGCGTACAGATTCTCACGGGTTTCAACGCGCAATACGGCGAGTTTCCCCAGTCGCAGACTCTGGCCGGGCGTTTTGAAGCGCAGGCTGCCCGAACGCCGCAGGCTGTCGCCGTCAGCTTTGAAGGTGAGGAAGTGGCTTACGGCGAGCTCAACACCCGCGCCAACCGTCTGGCACGGCATCTGCGTAGCCTGGGTGTCGGGCCCGATCAGCGGGTGGCGATCTGCGTCTGGCCCGGCATCGACATGATCGTCGGCCTGCTGGCCATCCTCAAGGCGGGCGGAGCTTATGTGCCGATGGACCCGGTTTATCCGCCCGAGCGCATCGACTATCTCCTCTCGGATGCCGCGCCTGCCGTCATCCTGACCCAGTCCTCGCTGAAATCCCGCTTCGGGCTTGCCGCAGCCGGATCAGCAGCCGCAACGATACTCACGCTGGATGCCGACGAAGCGGCCTGGTCGCGTCTGCCCGGCGATGATCTTCCCGCCGGGCAGACGGGCCTGGCCCCGCATCATCTGGCCTACCTCATCTACACCTCGGGTTCGACGGGCCAGCCCAAGGGCGTGATGATCGAACACCGCAACGTCACCCGCCTGTTCGACGCCACCGAAGCGCAGTTCCATTTCGACGAAAACGATGTCTGGACGCTGTTTCATTCCTTCGCCTTTGATTTTTCCGTCTGGGAAATTTTCGGCCCGTTGCTCACGGGCGGCCGGCTCGTCATCGTGCCGCGCCTGACAGCGCGCTCTCCCGAGGATTTTTATCGTCTGCTGTGCGAGGAGGGCGTGACGATCCTCAACCAGACACCGAGTGCCTTCCGCCAGCTCATCGCCATCCAGGAAAACATCCCCCTGCGGCATTCCCTGCGCGCCGTCGTCTTCGGCGGCGAGGCCCTGGAAATGCACAGTCTGCGCCCGTGGGTGGCGAAAAACGGCATCGACACGCCACAGCTCATCAATATGTACGGCATCACCGAAACCACGGTGCATGTCACCTTCCGGCGGCTTGGCCGGGCGGAAATCGAAGGCGGGCAGGGCAGCAATGTCGGCGTGGCGATTCCTGATCTCACGCTCTATCTGCTCGACGAACGTCGCCAGCCCGTGCCCATCGGCGTACCGGGTGAAATTTACGTCGGCGGGGCAGGGGTGGCGCGGGGGTATCTCAATCGCCCTGAGCTCACGGCAGAACGCTTCATCGCTAACCCTTTCGTCGAAGGCCAGCGGCTCTACAAATCCGGCGACCTCGCCAAATGGCGCGCCGATGGCACGCTCGAATACCTGGGCCGCAATGACCATCAGGTGAAGATCCGGGGCTTTCGCATCGAGCTGGGCGAAATCGAAGCCCAGCTCGCCGCCCATCCCGCCGTCCGCGAGGCCGTCGTCCTGGCGCGTGAAGACCGCCCCGGCGACAAACGCCTCGTCGCCTACCTGATTCCTGCGGCGCAGCCTTTGGATGTTGAGGCACTGCGCGTCACGCTGAAATCTGCCCTGCCCGAATACATGATCCCCGCAGCCTTGGTCACACTGGAAGCCTTTCCGCTCACGGCCAATGGCAAGCTCGACCGCCGTGCACTTCCCGCACCTGAATACGGGGCTGCGGCGCGTCAGCGTCAGTACGTCGCGCCGGAAGGCGAGGTAGAAGAAACCATCGCCACGATCTGGCAGGAATTGCTTCACCTGGGCGAATCCGTCCGGGTCGGCCGGCACGACAATTTCTTCGACCTGGGTGGCCATTCGCTGCTCATTGTCCAGATGCTCGAACGATGCCGCCGCGCCGGGGTCGAGACGGATGTTCGCAGTGTCTTCACCCATCCCACCCCCGCCAGCCTGGCCGAACACCTCACCCGTGGGCCAGGGGCAAGCCACCGTCCGGCGGTGCTCGTCCCGCCTAACCGCATTCCGGCTGACAGCGTCGAACGTATCAGCCCCGACATGCTGCCGCTCGTCTCGCTCACGCAGGGCGAAATCGATTTTCTCACCGCCGAAATCCCCGGCGGTGCGCGTCAGATTCAGGACATCTACCCGCTGGCCCCGCTCCAGGCAGGCATCCTCTTCCATCATCTGATGAGCGAAGCAGGAGATGCCTATGTCCTGCCCATCCTCATGGCCGTGGATAACCCCGAACGGCTCGAAGCCTTCGTCCGTGCCCTGCGGCGGGTCGTGGCCCGTCACGACATCCTGCGAAGCAGCATCCACTGGCAAGGTCTGCCGCGCGCCGTGCAGGTCGTGCATCGCCATGTCGAGCTCCCCCTCGAACGCTTCGATCTGGCCGCAGACCGCGATATTCGCGCCCAGCTCGATGCCCGCATTTCACCCCTCAACACGGCCACCCCGCGCATCGACCTGCGCTGCGCCCCGCTGCTGCGCCTCTCGGCTGCGGCCGACCTGCACAGCGACCGCGTTTATCTCATCCTCCAGTTCCACCACATCATCAGCGACCACTTCTCGCTGGAAATCATCCTCAAGGAAATTTCAGCCCTTCTCGCCGGGCACGGAGAATCTCTCCCCGAGCCCGTGCCCTACCGCCAATTCGTAGCCCAGGCCCTGGCCCTGCAACAGGATCACGAAGCCGAAGCCTTCTTCCGTGCACGTTTGTCCGACGTGACCGAGCCCACCGCCCCCTACGGCATTCTCGATGTTCACGGCGATGGCAGCCACATCGAAGCCTTCCACGAAGAACTGCCCGAAGCCCTGGCGCACCGTCTGCGCCAATGCGCCCGCGAATCTCAAGTCAGCACTGCCACACTCTTCCATGTCGCCATGAGCCGTGTGCTGGCCAGCCTCAGCGGGCGCGAGGATGTCGTTTTCGGCAGCGTCCTTTCCGGCCGGCTGGCCGCAAACGAAGGGGCGGATCAGGTCATCGGCATGTTCATCAACACCTTGCCCCTGCGCTTCGGCCTCCAGAGCCGCAGCGCGCGCCAGATGGTCGAGCATGCCCATCAGGAACTCATCGAACTGCTGCGCCACGAACAGGCTTCGCTCGCCCTCGCACAGCGCACGAGTGCCTTGCCTGCCTCCACGCCGCTCTTTTGCGCCGTCCTCAATTACCGCCACACCGGATCCCCCCTGGGGGGGCAGGGTGGGCAGGCTGGAGCTGAAAAGACCGCTTTCGGCATCGAAATCCTCTCCAGTCAGGAACGCACCAACTACCCCTTCACGCTCAATGTCGACGACCTGGGCGCGGGCTTCCGTGTGGAAGCCCAGACCGACCGCCGCATCGAACCGGCCCGTATCACCGCCTATCTTTGCACCGCGCTCGAATCACTGGTCAGCGCACTCGAAACCGCGCCGGAACAGCCCGTCCTGTCGCTGAACATCCTCCCGGCTGCCGAACGCAGCCAGCTCATCGACGGCTTCAACGCCACCGCGAAGCCCTACCCGCAGGGCCTCACCCTGCATCAGCTTTTCGAGGAACAGGCCAAACGCCAGCCCGAGGCCATCGCCGCCCGCTTCGAAGACCGCGTGCTGACCTACCGCGAACTCGACACCCGCGCCAACCAGCTCGCCCATCACCTGATCGCCCTGGGCGTCAAACCCGAATCGCTGGTCGCAATCTGTCTCGAACGCTCGCTGGAGATGATCGTCGGCCTGCTCGCCATCCTCAAAGCCGGCGGAGCCTATGTGCCCGTCGACCCGGCCTACCCGCCTGAGCGCATCAGCACGATGCTGGAAGAAGCCGATCCCGTCGTCATCCTGACGCAAGATGACCTCCAGCCGCTCCTGCCACCGTCTTCCGCCCAGATCGTTCTGATGAAATCAAGCAACGGCGCGGTCCACAGCGAAAGCACCCACTCACCTGAAACCACAGGCGCACCGAATGTCAAAGTCGGCCCGCGCAATCTCGCCTACGTCATCTTCACTTCCGGCTCCACCGGCAAGCCCAAGGGCGCGATGAACGAGCACCACGCCGTGGTGAACCGCCTGCAATGGATGCAGGATGCCTATCGCCTCACCCCCGAAGACCGCATCCTGCAAAAGACCCCCTTTAGTTTCGATGTCTCCGTCTGGGAATTCTTCTGGCCGCTGGCCGCAGGCGCGCAACTGGTCTTCGCCCGACCCGAAGGCCACAAAGACCCGGCCTACCTCGTGCAACTCATCCAGCAGGCGGGCATCACCACCTTGCATTTCGTCCCCTCGATGCTGCAAATTTTCGTCGAGCAGGAAGGGGCAGGGGCGTGCAACACCCTGCGCCACATCGTCACCAGTGGCGAAGAACTTCCCTTGCCCCTGCAAAACCGCGGTCTCGAACGCCTGCCGCAAGCCGCCTTGCACAATCTTTACGGCCCCACCGAAGCCGCGATCGATGTCACCTGCTGGGAATGCCGCATCGACCCGGCACAAACCCGTGTGCCCATCGGCTTTCCCATCGCCAACCTGCGGATGTATGTTCTCGACCCCCACCACCGTCCCGTCCCGCTTGGCGTCACGGGCGAGCTCTGGATTGGTGGCGTGGGTGTTGGGCGGGGGTATCTCAACCGTCCCGAGCTCAC
>CAZFPI010000120.1:0-6474 GCA_964521075.1 uncultured Sterolibacterium sp.
TGAGATGCTCCAGCGTGCCTTCAGGCCGCGTAAAATCGATCAGGCAATCCGCCTGCTTCAACGCGCCCTCAAGATCATCGGTAATTTTCACACCACAAGGTGTGCCAACAAGTTCACCGGCATCTTTACCAAGCCACACGCTACCCGGCTGCTCCAGCGCGGCAGCCAGCACCATATCCCCGGACTGGCAAACAGCTTCGATCAGGGTGCGCCCCATGCGCCCGGAAGCACCAACGATGGCGATGCGAATTTTGTTCATGATTTTCGAAAAACAGGAAGATAAGACAAGAAAATGACGTGGCGTGGCGTTATGGCTTTTCGGGCAACGTCATGCCGGACTCGACCTTCATCCCGGTTTTTTCCACGGGTTCGATTTCGACGACGCCTCGCGTGATGGAGGTTTCCTTGCCCATGACATCTCCTGTCATGCGGGCCAGTTTGTCATCGGAGAAAAAGATGGTCAGGCGACGTTGCTGCACTTCGCCGCGCCCTGGCTGAAGGCGATAGACATAATCCCAGCGTTCCGCATGAAAAGGATCCGTCAGCAGCGGTGTACCGAGGATGAAGCGCACCTGATCCCGGCTCTGCCCCGGTTTCAGCTGGGAAACCATTTCCTCGGTAACGTGGTTTCCCTGCCGCACGTCGATACGATAAGGCGTGAGAATGGACGGGATTTCCGGGGTTCCCGCGCAGGCCGTGAGTGCTGCCAAAAATGGCAAAAGAACAAAAGAAGAAGGAAAATTCATGGGCTGGCCGGGAATTTTGGCAATTTTGGCAAGAGAGGTGCGATTGGCCCGGGTAATGGCACAAGGACATGTACCCAGCGCGAACCGAAAACTATATCATAAGCCATTCCCCGCCCGTGCTGATCCCGGCACCAAAGAACGATTGACGATTTGCCACAAAACCATGGATTCCACCAAAGAAATCAAAAGTGTCGGCCTGAAAGCAACAGCCCCCCGCCTCAAGATTCTCGAACTTTTCCGCAAACATGACACCGACAAAAGCCGTCACATGACAGCGGAAGACGTTTATCGCCACCTGCTGGCCGACAACCTGGATATTGGCCTGGCCACGGTTTATCGCGTACTAACCCAGTTTGAACAGGTCGGACTGCTGCAACGACATTATTTTGAATCTGGCAAGGCAGTCTTTGAGCTGAACGAAGGACATCACCACGATCATCTGGTCTGCCTGCAATGCGGCCACGTCGAGGAATTTCACGACGCTGAAATCGAAAAGAGGCAAAACGACATCGCCCAGCAACGCGGCTTTGAAATCAGTGCCCACGCGCTCTACATCTACGCAAAATGCATCAAAACTGACTGCACGAACCGCAAGGCAGGCTGATGCCTCACCCTCTGCCGGAGTGCCATTGACCCTTTGAAAGCCCGGCTACCCTGCGCCGAGCATCTCCGCCGCGTGGCGACGCGTGGTATCGGTAATCTTGACGCCGCCCAGCATACGCGCCAGCTCGTCGATCCGGCCATCACGATCCAGCAGCGTTACACATGAACAGCTGACACCTTCACGCTCTTCCTTGGCGATATTCCACTGCTGATCGGCGCGAGCAGCAACCTGGGGAAGGTGAGTCACGCAAAGCACCTGCCGGGTGCGCCCGAGCTCATGCAACATGCGCCCGACGATTTCCGCCACACGCCCGCCGATACCGACATCGACCTCGTCGAAAATCAGCACAGGAGTCTGCGCGGCCTGGCTGGCGATGACCTGAATTGCCAGGCCGATACGCGACAACTCCCCGCCTGAGGCGACCTTGGCCAAAGCACGGAGTTCTTGCCCGGCATTGGCGGCTACGCGAAACTCGACACTTTCCAAGCCCTGCGCCGATCCTTCCTGCAAAGATTCCACGGCAATCTCGAAACGCCCGCCTGCCATCGCAAGCTGCTGCATGGATACTGTCACTTGAGTGCTCAATTCTCCCGCAACCCTGATGCGGCCCTTGCTCAATTCTTGCGCGGCCTGCCGATAGTCTTTTTCGGCAGCCAGGGCCTTTTCCATCAAGGCTGCCACATCCACCTGCAGCGTCAATTCTTCAAGCCGAAGCTGCTGGCGGGTAAGAAGCTCCGGCAGATCTTCCACGGCCACACGCTGCTTGCGCGCCGCCGCCATGACACTGGCGATACGCGCCTCCAGCTCGACGAGACGCTGTGGCTCCATTTCCAGGCGACGCTGATAGTGGCGCAGCGCATGGACTGCCTCTTGCAACTGGATTTGTGCATTTCCCAGCAATTCCAGGCTTTCCGCCAATCCCGCATCGTAATCCAGCAGTGCGGCAAGCCGTGACAAGACATGATCGAGCTGGGGGCCAACTGCCTGCTCATCCTCATCCAGCTGGGCCATGGCCCCTGAAACACCTTCGATGAGCGCGGCCGCATGCGAGAGGCGACGGTGCTCCTGGTTATCGTCCTGCCACTGCACCGGGTCGAAGGCCAATGTCTGCAACTCCTGAACCTGCCATTCGACGGACTCGCGCTCACGCAGGGCCACTCCGGCATCACGCTCAGCGTTATCGCAAGCCTCGCGCCACTTTCGCCAAAGCCGGTATTTCCCGGCTACATCGCGCGCCAGCGTCGTCAGCCCGGCATGGGCGTCGAGCAGCTCCCGCTGGGCCTCGGCACGCAACAAGGAGTGATGGGCATGCTGTCCATGAATATCACACAGGAATTCCGCTGCCTCCCGCAACTGCGTCAATGTCGCTGGGGCACCGTTGATGTAAGCGCGTGATCGTCCATTGCGATCGACAATACGCCGGAGCAAACCCGTCTCTTCTGACTCAAAATCATTGGCAAGCAGCCAGACAGCCAGAGGGCTGTCAGCCAGCACATCGAATTCTGCAGACACTTCGGCCCGCTCTGCCCCCGGGCGGACAACACCCGCTTCGGCGCGTTCGCCCAATGCCAGAGACAAGGCATCAATGAGGATGGATTTCCCTGCCCCGGTTTCTCCGGTCAGCGTGGTAAACCCGGGCTCGAACGTCAGCTCAAGCTGGTCGACGATGATGAAATCACGAATATAGAGGCGGCGAAGCATGATGTCCGGAGTGGGTACGACGCGGTCGATCAAAGAGAATTATTGACGGGAATTACCGCTCCAGTGCAGCTTCTCGCGCAACATCGCAAAATAGCTGTAACCCGGCGGGTGCATCAAGGTAATGGCATGACGCGAGCGTTCGACGATCAGCAAATCTCCCACCCGCGCATCGAAAAACTCCTGGCCATCGAAATGGATACGTGCATCGTTTTGCGCCAGCAGGCAAATTTCGACACGACTCTCGTCGCTGATGGTGATGGGGCGGTTGCTCAAGGCGTGCGGACAAAGCGGCACGAGGGCGATGCCATGCACGGCAGGGTGCAGGATCGGGCCGTTGGCAGAAAGCGCGTAAGCGGTCGAGCCCGTCGGGGTGGCGATGATCATGCCATCGGCCCGGAGCACGTAGATAAACTCGCCATCGACCTGCACCTCGACTTCGATCATCCGGCCGATCTCACCCTTGTTAATGACAACATCATTCAACGCGACGGTCCCGAAAACAGGCTTTCCGTCGCGCAAAACCCGCGCATCGAGCAAGGTACGCTGCTCCGGAGAGAAATGCCCCGCCAGCAAATCCCCGATTCCTTCGATCATGGACTGGCTGGCGATATCAGTCATGAAACCAAGCCGCCCCTGATTGACACCGGCCAGAGGAACGTCATAAGCCGCGAGTCGTCGCGCCGCATTCAGCATGGTGCCATCGCCGCCAACGACAATAGCCAGATCCGCCAATTCGCCAATCTGTTCAAAGGATGCCACCTGGCACCCATGACACCCCACGGAGGCCGCCGTATTTTCCTCGATCAGCACATCTCGCTGTTTTGTCAGAAGGAATGCCACCAGATCGCGCAAGGCGTCGGCAACCGTCGGGCTCTGGTATTTGCCGATCAGGGCAATGGTACGCATGGCAGGGGAAGAAGCAGGCGAGATCATCCGGGGATTAGACCACAAAGAACCCTGATCCACATTGCGCTGCCTCGGACAAGCCCCCCCCGGCAAGGAACACACGAAACTGGCGCGGCAGGAGGGAGTCGAACCCCCGACCTACGGCTTAGAAGGCCGTTGCTCTATCCAGCTGAGCTACTGCCGCCTCGTGGATGGACGTGACCGGGAATACAAAGCCCATGAACGCGCCACTCAAACCACTCAATCTAGTGGTTCCAACGTCACGGCGTCATTCTGGTCGGGGCGAGAGGATTCGAACCTCCGACATCTTGCTCCCAAAGCAAGCGCGCTACCGGGCTGCGCTACGCCCCGAAGGTCGGAGATTCTACTGAGCCAACCCCCCGGGGTCAAACTCAAGACTCGACTTTTCATCTGCCGGCGGCGATCTCATGGGACTCATCCATTGGCAGATTTCGCCAATATGCCGGATCACCATACGTTGCCTTCAGCAAATCGACAAACAGACGCACACGAAGCGGCAGCTGGCGTCGCACGGGAAATACGGCATGGATTCCCAGTGGCGGCGCGGCACATTCGTCCAGAAGCGAAACCAGACGTCCGGCCCGGATATCCTCCCCGACTTCCCACCACGAACGCCATGCCAGCCCACGGCCCGCCAGGGCCCAATCACGCAGCACCGCGCCATCGTTGCACTCGAATCGTCCGCCAATCTTGACGATTTCGACCGGCCCGTTTTTCCTTGAGCGCAAACTCCAGCCACGCTGCTGCCTGAGCGATAAACAGATGTGCCCCGCCAGATCAGCGGTACTTTCTGGCCTGCCATGTCGCGCCAGATAATCCGGGCTGGCCACGACCACACGCCGCATGTCACCCAGGCGCACGCTGACGAGACTGGAATCGGCCAGCTCCCCGATACGCACGGCGCAGTCGATGCCTTCATTAACCATATCGACGAGACGATCAGAAAGATCGAGATTCACCGTCAGCGACGGATTTTCATCGAGATAACGCCCCACCAGCGGGGCGACGTGACGTCGCCCGAAACCTGCCGGGGCCGACAAGCGCAAATGTCCGCTGACCTGAATCCCGCCCAGACTGACGGCCGCCTCGGCGTTGGCCAGATCATTGAGCAGCCGCTGACAATCCTCAAGAAACGCCTGCCCTTCGAAAGTCAGGCTCAGTCGCCGGGTGCTTCTGGTCAACAACAGCACCCCCAGACGTGCCTCCAGTGCCGAGACGCGACGTCCGATCAGGGCGGGAGTCACGCCTTCAGCCAGCGCGGCTGCGGACAGGCTGCCACGTGTCGCCGCTTCGACAAAGGCCACAATCTGCTTGAAGTGATCCATTTTCTTTCGATACGATCAGTACAAGATGATTTGCATGATAGCCGACTTATCACGCCACATCGAATCGAATAACATCCCTCTCCAAGATGCACCCCAACTCTTTTTCTGGAGCGACGACCATGAACCTCAATCTTCCCGCCGGTGTGCAGATCAGTGCCCCGCTGCATCCGCGTTTTGACGAAATCCTGACCCACGATGCGCTGACGCTCGTGGCCAGGCTCCATCGCGCCTTCGAACCCCGTCGCCAGGAGCTGCTGAAAAAACGTATCGAACGCCAGGCGCGCATCGACGCAGGCGAAATGCCGGATTTCCTGCCGGAAACGAAACATATCCGTGAAGGTGACTGGAAAGTCGCCCCCCTGCCCAAGGCTCTCGAATGCCGCCGTGTCGAAATCACCGGCCCCGTCGAACGCAAGATGATCATCAATGCCTTCAATTCCGGCGCAGACAGCTACATGACGGATTTTGAAGACTCCAACAGCCCAAACTGGTTCAACCAGATTCAGGGGCAGGTCAATCTGTTCGACGCCATCCGCCGCCAGATCAGCTACACCAACGAAGCAGGCAAGGAATATCGCCTGAACGAAAAAATCGCCACGTTGCAAATCCGCCCGCGCGGCTGGCATCTCGACGAAAAGCACGTCCTGGTAGACGGCCAGCGTGTTTCCGGTGGGATTTTCGACTTCGCCCTGGTGTTCTTTCACAACGCCCGCGAACAGATCGCTCGGGGAGCCGGCCCGTTCTTCTACCTGCCGAAGATGGAATCCCACCTCGAAGCCCGCCTGTGGAATGACATATTCATACAAGCCCAAGAGCATATTGGTCTGCCACGCGGCACGATCAAGGCCACCGTTCTGGTCGAAACCATTCTCGCTACTTTCGAGATGGAGGAAATCCTTTATGAGTTGCGCGATCATAGCGCAGGCCTGAATGCCGGCCGATGGGACTACATTTTTTCATGCATCAAGAAATTCAAGAAAAACAAGGATTTCTGCCTTGCCAATCGTGGTTCGATCACCATGGAAGTGCCCTTCATGCGTAGCTACGCACTGGCACTGGTACAGGCCTGCCACAAACGCGGCGCACCCGCGATGGGCGGCATGAGCGCGCTGATCCCGATCAAGAATGATCCTGCTGCCAACGAAAAAGCCCTGGCAGGTATCCGCCACGA
>CAZFPI010000121.1:0-6458 GCA_964521075.1 uncultured Sterolibacterium sp.
TTACAGGTGGTGCCCTTCGACAAGCTCAGGGCGAACGGAATAAATCAGTGTCTCCATAACGGTCGACAATATAGCCTCCGGTACAATGCCTCGTTTTGCCCAGGCGGAATCGGCGGGAGATTGGTGACATGGAAGACGTATCGGTTTTCGGGCAGCTGCTCGACCTTATCCTTCATCTGGACAAACATCTGGCCGTGCTGGTGCAGCAGTACGGCGTCTGGGTTTATGCCATTTTGTTTGCCATCATCTTTTGCGAAACCGGTGTGGTGATTTTTCCTTTCCTGCCCGGGGATTCCCTGCTATTCGTGGCAGGGG
Organism: uncultured Sterolibacterium sp.; assembly: GCA_964521075.1. GTDB lineage: Bacteria > Pseudomonadota > Gammaproteobacteria > Burkholderiales > Rhodocyclaceae > Sterolibacterium. The sequence goes on from CAZFPI010000121.1 coordinate 316, forward strand.
CGGCGGCAGCCACAGGCGGCATGGATATCGTGACCTTGTGCGGTGTGCTGTTTGTCGCTGCCGTTCTGGGCGATAACGTTAATTACTGGGTGGGGCACACCGTCGGCCCGCGAGCGTTCCGCTGGGAGAATTCGCGGATTTTCAATCGGAACGGCCTGATGAAAACGCATGCTTTCTATGAGAAGCATGGTGGCAAGGTCATCATCATCGCCCGCTTCCTGCCGTTGGCCCGCACTTTCGCGCCTTTTGTGGCGGGCATTGGACGCATGACCTATTCGCGCTTCTTTCTGCTGGATATTCTCGGCGGGGCGATCTGGATTGGCTCACTCACGCTGGCGGGTTACTGGTTTGGTAATCAGCCTTTGGTGAAAAACAATCTGTCCGTGGCGATTTTCGGCATCGCAGCAATTTCCTTGATGCCCGCATTCATCGGCGGATTCCGGCATTGGCGGGCGATGCGGCAGGTTTGATGTGAAACAAAGTTTGGCCTTTTATTCCACTCCTTTGGAGGGGAATTACCTCGGCCTTTGGGTAGTCTTTTATTCCCCTCCTGCGGAGGGGTGGCAGGCGCAGCCTGACGGGGTGGTTTTTTCTTCGCCCGGGAGGTCATGTTAGCCCCATTGACCACCCCGCCCTTCGGGCACCCCTCAGAGGGAGGGGAATTAACCCCGCCCTTCGGGTATCTCTCTCCCCTTCGGGGATTCCCTTCGGTCACAGGAGGGGAATTACCTCGGCCTTTGGGTAGTTTTTTAGGCTATTCGTAAAAGTGTGTGGGCGCCGGAGGGCAGCATAGCGACCGCATCATAGACAAAGATCGCAAAAGCGTGTTGCATCGTTGGACTTCATGACGTATGATCCATTAATCTGAAATCGTAAAAGTGCGTTGAAGAGATGCCATCATGATCCCGATTAGTCAGGAGTTGTTGAAGCCGTTTGCCAGCAAGTACATCTGGTGGAAAACACCAGAAGAAGCTGTAGTCATGCCTGAGCGTGTGATTGCTCAAGTCATGAACATCGGCGACTACGCTGATGTTCAGGCCCTTGCCTCGCAAGTTGGTGATGAGGCTCTTCGCGAAGTCCTGACGCACGCAGAGGCTGGTCAGTTCAATGAACGCTCTTGGGCGTATTGGCACTACCGCCTTGACCTGTCGAGCGTGGATCATGTTCCGGCTTTGCCTGTGCGGAGGTTTGCATGACTGGCAAGTTCAAACCTTGCATGGGCATATTGCCCCCCGCTCAGAAGTGCCTGTGGCCGGAACTCAGAAATGCCCCGAATCTTGGGTTCACGCTGTACGGTGGCACCGCAATTGCACTTCGACTGGGGCATCGTGATTCAGTCGATTTCGATTTCTTTTCAGAAAAGCCGCTTGATCGGGATGCCATCAAAGCGGCTTTTCCGTTCATGGAGCAGTCCACGACGCTTCAAGATCAAGACAACACTTGGGTGGTGCTCGTCCCCTATGGGAATTCAGAACGAGAGCACGTAAAAGTTTCGTTCTTCGGCGCCATTGCTTTCGGGCGAGTGGGGGAGCCGGATTTTACCGATGACGGTGTTTTGCAGGTGGCTTCCTTTGACGATCTGATGGCAACAAAGATCAAAGTGGTGCTCCAGCGTGCGGAAGCCAAGGACTATCGAGATGTTTCCGCGATGGTCAATGCCGGTGTGAGTCTGTCACGCGGACTCGCATCTGCTCGCCAGTTATATGGGCCAAATTTCCAGCCGAGTGAAAGTCTGAAAGCGCTGGTCTATTTCAACGATGGTGACTTGAAAACACTGACTGCCGACGAAAAACAGACGCTGGTCGATGCGGTCAAAGTTGTGCGCGATCTTCCTGACGTAGCACTGCGCTCGAAGTCCTTGAGCGGTTTGAGTTGGGCACTCCCGCCAACATCCTGAACCTCCCGCAGTACCGGGTGCTGCGCGTGGAGGAGTCCGACCACGACTACCACGTCACCGCCGAGCCGGTGGACGTGACTTCGTCCTGCCCACACTGCCAGTCCGACCGCCTCACCTCGTGGGGCACCCGTGAACAGGTGTTCAAGGACTTGCCCATGCACGGTAAACGCGTGGGCATCTACATCGACACCAAGCGGCTGCGCTGCCAAGCCTGCGGCAAGACCTTCTCGCAGGCGCTGCCGGTGTTGGCCGGGAACCGGATGATGACCGAGCGGCTGGTGAAGTGGATCGGGCAACAGAGCTTGAAGCGCACATTCACCTCGCTGGCAGACGAAACCGGAGTCGTTGAAGGAACGATCCGCAACATCTTCCGCGACTACATCTTTGATCTTGAGCAGACCGTTCGCTTCGAGACGCCATCGTTTCTGGGCATTGATGAAATCCACATCATCAACAAGCCACGCTGCGTTGTCTCGAACATCCAGAACAACACCATCGTGGACATGCTCCACAACCGCGACAAGGACACGGTGGCGAAGTACCTGAACAAGATACCGAACCGGGACAAGGTGCAGTATGTGGCGATGGACATGTGGACGCCCTACCGCGACGCGGTGAGCGCTGTGCTACCAGATGCCACCATCGTCATCGACAAGTTCCACGTCGTCAGGATGGCGAACGATGCGATGGAGAAGGCGCGCAAAGGGTTGCGGGCCGAACTGATGCTGAAACAGAAGCGGGGGCTGATGCACGACCGCTTCGTGCTTTTGAAGCGCGAGCGCACGTTGAACGATGAAGAGCGTCTGAATCTCGACGGCTGGACGAAGAACTACCCGGCCTTGGGTGAGGCGTACAGGCTCAAGGAAGCCTTCTACGCCATCTATGAGGACTCCAACTCACCGGAGGCCGCCTTGAGGCGCTACGAGGCTTGGAGCAAGGATGTGTTGCCCGAGATCAGGCCGTACTTCCACGACCTGATCCGTGCCTTCACGAACTGGCAGCCCTTCATCCTCAACTACTTCGAGCACCCTGTCACCAACGCCTACACCGAGTCGTTGAACTCGCTGATCCGCGTCATGAACCGACTGGGGCGCGGCTACTCGTTCGAGGCGCTGCGGGCGAAGATTCTGTTCACCGAGGGCATCCATAGCCGAAAGCAGGCAAGACCCAAGTTCGAGAGAAGGCGTGCGGCAGAGCCTGTTGAGATGGGCAGAGCGCTGCCGGATGACGCGATGGACTACGGACTGCCCGTGTTGGAAAAGGTGCGGGCAATGAAGCCCCCGAAAGAGGCCGACCAACACAAAGCACCACTGCCGTCCAAGAACTACGGAGCGGACATTTCAACACTCATCCGCATGATCGAGGCGGGTGAGCTTTGATCCCGCTCCAACACGCTTTTACGAATAGCCCTTTTTTATTCCCCTCCTGTGGTGGGGTGGCAGGCGTAGCCTGACGGGGTGGTTTTTTTCGCCCGGGAGGTCATGTTAGCCCCCTTGACCACCCCGCCCTTCGGGCACCCCTCCGGAGGAGGGGAATTACCCCCGCCCTTCGGGCACCCCTCTCCCCTTCGGGGATTCCCTTCGGTCACAGGAGGGGAATTAACCCGACCTTCGGGCACATCTCGGGGAGGGAGTGGGCTGGGTGGCATGTTGTCGTTTCAGGGGCGCCGTAGGGAACTGCTGATTAAATCAAATCCGTTCGGGCTGAGCCTGTCGAAGCCCTTGTTTTTACAGGTGGTGCCCTTCGACAAGCTCAGGGCGAACGGAATAAATCAGTGTCTCCGTAGAACGACGATTTCTTTCGGTGTGGGGGGGGCGGGGGAAAGCGGCACGATTTGCTGCAGGGTCAGTTTTCGCTCGTTGGGCTGGCGGCTGCTGCACAAGGCGAGCAGGTGGGCGGGGGTGGCTTGGAGTAGCCAGCATTGCCAGCGTTCGGGTTTGTCGGGCAAGCCTTGGTCGAAGTGGAGTTCGAGCCGGTCTTCGGTTGGCCAGGTGAAGGAAAACTGGTCGAGAGGCAGCGATAGTCCTTTGCTGCGGGCCTTGATGTAGGCTTCCTTGAGTGTCCAGTAGTGAAAGAATCGTTCGTTTTGAGCGGCCTTGGGCAGGGCGTGCAGGTCGGCGCGTTCGCGGGGGGAAAAGTAGCGGTGGCTGACATCCAGCGGGGCTTCTCTTTCCTGGATGTTTTCTGTGTCGATGCCTAGTTCGCCATTTCGTTGTATTCCCAGCACAATGAGCCCGGCGGTGTGGGTCAGGTTGAAGGTGAGGCTTTGGGCTTGAGGATGGGGGTTGAGGATGCGGGGGCGGCCGTGTTCGAGTTTTTCGAATTGCCAGTCTTCTGGGGCAATGGGGGCGTAGCGGGAGAGGGTGGTTCGCACCAGGGCGCGGGTGATGAGGTATTGATGCCGGTCTTTTTCGAAGTGGAAGCGTTGTTGTTGCCGGGTTTCTTCGGGGCTGAGCAGGCGGTGATAGGTTTCTAGCAGGGCCGGATCGCGGATCTCGCGGTCGTGAGTGAGCCAGAGGTGAATTTCACCTTCATTCAGCGGCATGGGCGCATTCATGTCAGATCAGGCTCAGGCTGCGGGCGCGGCGGAGAATCACGAAGGCCAGCAGCGTGTAGAGCAACAGGAAGGCGAGCAGGGCCAGGAGAAGTGCGAGAGTCGGGGCGGCGGTTTTCAGGATGCAGAGCGCGGTAACACCTTGCATGGCGGCGAGCCCGGCGTAGAGGAGACTGACACGAAGGTGGCTCCAGCCGCCGCGCTGGAGGAGCTGGTAGAGGTGGCTGCGGTGGGCCTGGGTGACGTTTTCACCGGCCAGTAGCCGACGGGTGAAGGTGAATAGGGTGTCGAAGAGGTAGTGTAGCAGTAGCAGCGGCATGGTGAGGAGTAGCCAGGGCACTGTGGCCGGGGCGGGGTTGCTCTGGAGCAGCAGGAGGGGGAGGGCGGCGAAGAGGAAGCCCAGGAAGGTGCTGCCGATGTCGCCCATGAAGATTTTTGCCGGTGGCCAGTTGAAGAGCAGAAAGCCGCAGGAGGCGATGCTTAGTGCGCTGGCCATGAGTCCGGGAAGGGGTTGCCCGTTCATGTGGCAGATGAGGGCGAAAAATGCGGCCGCGACGACGGCTGTCCCTGCGGCCATGCCGTCGAGCCCATCCATGAAGTTGTAGGCATTGGTGAGGCCGACCAGCCAGATGAGGGTCAGGGGCCAGGCCAGCCATCCGGGCAGGGGGGCGATGAGGTCGGAGGGGATGGAGAGGCCGCAGATCATGAGGAGGGCGGCGGCGATGAGTTGGACCAGCAGTTTGCTGGCAAAGCCGCGCGCGGCAATGTCGTCATGCAGCGAAATACCACCAATGAGCAGGACGGCGAGGAGCAGGCCCAGGTGGGGCAGGCTTTGCAAGGCGGTGATTTCGCCCGCGTCGCCAAAATACCGGATCAGGCACAGGGCGAGCAGGTAGCCCAGGACGATGCCCAGGCCGCCGCCGCGTGGGGTGGGGCGGGTGTGGGAGCTGCGTTCGTTCGGGATGTCGATGATCCGCAGACGATGCAGCACCAGGGCGGTCGTGAGGGCAGAGGCGGCGAACACCGCCAGGAGAAAGGCGGTGTATCCGGGGAGGCTGGTGAGGGACACGGCAGCGGGCGGGCCTTCCCGCTTATTCGTGGTAATTCATGGTCTGGTAGCCGTGATGCTTGATGAGCTCGTCCCGCTGGGCGGATTTGAGGTCTTCGCGGGCCATTTCGGCGACGAGTTCGGTAAAGGTGGTTTTGGGCGTCCAGCCGAGTTTTTGCTTGGCCTTGCTCGGGTCGCCCAGGAGGGTTTCGACTTCGGCGGGGCGGAAGTAGCGGGGGTCGACGGCAACGATGGGGCTTGTCTTGCCTTCGGGGGAATTGGCCCAGTAGCCCTTTTCTTCTGCCCCTGCGCCTTCCCAGCGGATGTCCATTTCCAGTTCTTTTGCAGCGGCATTGACGAAGTCGCGCACGCTGTATTGCACGCCGGTGGCGATGACGAAATCTTCAGGCTGGGTCTGTTGCAGCATCAGCCATTGCATTTCGATGTAGTCGCGGGCGTGGCCCCAGTCACGTTTGGCATCCAGGTTGCCCAGGTAGAGACAATCTTGCAGGCCCAGCTTGATGCGTGCCAGGGCGCGGGTGATTTTGCGTGTGACGAAGGTTTCGCCGCGAATCGGGCTTTCGTGGTTGAAGAGGATGCCGTTGCAGGCGTAGATGCCGTAGGCCTCGCGGTAGTTGACGGTG
>CAZFPI010000122.1:0-6426 GCA_964521075.1 uncultured Sterolibacterium sp.
GGATCACCACGTCTTTTTTGTGCTCGACCAGGCGTTTGGCCTTTTCGATCACCATTTCGGCGACTTGCACATGACGTGCTGCGGGTTCGTCGAAGGTCGATGCCACAACTTCACCTTTGACGGAACGCTGCATTTCCGTGACTTCTTCGGGGCGTTCGTCGATGAGAAGAACGATCAGTTCGACATTCGGATGATTGATGGAAATGGCATGGGCGATGTGCTGCATCATGACCGTCTTGCCGCTTTTCGGGCTGGCGACGAGGAGGCCGCGCTGGCCTTTGCCGATGGGGGCGATGATGTCGATGATGCGGGAGGTGGTGTTTTCCTCGCCACGCATGTCACGTTCGAGGAAAAGGTGTTCATCCGGGTGCAGCGGGGTCAGGTTTTCGAAAAGAATCTTGTTCTTCGAGGCATCGGGTGATTCGCCATTGACCTTATAGACCTTGAACAGCCCGAAGTAGCGTTCGCTATCCTTGGGCATGCGGATTTCGCCTTCGATCGTGTCGCCGGTATGCAGGTTGAAGCGGCGGATCTGCGAGGGAGAAACGAAAATATCGTCAGGGTTGGCCAGGTAGGAGGTGTCGGGAGTACGGAGAAATCCGTAACCATCCGGCATGACTTCGAGTACGCCGTCGCTGATGATGGCTTCGCCCTTTTTGGCGCGGGTTTTGAGCAGGGTAAAAATCAGTTCCTGCTTTCGCATGCGGTTGGCGTCGTCGATGTCGTTGGCCAGGGCCATGTCGATCAATTGACTGACGTGCAAAACCTTGAGCTCCGAGAGGTGCATAGGGAAAAAGCCTGTAGGACGTGTGATGGGGAAATAGGGTGGGCCGTGCCGGGCCGGTCAGGCCATTTGATCAGGTTGATCCGGCAGATTTAATTTGGCCGTTTGGCTAGGTGTGTTCTTGAGCCGGATCGAAGAATCGACGGATCGATGGATCGATGGATCACAAATCGACGAATCGCCGGATATCTCCGGCGTGTGTTGCCGGAGGGCAAGTGGGAAGCAGGGTGAAGGTATTGCTTGGAGATGGCCGGATCCTGGCGGGAGGCAGGGTGAATCTTCTGCCAGGATCATATTTTCTACTTTCGCATGGGGATCACTGCCTCGTCGAGGCAGTGATGAATGCTCGTTTCCGGAAAAACGCGCCGCCCGGAAAAACGTGAGGCGAAACTTTATTCGACTCAGAGATGACTGTCAATAAAGGCCGTCAGCTGCGATTTCGACAGGGCTCCGACCTTGGTGGCTTCGACGTTGCCGGCTTTGAAGAGCATCAGTGTCGGAATACCGCGAACGCCAAATTCACCGGGGGTTTTCTGGTTTTCGTCGATATTGATTTTGGCAACCTTGAGCTTGCCGCCGTACTCTTTGGCGACTTCATCAAGAATGGGGGCGATCATTTTGCAGGGGCCGCACCATTCTGCCCAGAAATCAAGCAGAACGGGCTGGCTGGCTTCAAGGACTTCTGCCTTGAAAGTGGCATCGGTGACGTGATGGATGTGTTCGCTCATGGCGTCCTCGTGAGTGATGAAAAAGCGTGGGGGTGTTTGATAAACAGGAAGGTCGATCCCTTCTTCGCATTGTATCAAACGACTTTGTGCTGGCGCGTTGCCTGTGAAGAAAGCTACAAGCTTTGCATTGGCTCCGGTGGTTCGGTGGCAGGGCGTCTGGTGCGTCTCAAGAGAAAACGTGCCGGGTCGACGGCAGCGGAAAGATCGGCTTCCAGAGGCAGGGGCTCGCCCTCGATCTGGCTTGCCAGTAATTCGGCGGCCAGTGCTGACCAGACGATGCCGCGCGCGCCATAGCCCAGCAAGCAGTAGAGGCCGGGGTGACGCGGAATGTCGGCAAGATTGATGGCCGGGGCTTTGGCATTGTCCGTGCTCAGGGGGAGTTGCCCGATCAGGGGGAGCCTGTCTTGCGTCATCGAGCGCACACCAGCGCGGCCGCAGAGGTGTGCGGGAGGGGTGACAAGGCCGGCCACGCTGCCTGGCAGGCTGAATTCAAGCCGGGAGAGGTTGTCGGCATGGTCATCTTCGCGCAGATCATCGCTGGCATCATCGGCGATGAAACTGGCCCCGGCACTGCGGATGCCATGGATGACGGGGGTAACGTACCCCAGGCGGCAGACGACGACTTCGGGGGCTGCCAATGCCCGGGCATCCAGATGTGTGACTTGTCCACGTGCCGGGCGCAGGGGCAGGCGGATGCCGTGCGGGGCGAGCAGGGGGAGGGCTCCCTGGGCATTGGCCAGAATCAGTGTCGGAGCCGATGCGACAATTTTTCCCGTCGCGTCGAAAACCTGCCAGTGGTCATCGATACGTTCGCAACGAATGATCTTTTGAGCGAAGTGTGTTGTCAGCCGATCGCCGCAGCGGTTCAGGTTGGCCTCGCACAAACTGGCCGGATTGACCCAGCCACCGCCCGGGAACCACCAGCCGCCGTGGGCTACCGGCCAGCCGGCCAGTTGGCATGCGGTTTCGCGGTCTGCGAATTGCAGGTAGTCGGCCGGGGGCTGCTGCGCGTCGATCAGCAGGCGTTGGCTGGTTTCGTGTCCGGGGTCGCGCGCCAGATGCAGCACACCGCAATCCTGCCAGCGCGGGTGCTGGCCGAAGGCTTCAAGATTTTGCAGATGACGGCGAAGATGCAGGAAGCCCGCCCGCGTCCAGCGGGCCAGCAAGTTGTCGTCGCTACTGGGAAGAGGGCGCAATACTGCGGCATGGTTGCCCGATGCTCCCCTGGCTGGTGCTTCGGCGGCGTCGATGAGTTCGATCCGCCAGCCACGCGCAGCGAGCTGTTGTGCGACAGCACAACCGGCCATGCCCGCACCGAGGATGATGGCGTGGCGTTCTGGCGAGCTCGCAGCCTGGCGGTTGCCGATGCGGAAAATGCCCCGGGTCATTTCACGTTTACCACCGAAGCCGGGGGATTTTTCCAGCAGAAAACCGGTATCGGCAAGCGCTTTGCGAACGGCCCCGGCGACAGACCAGGTGGCCAGTGTCGCCCCCGTGACGGCCAGCCGCGCCAGGCTGGAATAAATGCGGGGTGACCAGAGATCGGGGTTTTTCGCCGGGGAAAAACCGTCGAGATAGAAGGCGTCAACCCGGGCGCGCAGTTTCGGCAAAAGTTCGGCTGCGTCGCCAAAGAACAGGGTCAGGATGACACGGCCATCGTCGAAGCAGAGGCGATGCGCTCCGGGAAGGAGCGTGGGCCATTGCTTTTGTAATGCCGCCGCCAGCCCCGCAAGTTCTGGCCAGGCAGCATGGACTTGCGCCAGATCATCGGTGCGGAAGGGGTGTTTCTCAAAGGAGATGAAGTGCAGGCGGTCGCAGCGTTGAGGGTCGTCGCGCCACGCCTGCCAGGTTGCCAGGAAATTGAGGCCGAGGCCAAAGCCGGTTTCGACGATGACGAAGCGAGTCCGTCCGCGCCAGCGCACCACTTTTTCTTTCCCGGATTCGAGCAGCCCGTTGCCCGCAAGGAAGACATGGCGAGCCTGCCCCAGGCCACCATCGGCGGAATGGTAGATGTCGCCGTAATCCACCGACCAGGGTGTACCATCGACAGCCCAGGCGAGAGTGGCGGGGGAGAGGGTGGGGCTTTGATCCAAGGGTTGGGAGGGCTTCGTCAATCGTGTCATGTCTGCTGAAAGGGCTTCATCGCGGGGTGCGGAGTTGATCCGTCCTCTCGCACGGCCATTCTCTTTGTGAAACCGGGGGAGGTTACAGGAGATTTTTGTCAAGCCCGTAATGACGCGACGGAGGGTATGAGTCCGCTCCCGGTCACGGTCTGGGTATAGGATGCCGAGCTCATTTGTGCCAATTGAAGCAATGTTGCCATGATGTTTCCCTTGTTCTTACAGATTCGACTGGGTTATTTCAATTTCCAGACTTGAACTTTGGTACCACCATTGGTGATCGCCATAAATTTTCCATCGCCTGAAAACACGAGGTTCATTCCATGGTCGTCGATCGGGATTTCCTGCAAGAGTGTCTTATGTTGCCCGTCCCAGATGCGAATCTTGTCGTCGATCTGGCCTTCCGCCAGGTATTTCCCATCGGGGGAATAACGTAATGTCCGGATGTGGCCCTGCTCCACAACAGGCTCACCCAAAGTCTGCTGGCCGGTTTTTGCATCGAATATCTTTACGACATCCGGCCCCCTGGAGGTACCACCTACGATTGCCCCGGCCGCAATCTGTGTTCCATCGGGACTCCAGGCAACTCTCTTGACTGCATTGTCAATCGGAAACGTGGCGATCGATTTGACGACTTGACGCTGCTGCAAATCGACGATCAGTATTCGGGGTTGATGAGGCACCCCGGGCCCCAGGTCGATTCCGCCGATGGCAACATACCGTCCATCAGGGCTGATCGTCATGGCGTTCGTGTCCATCGGATCCGTCACAACTCCCCAAGTCGGCTCCCAGGTTCGGGTGCTGTAGACGATCAGGTTGTCACCACGAATGGGGCCCCGCCGGGTGATGCGCAACATCCATTCGCCGTCGGGGGTGAATCCGATGGCGCTGCAACCACCCGGAATCGGATCGTTGACTTCTTTGACGAGTTGCCCCGATCGGGCATCAAACACATGAATGATGTGCGGCTTCGAGCTACGGTCGTGACACACGGCAAGAAACCGCCCATCGGGGCTATAGCGAATACCTTCTGAAATCAGACCCGCACCTCCTTCTGCCTCAACTTTCAGCACGATCTTCCTGGCCTGCCAGTCCCAGACATGCACTTCATTGCTCTGCGCATACGAGCTCGTCGCCAGATGCTTGCCGTCGGGGCTGAAATCCAGTCCATTGACGTTGATGCTGTCCTTGATTTCCGCAATCTTTACCGCTACGTCACTCATCTTCGCCGCTCCCGATAGCCCCAGTTTGTTGAACATGCCTTCAAACATGCCCTCCGCTGCACCACAGTCTCCAACGACCGTCAGGCACACCAAGGCTCCGATCAGCCATGCGCCCTGGTAACCCGGCCACCCCGAGCGGTTCCGCTTCTTTCCGTTTTCCATGTCTGTCCTTGTCTGCCCGGTTCGGCCATTCGGCCTTGGAAAAATGCACTCAGGGGAATGCAATCTGAGTAATTTAACTTATTATCATGCCGATGTCATTGGTTCATGACAAACGCCATGCCTCAGTCTCTGCCGCCATCTCCCTCTCCAGAGAATCCCGTCCAACGTGGCGGTGGTACAAGGATCAGCGTTCGCTGATCACTTGGCAGCAGTCTCCGCAATCAGCACGTCGGCCGGGATGACCATACTCCGATGCAGTCTGCGGAGCATGGTCGGCGTCAGCGGACGCTTGCGGTTCAGGACTTCGTGGACGCGGTTGCTTTTGCCAATGATTGGTTCAAGGCCTTTGATAGATAGACCATCTTTGATCCATCCGGAATTTGATGGTTTCCACCGGGTCGGGTGTAGTGATGGGTATGTGCCTGGCTTCGCCGGTTTGTACCAGCGTGGCCCTGTAGTTTGCTTTGGTGTGGATAGGGCGGATGTCCATGTTTTGGCCATCTGACGGTGGCTGTTTATGTATCCGGCCAGATGAAGTTCGAAGTTCCGTTCGCCCAGACAAGGATGAAAAGGTTCTTCGCAGGGGCGAATCATCCTTCGCCCATTTAGCCCATTTAGCCCATTCAACGATGGGGGCGAAAGATGTTTCGCCCCTACCAGGCGAACGGTTCATGCATCACCGTATCGGATCCATCGTGCCGAAGATTCATTTGCCCCCCTTTGGGCGATTCACTCTGCCCGCATCTGCGGGAAGAGGATGACATCACGGATGTTCGGGCTGTCGGTGAGCAGCATCACCAGCCGGTCGATGCCGATGCCGCAGCCACCGGTGGGCGGCAGGCCGTATTCGAGGGCGCGGATGAAGTCTGCATCGTAGTACATCGCTTCTTCGTCGCCGGCGTCCTTGGCTTTGGCCTGTTCGAGGAAACGCGCGGCCTGGTCTTCGGCGTCGTTCAATTCCGAGAAGCCGTTGGCAATTTCGCGCCCGACGATGAAAAGCTCGAAGCGTTCGGTGATCTCGGGGTTGGCGTCGTTGCGGCGCGCGAGCGGCGAGACTTCGGCCGGGTAGTCGATGATGAAGGTCGGCTCCCAGAGTTCGGCTTCGGCGCAGGCTTCAAAGAGCTGGAGTTGTAGCGAACCCAGGCCACCGGGCTTGACCGGTTCACCGAAATCCTTGATTTTCTGTTTGAGCCAGTCGGCATCGTTGAGCTGGCTGGTCTGGAAACCCGGGTGGTATTTCTGGATGGCCTCGACGATGGTCAGCCGCGCAAAGGGTTTTGAGAGGTCGAGTTCGCGGCCCTGGTACTGGAACACCTCCGTGCCAAGGGCTTCACGCGCCGAGTGACGCAGCAGGCCTTCGGTGAAGTCCATCAGCATCTGGTAGTCCGCATAGGCCTCGTAGAACTCCA
>CAZFPI010000123.1:0-6292 GCA_964521075.1 uncultured Sterolibacterium sp.
GCGCGTGGCCATCGGTGATTCCCTGCAAACTCCCCCTGTTTGCTCAAGTCGCTCATTCCTTCCAGGTACTTTGTCTTTTCTTTACGCAACACCGATGCTGTGCTGCGGGCGAAGGTCATTCTGGCGAGTATAAAGAAAAAAACCGGAAAATGTTGTCAGTCGGGTTTCTCTTCGTCGGGGTGCGTCAGGGTGTGTTGGCTGCTCCCCGGCCCGTTTTTTCCGTATCTGGTTCAGGTGTGTCGTTTTTTTGCTTCGTGCTAACGCCAGACGAGCACCGGGATGCTGGAGTGGGTCAGGACTTTCTGGGTTTCGCTGCCTAGCAGGAAGCCGCTGATGCCACGACGCCCGTGGGATGCCATGAAAATCAGGTCGCATCCGGCGTTTTTGGCGGCTTCGATGATGGCCAGATAGACGATGTCGCTGATTGTTGTGGTGGTCGTGCAGGGGATTCCTGCCTGCGTTGCCTTTGCGCTGGCACTTGCGAGGAGGGTTTGTGCCTGTGTGCTGGTCAGTTCGGCAAATTTGTCTGGGGTCGTGGGGTCGAACAGCGCGCCTTCGCCGTAGAAGGCAACGGGGTAATCTGGCTGAACGTAGAAGAAGGTGATTTTTGCGCCGGTTTCACGGGCGAATTCGACGGCTTGCCCGATGGCGATGTCGGACAACGACGAGCCATCGACAGGAACCAGGATGTGTTTGAACATGACGATCTCCCGACAGGATGTGGCGCGTTGAGCAGAAATTCAGGCTGGCCGCAGCGGAGGATTATAATCACGGGTTTCCACGATTCGTGGTAACCCTTGCCTTGTATTGGCAGAACACCATCATGACGACGCATAAAGAAAACGAGCATTTGAATCCGACCTCCGCCATGACGCCCCAGAAGGCGTGGCATGCCATGAACCAGGCCATGGAAAGCCGGATCGACCCGATCGGCGTGACGACGCCACTGATGCATGCATATGCTGCATGGATGCTGCATCCGCAGGAGCTTTCCGAATCCTTGGGGAAGTTTTCCACGGACGCCTGGACGCTCTCCTGGCATTCCTGGCTACGCATGATGGGCATGCAGGGTGAGGAGATTGTTCGGCCTCATTCGGACGATGCGCGTTTTAGCGATCCGGTCTGGCGTGAATCGGCTGGCTGGAGTGTGGCCAAGCAATGGTACCTGCTGTTGACCCGCCAGACGCAGGACATGGTCTATGAAACGCCAGGGCTTGCGAATCATCAGCGGCGGCGGGCGGCTTTCTGGTGGCGCGAGTGGCTTAATGCCATGGCACCGACAAATTTCTTCTGGAGCAATCCGGTGGCCCAGCGCAAGGCGGTTGAAACCAATGGGCAAAGCCTGGTGCAGGGCATGCAGAATCTCTTGGCTGATGTGGATGCCGGGACGGTGCGTATGACCAATCCGGCGGATTTCACCGTGGGAAAGAATCTGGCCGTTACCCCCGGCAAGGTCGTATTCCGCAACCGCCTGCTGGAAGTGCTGCACTACACGCCAACGGTGGCGAAGAACTACGAAAAGCCGGTGGTGATCGTGACGGCCTGGATCAACAAGCACTACATCCTGGACATGACCCCGGCCAAGAGCATGGTCAAGTATCTGCTCGATCAGGGGTTCAGCGTGTTCATCACCAGCTGGAAAAACCCCGACGAGAGCATGCGCGATGTGACTTTCGACGATTACCTGACCGAAGGTATCGACAAGATCATCGAGGTAGCGCGCCACATCAGCGGCTCGGAGCAGGTCAATGCTGTTGGTTATTGCATTGGAGGTGCCGCCCTGACGACCTATATGGCCTGGGCCAACCGGCGTTATCCGGCGCAGAAGATGCCCGTGTCGAGCATCACCCTGCTGACAGCCCTGGTGGATTACCGCAAGCCGGGCGACATCGAGATTTTCCTGGACGAGAGCACCATCCAGTGGCTTTCCCGCAGCATGGCGGCCAAGGGCTTTCTCGACGGGCAGGAAATGGCGGCGGCCTTCCGTCTGCTGCGCTCGAATACCCTGATCTGGCATTACGTCGTGCGGGGTTACCTCTACGGCGAAACGCCGCCACCCTTCGATGTGCTCTACTGGAACATGGACACGACGCGGATGCCGGCCTCGATGCACGACTGGTACCTGCGTGAGTTCTATCTTAATAATCACCTCGTCAAACGGGATGCCCTGACCATCGCCGGGGAAAAAATCGACCTCGAACGTATCACTCAGCCTGTTTATGCCGTCGGCGCGGCGGACGACCACATCGCCCCGTGGCATCAAACTTTCGCTGTCAATAATCACGTTTCCGGTTCCCGGCGTTACATCCTGTCGAGTTCCGGTCATATCCTCGGTATCGTCAATCCGCCTGTCAATCCGCCCAAACGCGAATTCTGGGTTGGGCAGGCAGAACGTCACGACACCCCGGAGAGCTGGCGTGAACGCGCTGAACATCAGGCCGGTTCGTGGTGGGAGGACTGGATGGCCTGGCTCAAGCCCCAGGCAGGCAAGCTGGTCAAGGCCGGCCCGGTTGCGACGGAAGAATATCCGGAGCTGGGTGATGCGCCAGGCAGCTATGTGCTGGAGAGCTGATATCTCGCTGAAAAATCTGGGGTCGTCGCTCCGGAGATGATCGCTGTTCGGTTGACGGGCATCAAGGTCTTGTACAGCAACCATTTGTAGATTCGCACCTTTGTATTTGTTTTCGAGGTTGATATGCCCGACATCCGTCAGATACTCCCGCCCCATCACACGCATTGCGACGACCTGTTTTCGGCGGCGGAAGAAGCCGCGCAAAAAGGTGACTGGACAGGGTGCGCCACGAGCCATCAGGCTTTTGCTGATGCGCTTGAGGCCCATCTTTCCGCCGAGGAGACCGTGCTCTTTCCCGCGTTTGAGAATGCCACCGGGATGCGTCATGGCCCCACACAGATGATGCGGCTGGAGCATGAACAGATGCGTGAGCTCGTCAGGCAGATGGGAGCTGCCCGGACCGCGCAGGATGGCGAGGGCTATGCCGGCGCGGCAGAAACCCTGCTGATCCTCATGCAGCAGCACAACATGAAGGAAGAAAACATCCTTTACCCGATGTGCGATCAATCCCTGGCTGACCAGATCGAGACGATTTCGGCGCAGATTCTGGACAGGATCAGCCAGCCATGACCACGCAGGCAGCCTGGCGCATCATCGATGGCCGCGAGCTTCAGCCGCCCGAGCCGCTGGAGCTCACTCTCGCCGCCCTGGATGATCTGCCCGACGGCGAGGAACTGCTTTTGCTGCTGCATTGCGAGCCGCACCCCCTGTATTCGGCCCTCCGGCGCAATGGCTATGTCCATACATCGCAGTATTTGCCGGACGGAACGAATGAAATCCGCATCCGGAAACTCTGAGAGGCAGGCTCGACCGGGCCCCTGAGCCGCCCCGGCTTCGTTCTTCTCATGCACCCCAAGCTCTCCTTCGAACAGGCCCCGCCGATTTCGGTGCCTTTCCGTTTTTTCCTGACGGCCCCCCTGTTTGGTATCGCTGCCGGATTGCTGCTGACGCTGAAAGGCGGCGAGGGATGGGCGACGCGCTGGAATGCTGATGTCCTTGCCTTCACGCATCTCCTGTCTGCCGGCTTCATGCTCCAGACCATGTGCGGAGCCTTGCTGCAGTTCATTCCTGTCGCCACGGGCGGCAATATCTGGCAGCCACGTTGGGTAGCGCATGTCATTCACCCCCTGATGACGCTGGCGGCCATGCTGCTGGTGTCGGCTTTTATCCTGCCGGATCGCGATCTTTTCCTGCCCGCAGGCAGCCTGTTCCTTGCCGGCTTGCTCCCTTTCATTCTCATCAGCGGGTGGGCCATGTGGCATACCCCTGCACAAGGCGCGACACTACCAACACTGCGTCTGGCACTTGCCGGTTTGTTCATGACCTTGCTGGCCGGGCTGATATTGACACTGATACTGGGCGGGCAGCTGACGACCGGCACATTCCCGGGCCTGCCTTTGCCAACACTGGCTAACATCCACGCTGGCTGGGGGATGGGCGGCTGGGCCTTGTTGCTGGTGATGGGCGTGTCCTATCTTGTCGTGCCCATGTTCCAGCTGACACCGGCTTATCCACTTCTAGCTGCGCGCCTCTTGCCGTTATCCCTGCTTGCCGTTTTGCTGTTCTGGACAATCCTGCCCTTCTTTCATGACAGTCCGGGGATGCCGTGGGCCGGTTTTACCGGGCTGGCAGTGGCGTCGATATACGCGGGCATCACGCTCCGCCTGCAAAAACGCCGCCGCCGCAGGGTAACGGATGTCACCTTGCTTTACTGGCGCATTGCCATGGCATCCTTGCTGGCGGTTTTCGTTTCGTGGCTCGTCTTGCAACTGCTTCCCTCGCTGGGGCAGCACCCCCGCGCCCTGCTCTGGCCCGGCGTGCTGGTTTTCATGGGGGTGTTCGTTTCGGCGATCAGCGGCATGATCTACAAGATCGTGCCCTTCCTCATCTGGCTGCACTGGCAGCAGCTGGGGCAGATGAAAACCCTGCCGCCGAACATGAAGCAGATCATTTCCGAGAAGAACATGCGCGGGCAACTGGCCGCGCATCTCGTGGCTCTCGCGCTGCTGCTGGCCATGCAGGTCTGGCCATCCCTGGCCCGGCTGGCCGGTCTGGCGATGATTTTGTCCTTTGCCTGGCTGGAGTGGAATCTCGTCCGGTCTGTCCGGCTTTATCTGGATTTCAGGCGGCGGGTGCTGGACACGCGAGTATTGGACGAATCAGCCAGGCCGGTCAGTTCTGCAGATCGAACTGACGCAGACGGCGAACGTCGTGTACCGTGATCTGCTTGCCATGAACACTGATGAGCCGGGCCGTGGCAAGGTCGTGGAAAACGCGCGACAGGGTTTCAGGCGTCAGGCTCAGGCGCGAGGCGATGACCTGCTTGGAAGTTGGTAGCGCGATGGTGATTTCCTGCCCGTCCTGTTCTTCCGTGGCCGTGTGTTGCAGGAGAAAACCGATGACACGCTGGGTGGTTGAGCGCAGTGAGTAGGATTCGACATCCTGCACCAGCGTATGCAGGCGCATGGACAGGCCCGCCAGCATGCGACGGGCGAAGGAGGTATCTTCTTCCAGCAGATCGGTGATGGCGTGACGGGCGATGTGCAGGAGCAGCGTGTCGGAGAGGGCCTCGGCAAAAACGGGATAAGGGCGATCCATGAACATGGCGGCTTCACCAAAACTCTGGTTGGGGCCGAGGATATTGATGACTTTTTCGTTGCCCTGGCTGGAGGGGAAGGCCAGCTTGACCTGCCCGACGATGACGACAAAGAAGCCGCGTGGCATGTCGCCCTTCTGAAACAGCATTTCACCTTTTTGCAGGCGTTTTTCGCGGGTGTGGGCCGCGATATGTTCGAGGGATTCTCGGGAAACTTCGATGAACAGCGGCAATCGCGCGAGAATGCCGGGAATGTCGTGGTGGTCTGGTCTGGTCGTTTGCATGGCCGTGCCTCGTGAGAGGGCGAACATAGCATGAATTCGGCAGGGGCCATCCGGGATTCAGCGGCATGGAGCCTGGCGATTCATTTTTTCAGGAAGAGTGGTGTGACGCTATATCTTGCAATCAAGCATCTTCATGTGAGCTGCGTCGTTCTGAGCGGCCTGGGGTTTTTCGTGCGCGGTGTCTGGATGTGGCGTGATTCCCCCTGGCTGCGGCATCGACTGGCCAGAACCCTGCCGCATGTGAATGACACGCTTCTGTTTGCCGCAGCGATCACGCTGGCGATGATGAGCGGGCAATATCCTTTCGTCGAACCCTGGCTGACGGCCAAAGTGGGCGGCCTGCTCGTCTATATCCTTCTCGGGTTCATCGCTCTGAAGGAGGCCCACCCCAAAAGGGTACGCCAGGCGGCCTGGCTTGCGGCCTTGCTGACCTTTGGCTACATCGTGTCCGTGGCTTATGTGCGTGACCCGCTGGGGCCACTGCTTTGGGTGAGCTTCGCTCCCTTATACTGACGGGTTCCGGGAACATGCCGTGCCCCGATCCGCTTTTGAAAAGTCTACGACACTATGAACCCCCAGGACGACAGCCTGACAGCACAGCGCGGTTCCGCGTTCAATGCCGACCCGCAGGAACTCAACAAGTTTGCCGAGCTTGCCCACCGCTGGTGGGATGCCAGCTCGGAATTCAAGCCCCTGCACGACATCAACCCCCTGCGTCTTGGCTGGATCGAGGCGAGCTGCGGCGGCCCGGGTAGCCTGGCGGGAAAACGGGTGCTCGATGTCGGCTGTGGCGGCGGTATTCTCGCGGAAAGTCTGGCGGAAAAAGGCGCGCAGGTGGTA
>CAZFPI010000124.1:0-6178 GCA_964521075.1 uncultured Sterolibacterium sp.
TTCAAATGTTCGTCAGGAAGATCGAGGTCTAGGGGAAACATGCGTTACTGGCTGATGAAATCCGAACCATCCGATTGCAGCATTGATGATGTGCTGGCGATGCCGGGCCAGACTGTAGCCTGGTATGGCGTTCGTAACTATCAGGCACGCAATTTCATGCGCGACCAGATGAAGCCTGGGGACAGGGTGTTTTTTTATCACTCCAACTGTGCCGTACCCGGCATCGTTGGTTTGGCGCAGGTGAGTTGTCTGGCATACCCTGACCAGACGCAGTTTGACAAAAACAGCAAATACTTTGACCCAAAGGCCAGCCATGAAAAGCCACGCTGGATGAACGTGGATGTGCGTGTCACGCAAAAGACGCGTAACGTCACCCTTGCGGAACTGCGATCCCATCCGGCTCTGGAACGGATGCGGATTCTTCAGAAGGGAAATCGCCTGTCGATTACGCCGCTGGATCCTGCCGAGTGGGATTTTGTCTGTGGAGAACTGCTCAATATCCCGGGGGATATGTGAGCTTTACCTGGCTGGCCTTTCCTCTATTAGGCGCGTTTGGCGGGTTCATTGCCGGTCTGTTCGGTGTGGGCGGCGGTTTGATGTTGGTTCCGCTGCTGTTCATGATGTTTGCCGGGCAGGGGATTCCTGAAACGCACCAGATGCATCTGGCCCTGGGAACCGCCATGGCAACCATCATGTTCACCTCGGTTTCCAGCATGCGCGCCCACCATGCCCATGGAGCCGTGCGCTGGGACATCGTGCGTGTCATGGCCCCGGGCTTGATGTTGGGCACACTGGGCGGAACCTTCATCGCCAGCCATATTTCGACGCGACCACTAGGCATCATGTTTACCGTGATCGTCTATTACGCTTCCTGGCAGATGGCTTTTGGTTTCACCCCCAAGCCTTCACACCGCCTGCCCGGGGCTGCCGGCCTGTTTGTCGTTGGCATGTTGATTGGCTGTGTCTCCAGCCTTGTTTCAGCGGGTGGCGGATTCATGTCCGTCCCCTTCATGCTGCTTTGTAATGTGGCCATTCATCAGGCCGTGGGAACTTCCGCCGCGCTGGGATTCCCCATCGCGATGGCCGGGACGCTCGGGTACCTCCTGACAGGCTGGCAAGCGCATGACTTGCCGGATTATTCACTGGGCTACATTTACCTGCCAGCCCTGGCAGGGGTGGTGCTTATGTCAATGATGACAGCACCATTGGGAGCCCGGCTCGCACACCGCCTGCCTGTCAGGCAATTGAAGCGAGCTTTCGGTGGTTTTCTTGCCTTGCTGGCCACGAAAATGCTGCATGGTTTGCTGGTGGGATAGCATCTTTTGTAGGCCATAGCCTGACAAGTGCCGGTCATCGTCCAGCCAGCGTATCAACCATCTTTGGCTACCGGGAAGAAGTCTGACCTTCGAGAATGCCCGTCACTTCAATCTGACGGATGTTCCTCATGGCGAATTTCCCTGAACAGCAGGTTTTGGCCTCTGCGGCGATGTCGTATTCGGGCGGTGAGCGATCCGCGATTTCCGACACGGTGACTCCAGATGTCATCGTCCGCGATGTCGGCGTGGATGCCAAAAAGAAAGCCAGGATGGGGGTTCCACAGCTGCTGACACGCAGTTTTCTGTGCACTCCATTTCTGGCTTACGCCGTGGCTCTGGTCGCCTTGCTGGTGAGCCAGGGGGTGCCCAGTGCCGTGGCCGGGCTCCTGTTTCCTGCCGGTTACGTCATGCTTTCCGTGTTGGGGCTGGAGATGGCCACGGGCAGTTTTTCCGTGATGCCAATTGGATGGCGTCTGGGTTACCTGGATGCTCGTGCCGTGTTGTGGAACTGGAGCTGGACTTTCCTCGGGAATCTACTGGGCGGCGTTTTCTTTGCCTGGCTGCTCTGGTTTTCACTGACCAAAGGCGGCATGTTGCCGGCGGAAGGCTTGCTGGGAGTGCTCTCACATCTGGCTGAAAAGAAAATTTCTTATCAGCACTACGGCCTGAACGGCTGGCTGGCGGCTGTCGGCATGGGAATTTTGTGCAACTGGCTGGTCAGTCTCGGCCCCATCATGGCCAAGTCGACGCACAGCATGTTTGGCAAGATCGCCATCATCTGGCTACCCATTGCCACATTTTTTTCTCTTGGGTTCGAACACGCAGTCGTCAATCTGTTCGTCTTTCCGGTGGCGATCCTTTCCGGGGCGCAGCTCACGATGTCGGACTGGTGGCTGTGGAATCAGATCCCGGTCACGCTTGGCAACATTCTTGGCGCGGTTTTGTTCAACGGCGCGTTGTGGGCCGGTACGCATTACGTCAAAACAGATAGTGGCCAGGACGTTGTTCCGGTAGCGGCAGCTTCCGCGCACTGAATTGCCGGTATCCGGCCTCCCCTGTTTCCGGACTTACTCAACCGACATTCTTCATTCTTCGAGAGCAACCCCATGAACCAGCCGAATGACAGTCTTCTACCTGCCGTCAATGGAAACATGCGCGTCCTGTGGTTTTCATTCCTCGCCTTTTCGCTGGGCTTTGCCATTTGGGGCATGTTCTCGGCACTGGGGCCATTCCTGATCAAGTGGTATCACCTTACCCCCAGTCAGGCACTGTTTCTCGCAGCCATGCCCCCACTGTTTGCCACACTGGCCAGCATTCCTCTCGGGATTGCTGCGGATCGTTTTGGTGGAAGAAAGGTGTTCAGCCTGACACTGATGGTGATAGCCCTGCCGCTGCTGGGCGGATTGTTCGTCGAGAGTTACGCAGGATTCCTGGTGCTCGGGCTTTTGCTCGGGCTGGGCGGAGCCACCTTCGTGATCGGTAATGCCCATGTCTCCTCCTGGTATCCAAAATCGAAGCAAGGCACGGCATTGGGGCTTTATGCCCTGGGTAACTTCGGCATCAGCATCGGCATGATCCTTGTTCCTTACCTGATTACCCAGGTTCTTGGCGGGCCGGAAGGTTATGCCGGGCTTCCGGCCAAGGTGCATTTCGGCATGTTCTCCGGCTGGCGTCTTATTTTCCTGTTCGCTGCCATTCCGACTGTGATCATGGCAGTGTGCTACTGGTTTTTCACCAGCGATCCCGTGGTGGAAAAAAAGTCGTTGAGCCTGCGTGAAATTGCCAGCGTCTACAAATCCGGCGCGCTGGTCTGGATCGTTGCCTATCTCTACTGGACATCCTTTGGCACGCTGACCTTTTTTTCTGCCCTGACACCGACTTATCTGGTTGATCGTTGGGGAGTCGACACCAATACGGCCTCGATGGTGTTTACATCGCTCCTCGTCCTGTTTGTGGCCTTCATGCGCCCGGTGGGAGGATGGCTTTCAGACAGGCGCGACCCACTGAAAATGCTCTCCTGGATGTTTGGTGGCGCGGTCGCATGCACCCTCATCCTGATGCTGGAAATATCCATGACGGTTCAGGTATATGCCATCTATGCCATGGCAATGATTTCAGGAGCGGCTTCGGCGACAGTGGTGAAACTGATTCCCACCTATTTCAAACAGGTCGGCGCAGTCAGTGGCCTGGCCAAGGCAGCAGGTGCTGCCTGTGGATTTACCATGACTGTCACCATGGCGATGAGCAAAAAACTCACCGGGGATTACACCCTGGGGTTTACCGTCTGGGCCGCCATGAATGTCCTGGCTTTCTACCTGGCCTTTAGCCGTCGGGGTTTCCCCAAGTCGTCGGAAGACAGTATTCCCGGGCTGCAGGCTCAACCGCAGCCAGGTTGATGCTGTGAAATATGACCATTCATTCTGAAATGTATCTCTCATGAACAAAGAATCCTTGAGGCCCAGGCGAGACGGCGCAGTTTCCCCCAGTGGTATCGCCATTACCCCCGAAAAGACCGAAGACCAGGCCAGGTTTCTGACGCCAGGCCGCATTGCTGTCATCAATGGCTGGATCATCGCCATGCTTGGCATAGTGCTATATTGCGCCGCCATGCTTGGCGGAGCCCCCGGCCTTGACGGCGCGTTGTTGCAGCGGAGCTGGATGGGGAGCGGAGCCATTATCCTTTTGGGAATGGGAGTGCTGCTTTGGTTCTATGGTGCTTATACCTTCCTTCAGGAAATCGAAGACGCCCCCGGCGAGGAGGACGGCCCTTCATTCTGAAGTGTGGTCTGGCCGTAGCCGAAAGCATGGTCTGAGCATGCCTTCCCTGCTGCCTTTCAGGACGCTTCGCGGCAAGCTGATATTTTTCGCCTGCCTGGCGACACTGCCTGCCTTTGTTTTTGTTCTTTATGTGGCCACCAATGAGCGGTCTGCGGCACTTCAGCGCGTGCAGAATGAATCGCTCTATGTGGCCGAAAGTGCCTCCCGGGAACATGCAGCCCAGGTTTATGGCGCGAAGCGGCTGCTCGACACCCTGGCCACCCTGGCCCGGCGGCGCGATCAGGCCGAATCCCTGCCTGTATTGTTGCCTGCCTTGCTGAGCAGTTTTCCCTTGTTTGCCAATATCGGCGTACTGACGCCGGATGGCGAATTGGCTTTCAGTGCCGTCAGCCCGCCAAGACATATCAACATGGCGAAAATTCCAGCCTTCCAGGACGCCCTGCGATCCAGTGAGGTCGTCATAGGCTCCTACCTCGTCGGCCTGATCGTCGAGCGGCCCATTCTCATCATGACTCGCGCCCTGCGGGATTCTCCGGGGCAGGTCAGACAGGTGCTGTTCGTCGCGCTTGACCTGCAATGGCTGGATCAGCTGGCCCGGCAAACCGGCTTGCCCACCGACAGTGATTTGCTGATTGTGGATCATGCCGGAGTCATTCTCGCCAGTTCGCTCGGAACTCTCCCGGTAACGCCCGGGCGGTGGGCCCACGCGAATCAGCCGGGGCGCCCGATGCTGCGTGGCATGACGGACATCATGAAAACCCCAGGAACATTGACGCGCTGCCAGACTGCCGATGGCGTGACACGTCTGGCGGTGGCGCGCCCGCTGGCAGGCTTGCCCGGCCTCTGGGCTGTGGTCGGCGCGCCGGAGGCAAAGATCGATGCAGCGGTCAACGCCGTATTCATCCGCGATGTTTTCGTCCTTGCCCTGCTCACACTGCTGGCCATCCTGTCATCGCTGATCGCCACGGATCTTTCTGTTCTCAAGGATATCCGCGCACTGGCGCGCGCCACGCGTCGTTTCGGCAGCGGGGAATCTTTGGCGCGAGCACCTTTGCCAGTGGCGCAAGGCGAAATCCGGAATCTGATCCAGTCCTTCAACACCATGGCGGATACGCTCACGGAACAGAAACAGCAAACCTTGTTCAACCAGGAACGTCTGCGGGCCTTGACGCATCAACTCCAGAATGTCCGGGAAGAAGAAGCCGCGCGTATCGCGCAGGAGCTTCATGACGATCTTGGACAGGAGCTTAGCGTCATGCGGCTCGAACTCGACCGTCTGATGCGACGCATTCAGCCCGGTGAAGCCAGCAGCCCAGCTGGCGACCTGCTTCTGCATCTGCAGGAATTCGGCGAGCATGTCGATGCTGCCGTCCGACAGGTCAGGCGTCTTTCTTCGGAGTTACGTCCCGGGGTGCTTGACCGGCTGGGGCTAGGAGCAGGGATCGAGTGGCTGCTAAACCAGTACACGCGCCGCACCGGCATCGAAACCCGGTTTGGCATGGCCGGCCCCGAGAGGCGGGTATCCGCCGATATTGCAACGGCATTCTTTCGCATCACACAGGAAGCCCTCAGCAACATTGCCAGGCATTCCCACGCCACTCGTGTGGTGGTCAGCCTTGACTATGACGATCTTCAGCTTCATCTGACAATTCAGGATAATGGCGATGGATTCAACCCGGGTGTTGAGCTTTCCATGCCATCGCTGGGCCTGCTGGGCATGCAAGAACGCGCCCGGCGTCTAGCGGGCAGCCTGGAAATCCGCAGCGCGCCAGGATGCGGGACGGAGCTCACCGTCCTGATTCCCTCGCCCGGAAACGCCCTTTCGATCAACGAGGCAAGTATCACGTCGAACAAGCGGGAGGATGCGACCGGATGAACATCTTGCTGGTAGATGACCATGCCATGCTGCGGGCGGGCCTGTGCCGGATTCTCGTGGATGATCTCCAGGCGACGGTCGACGAAGCGGCCAATGCCACGGAGGCCTTGCAGCAGATGGCGGCGCAGAACCGGGATCTGGTGCTGCTGGATATTTCCCTGCCAGGCCGCAGCGGGCTGGATCTTCTGCCTGAATTGCGCGCGACTTA
>CAZFPI010000125.1:0-6012 GCA_964521075.1 uncultured Sterolibacterium sp.
GCATCCGCCGCTTCCTTGATCTGGCCGATGACATCGCGCAGACGCTCGATGGTCTGGTTGGTGTCGTTCTTCAGCTGGCCGAAGATGCCTTCGTAATCTTCCTGGATGGTTTGCGTGAGGTCGCCACTGGCTACACGTTCCAGGGCTTGCGAGGTGGTCTGCAAGGCTTGTTGCGTGTTTTGCAGCAAATGGTTGATTCCCTCTGCGAGCGAAGCGAAGAAACCCACCTTGCCATCGGTCGAAATACGCTTGGAAATGTCGCCCCGGCTGGCGGCGGCAACGATTTCGGCGACTTCCTTTTCGACCAGGATTTCGCTGGTGCGATCCTGCCATTCTCCCGCCGTGCCAAGCCGCTTGCCGGCTTCGTCGAACACGGGGGTCGTGATGGTATGGAAGGTGCGGCTGCCGATGACCAGCGCGGATTCTTCGCTGCGTTGCAGTTCGGCATAACGCCGGACGGTGGCTTCCGTGTTGTCGTGGCCCAGGCCGATGCTGCTGCCGATGAGATGCTCTGCCGTGAAGCCGGGCTGACGCAAGGCCAGGTCAGGCTCGACCCCCCGGATCACTTCCTGCATGGATTTGTTGGCGTAGGTGATGCGCCCGGCCACATCCGCGATGCGAACCGGCGTACGGGCTGAATCCAGGGCGATCTTGATGCCCGTCATCTCGTCGGCAATGCGGCGGGTTTCGGCCAGTTCAAAGCCCATGCGGGTCTGCATGCTCTGCAACTGTTGCAGCATTTTGCCAAGTTCATCATGGCCGCTGACATCAATGGTGTTGGCGTAATTGCCCTGGGCGATATTGCCCAGCACGCTGGAGACTTCATGCACCGGCCGCAAAATGGAGCGAATCAGCCAGAGCGCGGCTCCGATACTGGCCAGAATGACCACGAGAACGCCGATGAGCGTGGCCAGCCGGATCTGTTCGAACAGGGCTTTCGATGCGGCAAAATCTTCCTGGGAACGTTTTGTCTGGAAACTGAAAAGAGTGTCGGCCCGAGTAGCCGCCTCCTGATAGGCCGGGTTGATTACCTTCAGCAGCAGCACGTTGGCCTGGTCGTAATGGCCGTCGAGCAGGGCCTGCCGCGCGGGCAATATCCCTTCCTGTATCAGCTTGCGGCGGGCTTCGGTGTAGGCGTCAGCCAGCTTCTGATGTTCTTCGCTGTGGGGCTGTGCGTTGTAGGTTTTCCAGAGCCCGTCGATTTCAGCCCGGGCCTGGTCGATCGTGTCGGTGTGGCGGGAGAGCGGGTGGTCGTGCGCGGAGGCATATTTTCCGGCCGGATCATGCTGCAGGCCGAGCATGATCTGGGCGCGGTTGTCCGACATCAGCTTGCCGATGCGCCCCAGGATGCGTACCGGTTCCAGCCGTTTTTCATAGAGGCTCTCCCCTGCCGAGCCCATCGAATTGACGGCGTAAATGCCCATCAATGCCTGCGCGAAAATCACGGCGCAAAGCAAGGCGAATATCGTCGACAGGCGTTGCTTCAGGGAAAGGCGGGCCAGCGGGTTTTCCGCGTTCCCGACGACCTGGCCGAAGCGTATCCGCAGCTTGCCCGCCCGGTTTTCGCGGAACTTGCGATAGACCTCCTCGGCGGCCTCGATCTGGCTGCGGGTGGCCTTGCGGCGAACGGACATATAGCCTGTGACCTGCCCGCTCTCGACCAAGGGGGTAGCGTTGGCAACCACCCAGTAGTAGTCGCCGTTTTTGCAACGGTTCTTGACGATCCCCGTCCAGGGGCGGCCTGCCTTGAGCGTGGCCCAGAGATCGGCATAGGCTTCGGGCGGCATGTCGGGGTGACGCACGATATTGTGCGGCTGGTTGAGCAGCTCGGCTTCGGTAAAGCCGCTGATCTCGATGAAATCCTTGTTGATGTAGGTGATCTGGCCCTTGAGATTGGTTTTCGAGACGATCAGCTGGTCGTCCCGGAGTTCATACTCCTTGTTGGTCACGGGCAGGTTGGTACGCATGGGACGCTCCTTCAGGATTTTTCAGCAGTTTCAGAGATTCAGATATCCGGGGGTTCAGATGCCCTGGGCGACGAATGTCGTTTCATCCAGTTCAAGACTGGAGGGGATGCTACCGTTGCGTGGCACATAGGCGGTGACATCGTTGCCCTTGCCCACAAAACTGACCTTGAGACAGGTATTCATCAAAAGAGCCAGGCCACGTCCGGCCTTGGCCGTGTCGTGAAGATCGGCGCGGTTGAAGGCGGACTGGTCGAAACCTTCGCCGGAATCGATGATGCGAAGGCGCGTGGCGGGCTGGCCGTCGAATTCACAATGGTCAACCCGGACGCTGACATAAGCATTCCTGAGCCCGGCCAGGCGTTTTTCGCGCTCCTGTGCGTAAAGATCGAAGCCGTCGTCGGTGGCGTATTTGATTTCGGATGCCAGGCCGAGAATGCCGTGGTCGATCGCATTGGTGAGCAGTTCGGTCAGCACCATGCCAAACAGGCCATCGTCGGGCGAGACGATGCCCAGGGTGTTCAGCATGTCGAGAAGCGTGTGGAAAATTCTGGGGTCAGCCATCTGGCCCGAATCCAGATCGAAAACCAGCCGCCGCGCGCGGGTGCGGCCCGGGGCAGGTTTGTCCGCGGCTTTCTGTGTGGCGACACCCCCGGTTTCCAGCATCGCCATGGGCAGGACAACCAGCGAACTGTCGTCGTGCCCCTGATGGTTTTTGGCGGCCGACTGGAGCCGGGAAAAAAGTCCGGCGGGCGGCGTGGCCAGGATGAAATCTTCCAGATTGCCGTCTTGCCAGGCTTCGGACAGGCCATCCGAAAAAAAGATGATGGTGTCGTCTTTTTCCAGCGTGACGGGCTCACATTCAAACTCCGCCGGATTGTCCGTGGGCGCGATGCCCAGCGCGAGGTGGCGCGAGGGGAATTTGAGCAGCTCATTTTTCCGGCGGATCAGGGCGGCCGGATTGCCCCCTACCCAGAGCCTCGCCCGTCCTGTCTTGTAATCGACAGAAACGGCGGTAGTGGCGATGAAACTTCCGACAGGCAGGACTTCCTTGAGCAGATGGTTGGCCGAGACGAGAATGTCGTCGAGCGAAAAACCCTTCTGGGTCATCGTCATGAAAAGCGAGATCAGGGGCATCAGCGTAAAGGCGGCGGGCAGGCCGTGGCCAATGGCGTCCGCCAGCAGGACATGCAAACGCCCAGAAGGGGTTTTACCTGCCAGAACGAGATCACCGGAAAAGAAACCGACCGGGGTGACGCTGTACTGGATATGCTCATCCGGCGCAGACATGCGCGAGAGGATACGCTCGAGTACATGAGCCGCCATGCTGTTTTCATCGGTGAGCTGAGCGTGGAGGTGCTCCATCTCCACCTTCTGCCGGAGGATGACGCGGTGCGCCAGAACACTGCGAAAATGCGCCTTGAGCTTGTCCAGAAGCTGCTGTGGCTGGATGGGTTTGGTGATGTAGTCCGTGCCGACCTGCAAGGCACGTTCGATGGATTGCGCGTCGGTATCGGCAGAAAGAAAGATGATGGGGACGACCGGGTTGGTTTCCCGGATGCGGGTGGCCGATTCGATGCCGTCCATGTTGGGCATCATGACATCCATGAGAACGGCATCCGGCTGCTCACGCTCAAAGACTTCGATGGCCTGCAGGCCATCGCTGGCCGTAACGATGGTGTGGCCGGACTCTCCCAGCAGTGCCTTGAGCAGCAGGAGATTGGATCGCGTATCGTCGACGGCCAGAATCTTCAGGGTATCTGTCGTGTTTGTCTTGTCCATCGCGTCAGGCTTCCGGAGAGGGTCAGAGTATGGTGAAAAGAGCCTTGAAGTTAGCGATTTCGAGCACCTGCACCACGTTCTTTTTCGCGTTTGCAATTTCGACGGTCTTGTTGGCGGCCTGGGCCTTGTCGCGCAGGATCAGCATCATGCCGAGTGCTGAGCTGTCCAGGTAATCGACTTCGCCCATATCGACGCGAATCTTCCGTGCGTGGGCTTGCTGCAGGGCGACTTCGATGCCCGCGCGAAAGTCGCGGTGGGCACTGAAATCGAAACGTCCTTTCAGACGCATGACAGCGCAGCCTTCTTCGGTGGTGACCTTGATTTCCATGGGGTTCTCCTGGGTGAAAAATCAGCCTTGTTTATTCAGTAACTGTAGCCGGGCGAGGATGCGTCCGGCTACATCGGGCAGGCTCACGGTTTCGTCGATGGCGTCGAGCAGGGCCGCTTCACGCGGCATGCCATAGACTACACAGCTTGCCTGATCCTGCCCTATCGTCCAGGCACCGGCCTGGCGCATTTCCAGCAAGCCTTGCGCGCCATCCCTGCCCATGCCGGTGAGCAGCACACCGATAGCCTTTTTGCCGCAGACATCCACGACAGAGCGAAACATGACATCCACCGCAGGGCGATGACGATTCACCGGCGCGTCCTGGGAGAGTTCGGTGAAATACTGGCCGCCGGATTTCCGGATACGAAGATGTGAGTGCCCCGGCGCGAGGTAGGCGTGCCCTGGCAAAATGCGTTCGCCGCCCCGGGCCTCGATGACCGTGATTCTCGACAGGCGATCGAGCCGCCTGGCGAAGGAGGCCGTAAACATTTCCGGCATGTGCTGGGTGAGGACGATGCCGGGAATCTGCTCTGGCAGATCAAGCAGTACATCCTTGATAGCCTCCGTGCCGCCGGTGGATGCGCCAATGGCAATGATATTTTCATGAAGCAGCCGGTCGGAAAAAACCGGGCCAGGTCGAGCGGCGGCCCGGGCGGGCGCGGTAACGGATGAAGGCGCGGCTGCGGGCCGCCTGAAGCGGGCACTGGCAGCGGCGCGCAGTTTTTCGCAGATAGTCTCGGTGTATTCGGCAATCAGGGCCGGGCTATCCATCTTCGGTTTGGGCAGAAAATCGACCGCCCCCAGTTCCAGTGCCTGCAGGGTGGTTTCCGAGCCTTGTTCTGTCAGGCTGGAAATCATCACGACAGGCATGGGGCGAAGCGACATCAGGCGGCGCAGGAATTCGAGTCCATCCATGCGCGGCATTTCGACATCGAGCGTCAGCACGTCCGGATTGAGTGCCTTGATGAGCTCGCGGGCAGCGATAGGGTCGGGGGCTTCCCCCACGACCTGTATATCCGGTGCGGATTCGATCACCTTCTTCAGCAGTGAACGCATGAAGGCCGAGTCGTCGATGATAAGTACCCTGGTCATGCCATTTCCCTAAAACAGTTCGATCTCGCCGGAAGTCGGCGTCTCCGCCAGGCGTGCTGCGTATTCGCTTTCGCGGCGGGATAGCGTGTCGTTGTGCTGGCGCACCAGCTTTTTGACAAGCACCCGGCCATTGTTCGGAAAAAAGTAAACCTTGCGGGGGTGTACGTCCAGCAGGTCTTGCGCCACAACCGTGATGTTTTCGGTTTTCAGGTAGTCGAGGACGAAATAGGCATTACGTTCGCCCACCCGCGTAGCGGTCAGGCCCGACATGATGCGCCCCCCCCCAAAGACCTTGGCTTCGAGCTTGCCGCGCCGCGCGCCAAGCTTGTAGAGGTGGTTGATGAGCACTTCCATGGCGAATGTACCGTAGCGCGCCGATGCGCCGTCCCCTTCGGCCAGCATGAAGTGATTCATGCCGCCGATACCTTTTTCGCGGTCGAGCAGACAGGCGGAGACGCAAGAGCCCAGCACGGTGACGAGGGCGAGATTGGCCGTCGTGGCGAAGTATTCCCCCGGCAGCAGCTTGACGGCTTCCGTCCCGAACTTGCGGTCGTAGTAGCGATTGCTCGCCAGATGATCGTCACCCGGGCTATCAGCGGCGGTGCGCGAGCTCATAAACGGTTCGTCCCAGCGAATGGAAGATATCGGCTGCGTGCATGAAACTCTCCGAGTGGCCCGCGAACATCAGGCCATCGCCGGTGAGCAGCGGCGCGAATTTTTCGAGGATGCGGTACTGCGTGGGCTTGTCGAAATAGATCATGACGTTGCGGCAGAAGATGACATCCAGCGGCGGCGGGATTTCGGGCCAGTGGTCATCGAGCAGATTGACCTGCGTGAAGCGGATCA
>CAZFPI010000126.1:0-5904 GCA_964521075.1 uncultured Sterolibacterium sp.
CCCTCGCCACGGGCGAGTTCGAGGATCCATTCGGCCGCGTTGTCGAGGAAGTAGCGGTAATTCGTCGCAGCCACAACCGTGCCGGGGAAGCGCGTCAGGAATTGTTCCAGCCATTCGACGGACTCGGCATCGAGGTGGTTGGTAGGTTCATCCAGTAGCAGCATGTCGGGCCGTGACAGGAGCAGGCGGCACAGGGCAACACGGCGTTTTTCACCACCGGAGAGCACACCGATCCGGGCATCCCAGGGCGGCAGCCCCAGCGCGTCGGCGGCGACTTCGAGCTGGTGTTCTACGTCGGCCCCTGCGGCGGCGATGATGTTTTCGAACTTTGCCTGTTCTTCGGCGAGTTTGTCGAAATCGGCATCGGGTTCGGCATAGGCTGCGTAAATTTCTTCGAGCCTGGCCCGGGCTTCGATCAGTGCCCCCAATCCGCCTTCGACGGCTTCGCGAACCGTCTGCTCAGGGTCAAGCTGTGGTTCTTGCGGCAGATAGCCGATGGAGATGCCGGGCATGGGCGTGGCTTCGCCGATGATATCTTTGTCGACTCCGGCCATGATGCGAAGTACGGTGGATTTCCCCGCGCCGTTGAGGCCCAGCACGCCGATTTTCGCGCCGGGAAAGAAGGAGAGGGAGATGTCTTTCAGGATCTGTCGTTTCGGCGGGACGATCTTGCCGACGCGATTCATGGTGAAAACATATTGAGCCATGGCTTGCCTTGCTGTTGTCGAAGGAAAAACCCCTAGCTTAACCGACTTGGCCGCTGGCAGGCCAGAGCATGACAAAATCCGGGGCAAAACCGTGTCAGGGCAGACGGTAGGCTGGCATGGGTGCCATGACAATCGGAAAGAAATCGACTACTCTGCCAGCTTCGGTTTTTTAAGGGTTGTTCGCCATGTCAATCAATTTCAGCGAGATCATCCAGAGCTGTGACAAAGTAGTGGATCACGCCGGGGGGGCGACGATTTTCGCCATGGGCGAGCCTGGCGAAGTGATGTATCTCGTTCTTCAGGGCGAGATCGAAATTCGCGTGGGGGATCGCGTTTTCGATACGGCCCGGGCGGGGGATACCTTCGGGGAAATGGCCGTGCTCGACGACACGGTGCGTAGCGCGTCGGCTATTGCGGCTTCGGATTGCCGGATTGCCGTCATCGACAAACCACGGCTTTTGGAGATCGTCCGGCAGCACCCCCTGTTTTCTGTCGAGTTGATGAAATGCATGGTCAGACGCCTGCGGCTCATGAACCATCTGGCGCAATACGATCTGCTGACGCATCTGCCCAACCGGACGCTGTTTCTCGAAATCTGCCGCAGCGCGCTGGCGCGAACGGCCCGCAAGGGCGGACATATCGGCTTGCTGCATCTGGATGTCGATCATTTTGAAACGATCAATGATTCGCTGGGCTATGCCTTTGCCGATCAGCTTCTGGCCCAGCTGGCAGCCCGGTTGTCGACGGTCTTGCATCAGGCTGATGCCCTGGCGCGCCTGGGGGCCGATGAGTTCGTGCTGCTGGTCGAAAGCGTTCATAGCGACACCGAGCTGGCGGGTATTGCACAAGCCTTGCTCGAAGCCTGCGCCGCACCATTTGAGATCAATGGCAAGACAATCTACATCACGGCCAGCATTGGCATCGCCTGCCACCCGGAGGAAGGGGACGATATTGATGTTTTGTTGAACAACGCTGCGTCCGCCCTGCATTCGGCCAAGGCAGCCGGACGAAACCAGTATGTGTTTTTCTCGGCGGAGCTCAATGCCCGGGCACTGGATTTCGTGACGCTGAAAAGTGCCTTGCGCGAGTCGCTCGATCGCCAGGAGCTGCGTTTGCATTATCAGCCGCGTGTGCTGCTCGAATCGGGCATCATCGAGGGAGTCGAGGCTCTCGTGCGCTGGCAGCACCCCGTGCTGGGCAGCATTTCTCCCGCCCGCTTCATTCCGATTGCCGAGGAGGGTGGCCTGATCGATTCACTGGGTGCGTTTGTTCTGCTCGAAGGTTGCCGGCAACGCAAAGAGTGGCTCGATGCCGGCCTGGATGGTTTTCGTGTGGCCATCAATCTTTCTGCCTTGCAGATACGGCAGGATGATCTCGTGCAGCAGGTGACGGATGCACTGGGGGAGACAGGTTTGCCCGCCCGGCTGCTGGAGCTGGAGATTACCGAAAGCGCGATGATGGAAAACCCCGAGCGGGTGATCGGGAAATTGTCGCAATTGCGGAGCATGGGAATCACGATCGCACTTGACGATTTCGGTACAGGGTATTCCTCGCTTTCCTACCTCAAGTATTTCCCGCTCGATTGCATGAAGATCGACCAGTCCTTCGTTCGGGGGATTCCGCAGGACAAGGATGATATTGCCATCATCCGGACGATCATCGCGCTGGCTGACAACATGGGGCTCGAAATCGTCATCGAGGGGGTGGAAACCGAGGAGCAGATGGCTTTCGCCCGGAAGGAGGGCTGCGGAACCTTTCAGGGGTATCTGTTCAGCAAGCCGGTTCCGCCGGTGGAGGCCGGGGCGTTGCTGCGGGAGAATGCAAAACGCCGTGTGTGAGCCGACTCCTCTCCCGCCCAAGCCCCGCAAGGGGGGCTACAGGGGAGGCAGTGCCTGGACTTTTCCTGCTTTGAGCATGGATTCATATTCGCCGGAGGCAACCGGGCGGCTGAACAGATAGCCCTGCATTTCATTGCAGTGATGCTGGCGCAGGAAGTTCATCTGTTCCAGTGTCTCGACGCCTTCTGCGACGACAGTCATTTTCAGATTGTGTCCCAGGCCGATGACCGCCACGCAAATGGCCGCATCGTCGGGGTCGCTGGTGATGTCATTGACGAAGGCGCGGTCGATCTTCAGGTGGTCGAGCGGCAGACGCTTGAGGTAGGAGAGCGAGGAATAGCCCGTGCCAAAGTCATCCAGCGAGAGCTTGACACCGATTTCCTTGAGTTCGTTGAGTACATCAATCGCGCGTTCGACATCGTTCATGGCGGTGCTTTCCGTGATTTCCAGCACCAGCATGGTCGGTTCGAGGCTGTGTTTTTTCAGGATGCTGCGAATCATCGTGGCCAGATTGTCCTGGGCAAACTGGCGCGCAGACAGATTGACGGCGACGGGTGGTGTCGTCAGGCCGGCATCCAGCCAGGCACGCATCTGCCGGCAGGTGTCGTCGATGACCCATTCGCCGATGGAGACGATCAGGCCGGTTTCTTCGGCCAGCGGGATGAAATCGACGGGCGAAATCATGCCCATGTCCGGGTGCAGCCAGCGCAGCAAGGCTTCCGCACCGATGATTTCGCCGGTTTCCAGGCTCACCTTGGGCTGGAAATAGACCTGTAATTGGCGCAGTTCAACGGCCTGGCGCAGCGCGGCATCGAGCATCATGCGCCGGGGCAGGTGGCGGTTCATTTCGGTGACATAAATCTGGGCGGTGTTGCCTCCCCGGGATTTTGAGCCATACATGGCCGCATAGGCGCATTGCAGCAGGGCTTCGTTGCTTTCTCCGTTGTCCGGGTACAGGCAGATACCGGCACTGGCCGTGACATAAAGCTGCCGGCCTGCGAGCAGGACGGGTTTGGCAATGGCGGCCAGCATGCGGTTGGTGAAGGTACTGGCGACTTCGGTCGAAGCGAAGGCCGGGATGATGATGCCGAATTCATCGACCGACAGGCGGCCCATGAAATAGCCGTGTTCCAGCCCTTTGGCCAGCCGCTGTGACATCTGCAGCACTAGCTGGTCACCGAGATTGTGGCCGAGCGTGTCGTTGTAATTTTTGAAACGGTCGAGGTCGATGACGAGGACAGCCAGGGGGCTGGCAGGCGTCGGGCCTGCCTCGTTGATCAGCTGGCCCAGTTTTTCCATGAACATGGCACGATTTGGCAGCCCGGTGTTTCGGTCGAAGTGGGCTTGATAGTCGAGCTGCTGTTCGTAGTATTCGCGTTTGTGAATTTCGCGCAGATGTTCGATGCCGTAGGCGAGATTGTTGGCCAGCTTTTCCAGAAGGGCGATTTCGCCAGCGTCGAAGGCATGAACTTCGTTGGCGTAGATCGACAGCGCGCCCATGACACCGGAGCCGTTTGCCAATGGCAGGGAGATCGTACTGGCGTAGTGTGAATGGGCGTTGATCTGGTTTCGTGCATCCTGGATGATGACGGGCTGCTTTGTGTGAATGGTTGCACCGGCAGGGCAATCGGCGGGTGCGGTGTCTTCGTCCCAGCTCAGGCGAAGCTGGTGAAGAATGCTGTCATCGCCACTTTGGGCAACTGGCAGGATGTGTTTCCCGTCGTCGATTGCAAAGCCCACCCAGGCCATGGGGTAATCGCCGGTTTCAGTGATGTGCCGACAAATGGTTTCCAGGAGTTCGTTTTCGTCGCGGCTGCGAAGCAAGGCTTCATTGGCTTCGGAGAGCAGGCGCAGGGTGCGGTTTTGTTTCTTTTGTTCCGCTTCGGCCAGCTTGCGGTCGGTAATGTCGGCGACGATACCGATCATCCGGATGGGGCGGCCTTCGTCGTCGTAGAGCACCTGCCCCTTGATGTTGACCCAGCGCAGGGTATTGTCGGCGCGCAGGATGCGGATTTCGAGATCGTGCTGGCCATTGACCAGAGCTTCGGCGTAGCGTTGCTGCACATAAGCCTGGTCTTCGGGCAGGACGTGTTTGAAAAAATCTTCCGCGTCGGCTGTCAGCTGGGGCGTGTCGTAACCAAAAATGCGGTTGTGCTGGGCGGAACGGTAGGAAGTCCCCGCAACGAGATCAATATCCCAAGCCCCCAGCTGGGCGGCATCCAGCACCAGATTGCGCCACCGCTCGCTCTTTTCGAGGGTGGCGGCCATGTCGTGCGCTGCATCGGCACTGGTCGAGGAACCTGAACTGTTTTTGGCAGCAGGAGTGTTCATGGGAATTTTGTATGTCGGCAGTGTGGGCAAGTATAGCGATAGCGCAATGTTTGTCGACGGATTTTGGTGCGTTTGCTACGTCTGGTGCGCTTCTTCGCACGTGCCTGGTTCATCTTCCGGCGAAAACCGGGAGCCGGCAGGCAATTCTCGGGAGACTCGGAGGCTCCGGGTTGATTGTGTTTCCCGAAAATTTTTCTTGCCATCTTTTTTTCGTGGTCTATAAAAAAATGGCAATTTCGCATTGGCAACGACAGGAGCCTTTATCGAAGATGCGTAACAACGGGAAGTTTTGTTGATTCACCCTCATCTGCGTAAGCAGACATGAAAGTCGGGGCCGGTCGCACCGACATAAAACGCCGCTTGATGCGGCGTTTTTATTGATGTGGCCTGACAGCATGGCCTGTACTGTGTAGAGGAAGCCCGGTGTCACCCGGGGGGTCATCGTTCCGGCGAAGGCTCAGGGGGCGGGTTCAGGGGACGGGCTCAGGGGGCGGGCTGATGTCCGCCAGAAAAACTTCAAATTCCCCTCTCAGGCTGTTGATGAACAGGATGCGTCGGGCGCGTTTCAGGTCGGCCAGGGTGAGGGTGCGTTCGGTGATGCTTCGGGTTTCCAGCAATTCGCGCCGCCATACGCCATCGAGCAGACCGCACCCGGGCGGCGGGGTGTAACGCTGGCTGTCAATTTCGAGAACGAGGTTGCCGCGTGTGAATTCGGTGAGCTCACCTGCTTCGTTGTGCAGCAGGACTTCAAAAATATCTGGCTGCTTTTTCTTTGCTTCTGCGAGTGCTAGATCGAGGTGCTGGCGTTGGGTCGTTTTGTGGTGCAGGGGAGCTGCATTCCGTGGGAGGGTTTGCGGCATCAGCAGAAAGGTGGGGCGGGGTGGGGTGTCTGGCAGGGGGGCAGTCATGCCGGTGATTCTGCCATCGTTTGTCAGGTCGAGGCGCACGCGCCAGCTTCCTGCAGGGTGTTCCCGGGCGGCTTTTGCCAGTTGATCGCGGCAGGCTGTCAGGTCGCAGGGGAAGCCGAA
>CAZFPI010000127.1:0-5725 GCA_964521075.1 uncultured Sterolibacterium sp.
CCAGTGGCTTGGCTGGTTGTTGCACCTCTGAACTGCGGGCAGCCGTAAAGGCTGCCCCTACGGGTGGTGGTTCATCCTCAACGCGCTGGGTCGATAATCAGGGATCAGGGTTTCCCGGAAAAAACGGCAACTTCCGTCGTGTTCCTGTGATTGTCCCATTGGCGACGGAACCCCCCAGCTTCCTCGTCACCCCGGCGAAAGCCGGGGTCCAGTGGCTTGGCTGGTTGTTGCACCTCTGAACTGCGGGCAGCCGTAAAGGCTGCCCCTACGGGTTACCCATACAGGTGGTGGTTCATCCTCAATGCGCCGGGTCAATAAAAACCGCAGTTGACCGCCACGCTGAATTCCAGCATGAAGCCTTTGTTTTCCGAAGAATTTTTATTCTTGTTTTCAAGCACCCGGCAAGACGCTTTGCTCTCGCCACAACGAAAGCCAGTTAAAATCTGCCTCATGAATCCTGTTTCGTTTCTGGCCGTCGGCGCGGGGGCCGCCCTCGGTGCCTGGCTGCGCTGGGGGCTGGGGCTCCTGCTCAACCCCCTCCTGCCTGCCCTTCCACTGGGAACACTGGCAGCGAACCTGACTGGAGCCTATCTGGTCGGCATAGCCGTCACGGTATTTCATCTTCATCTCGATCTCCCCCCCGAACTGAAGCTCTTTGCCATTACCGGCTTTCTGGGCGGGCTGACGACATTTTCGACCTTCTCCGCCGAAGTTGTCGCCCTGATCCAGCGGGCGGATTACCTCTGGGCCTTCGGTGCGGCCACCCTGCACCTGGGCGGCTCCCTGCTCCTGACAGGGCTTGGCATCTACACCGTTCTCCATTTCGCCAGGTGAAGTTCGATCCGGCAGCCCGGCTGGCCGCACGGCCTGCCATCACTTATGACGAACAGCTCCCCGTCAACCAGCGGCGCGAAGAAATCGCCCGCGCGATCGAGGCGCATCAAGTCATCGTCGTCTGTGGCGAAACCGGCTCGGGCAAGACGACCCAGTTACCCAAAATCTGCCTCGAACTCGGCCGTGGAGCGGCAGGCCTGATTGGCCATACCCAGCCCCGCCGCATCGCTGCCCGCGCCACAGCCTCACGCATCGCGCAGGAACTGAAATCCGAACTGGGGCGTTACGTCGGCTACAAGATCCGCTTTACCGACCGTGTTTCGAACGACACCTACATCAAACTGATGACCGACGGCATCCTGCTGGCCGAAACGCAAGGCGACCCGCTGCTCCGGAAATACGACACGATCATCATCGACGAGGCGCATGAGCGCAGCCTCAACATCGACTTTCTCCTGGGTTATCTGCGCCAGTTGCTCCCAAGACGCCCGGAACTGAAACTCATCGTTACCTCGGCCACGCTGGATGCCGAACGGTTCTCGCAACATTTCACCCTGAACGGGCAGCCTGCTCCCGTCATCGAAGTCTCGGGCCGCCTCTACCCGATCGAAACGCGCTGGCGGCCCATCCCCGGAACGGAAGGCACGGAAAAAGAGCGCGACCTCAACGATGCCATCGTCGATGCCGTCGATGAAGCACGCCGCACCGGGCCGGGCGATGTGCTAGTATTTCTGCCGGGAGAACGCGAAATCCGCGAAGCCGCCGAAGCCTTGCGAAAGCATGGCCTGTCTCGCCCGGGCGGCATGAGCACCGAAATCCTGCCGCTTTTCGCGCGCCAGTCGGCACAGGAGCAGGCCCGCATCTTCGCGCCGCACCAGGGAATGCGCGTGGTACTGGCCACCAATGTCGCGGAAACCTCGCTGACGGTTCCCGGCATCCGTTATGTCGTCGATGCCGGGCTGGCCCGCATCAAACGCTACAGCCATCGCAACAAGGTCGAGCAACTACTCGTCGAGCCGGTTTCCCGGGCAGCGGCGCACCAGCGGGCAGGACGCTGCGGGCGCGTGGCCAGCGGCATCTGCTTCCGGCTCTACGACGAAGAAGACTTCAACCGCCGCCCGGCCTATACCGATCCGGAAATCCTGCGCTCCTCCCTGGCTGGCGTGATCCTTCGCATGAAGTCGCTGCATCTGGGCGATGTCGAAGATTTCCCCTTCCTGCAGACACCGCTGCCAAAGATGATTGCCGATGGCTATCAACTGCTCAACGAACTCGGTGCAGTCGATGAACACCGGCAGCTCACAAAAACCGGCCAGGAACTGGCGAAACTCCCGCTCGACCCGAAAATCGGCCG
The DNA here is from genome assembly GCA_964521075.1 of uncultured Sterolibacterium sp. Taxonomy (GTDB): domain Bacteria; phylum Pseudomonadota; class Gammaproteobacteria; order Burkholderiales; family Rhodocyclaceae; genus Sterolibacterium. The sequence continues at coordinate 2,189 of CAZFPI010000127.1, forward strand.
CATGATTCTGGCCGGACGCGACCGGGGTGCCTTGCAGGAAGTGCTCGTCATTGCCGCCGCGCTATCCGTGCCCGACCCGCGCGAACGCCCCGCCGAGCGTGCGGGCTCGGCCGACCAGGCCCATGCGCGCTGGAAGGACGAGCGTTCGGAATTCCTCTCCTGGCTCAAGCTATGGCAGGCGACGGACGAAATCTGGAAACATGAATCCTCGTCAAGACAAAAAGCCTGGTGCAAGCAGAATTTCATCTCCTGGCTGCGCCTGCGCGAATGGCGCGACATCCACGGCCAGCTTCACGCCCTATGCACGGAGCACGGCTGGCGCGAAAACACGGAGCCTGCAAGCTACGACGCGCTGCATTGCGCGCTGCTGGCCGGCCTGCTGGGCAACCTCGGCCTGAAAAGCGAGGAAGACGGCCATTATCTCGGCGCGCGGGGCATCAAGTTTCACATCCACCCCGGCTCGACGCTCGTGAAAAAAGCCGGACGCTGGATCGTCGCAGCGGAGCTTGTCGAAACATCCCGTCTTTTCGCCCGCTGCATCGCAAAGATCGAGCCAGAATGGCTGGAACGGGTAGGGGCTCATCTCGTGAGAAAGCACGTCTATGAGCCACACTGGGAGAAAAACTCCGGGCAGGTCGTAGCCTGGGAACGCGCCACCTTGCACGGGCTGCTGCTCTACGCCCGCCGGCGGGTGAGCTTTGGCCGCCCCGGGCAGGCCACGGCCACCGAAACACAACTGGCGCGGGAACTCTTCATCCGCGACGCCCTGGTCAATGGAGAAGTCCAGGAAGACTTCTCCCGCCGGGCAAAATTCTTTCAGCACAACCAGAAGCTGATCCGCGACATCGAAGCCCTGGAACACAAATCCCGCCGCCCCGACGTGCTGGTGGACGAAACACTGATCGCCGCCTTCTACGACAGCAAGTTGCCAGCAGACATCGTCACGCTGGCGGCTTTCGAAGCCTGGCGCAAAGAGGCCGAAGCGAAAGAGCCCCGCCTGCTCTTTCTCGAGCGGGACCAGCTCATGCGCCATGAGGCAGCGGGAATCACGACCGATGCCTTCCCCCCGAATTTTGAATGCCATGGCAAACCACTGCGCCTGTCCTACCACCACGACCCCGGAGCGGCGGACGATGGCGTAACCCTCTCCCTGCCCTTGTGGCAGCTCAACCAGATTCCGGCGCATCGCTGCGAATGGCTCGTACCGGGGCTGCTGGAAGAAAAAGTGCGGCAACTGCTAAAGACCTTGCCGCAAAAATTTCGCCACCGACTGATGCCGCTCGATGCCCGGGCGGCGGAATTTTGTGCACTCGAACATGACACGTACGAGCCACTCCTGCGCGCGCTCACGCGGGCCGTGGAAGAAAAGCTCGCAATGAAACTGCCGCTCGATGCCTTCCGGGTAGCCGAATTGCGCCCGCATCTCTTCATGAACTTCCGTCTGCTCGACGAGCACGGCGGCACACTCGCCCTCTCACGCTCCCTGGCCGAACTGCGTGCCCAGCATGGCGCACGCGTCGAACAAAGTTTTGCCGCCGCAAGCCCACCCCGGGAAGAAACGAGCGACGAAGCAGGCAGCGGAGAACTATCCGGCCTCACCTGCTGGAGCTTTGGCGAACTGCCGGAACTGATGGAAATCACCCTGCAAGGCCGCAAGGTTGTGGGCTTCCCCGCCTTGATCGACGAACAGACGAGTGTCGCGCTGCGCGTTTTCGACACCCCGGAAAAAGCACAGCAGCAACACCGCGCCGGCCTGCGCCGCCTGTTCGTACTCAATGCCCGCGAGCAAATGAAGCAGCTCGAAAAAACGCTGTTTTCCTCTCCCGCCTTTCGCGACATGGCCCTGCAGTTCTTCCCGCAAGGGGGCGATGACGCCTTGCGAACCCAGATCGTCGCCGTAACACTGGAGCGCACCTGTCTGGCCGAGCCCCTGCCGCAGGATGCCCAGGCATTCGAAGCCCGGCTAAAGGAAGCCAAACCCCGCATCATGCTGGTTAGCCAGGAAATACTCCGGCTGGCCGGAACCATCATCACCGAACATGCCGCGCTCCAGAAAAAGCTGGCGGGTCTGGCCAAGGCTTTCCCGGCCGTGGCCGCCGACATCAACGCACAATGCGCCGCCTTGCTCGCCCGCGACTTCATTTTGCAGACACCTTACGAACGGCTGCAGCAATTCCCGCGTTACCTCAAAGGAGCGATGATGCGGCTGGACAAACTCCGCACTGATCCCGCACGCGATGCCCGGCTCATGGCAGATTGGCAAACCCTGGCCAAACCCTGGGAACGCGAGCGGCCAAGCCGCCTGAAAGCAGGCGTGACCGACCCCTTCTTCGAAGAATTCCGCTGGCTGCTCGAAGAATGCCGCATTGCCCTCTACGCCCAGGAACTACGCACCCCCACCCCCGTGTCGGTCAAACGTCTGCAAAAAGCCTGGGATGCGCGGCCACATTGACTGACTGAAAGTCGCCCATCGCCCCACCCGACAAGGAAGCCACCATGTCCACGCCCGCCCCACGCCAGTTTGGCGCACTCATCATCGGTGACGAAATCATCCGGGGGAAACGTCCGGACAAACATTTCAACCGATTGCTGGAAACCCTCTCCGCCCGCGGTCTGCGCCTGTCGTGGAGTCTTTATGTGGCCGACGACCGCCCGCGTCTGATCGAAATTTTCCGGCAGGTGCTGGCCTCTGGCGATGTCGTGTTCAGCTTCGGCGGCATCGGCATCACACCGGATGACCACACCCGCCAGTCTGTTGCCGAAGCCGCCCGCGTGCCACTCGTCCTGCACCCGGATGCTGAGCGCGAAATCCGCGCCCGATGCGCCGAACAAAACGCTGAGCTCACACCTCAACGTCTGCAACTGGGCGAATTTCCCGCCGGCAGCCGCATCGTCCCCAATCCGCTCAACCGCATGCCCGGCTTTTCATTCGCCGACATTCACTGCTACCCCGGCTTCCCGCAAATGGCCTGGCCCATGCTCGAATGGACGCTGGAAACCTACTACCAGAACCAGTTTCACCGCCTCAATGAAAGCGAACAGGCCCTCATCGTCTGGGACGGACTGGAAAGCGTCCTGCTGGGGCTGATGCAGGAAATCGAACGCGATTTCCCCGGCGTTCGCCTGTTCAGCCTGCCCTTCCTCGGCGACGCCACCCGCCGCCGGCACATCGAGCTTGGCGTGCGCGGCGAACCGGCCCAGGTTGCAGCCGCAATGACGAAAATGCGCGAAGGCGTGGAAAATCTAGGCTATGCGTGGGATGCGGCAAAGTAAAGCCTCGCCCGGTTTGACGACGCGCTGAATTTGTCACACGCCCCCCCTGTCCGGGGGCTTCAGCAAGGCAAACAAGAATGTCCGCGCGAAAACGTACAAAGCCGTCGCCCCGGCGAAAGCCGGGGCCCAGGAGGGGGGAGCCCGTCCGTCACTGGATTCCGGCGTTCGCCGGAATGACGAAAACTTTAGGCTTCATCGTGCCGGATCAATAACCGGCCAGGCCCAAGCCACTGGACCCCGGCTTTCGCCGGGGTGACGAGTCAA
>CAZFPI010000128.1:0-5691 GCA_964521075.1 uncultured Sterolibacterium sp.
CGCACACTTTCAGGCAAAAGCAAACAAGGGGTCATGAAAATAGCAGAAAGCTAGGAAAGCTAGGGGTAGGTCTTGCGTTCAGACACAACCGTAGCTTGGGTAGGCGTTCGGCCACTTCTTCCTCAAAATGCATGATTGCAAGACCGACCCTCTTGTCCTCTTCTCTTGCCCTCTTGCTCCAGGCAGCGCATGGAAGCTTGGTCAGCCCCGGGCCCCCAATTCCCTGGCTAACAAGCGGTAGTACCAAAACGCCTCATCGTTTCTCAGGCGCTGGCCAAAGAGTGCTGGTGACCAGCCGGTAACCCGGCGGATTTCTCGGCCCATGTGCGACTGATCGGCGAAGCCTGCATCGGCGGCGATGGCGGCGAGGTCGAGCATGCTGCCGTCGCTGGCAACAAAGCGGCGGAGAAAAGCATTTTCCACACGGTCGAAAAGCTGTAGGTCGCGGTAGCTTTGGCCTGTCCAGTCGCGGATGCGGCGCTGCCACTGGCGCAGGCTCAGCCCAACGGTGGTATGTGCGGCGCGGGTCGCTACCGAACGCACCCAATCGCCGAGATAGGGCACCGGGCTGGCTCGGCCCGGTTCGCGCCATAGCGGCAGGAACTGGGCTTCCAATGTGGCGAATGGTTCATCGTCACCGGCGTCGAGGATCGCTTGAGATGCCCGCAAGAGCACCGGCGACGCTACCGCTTCCAGCGGCAGGGTCTGGTCGAGGTAAGGTTCGATGGGGCGACGGATAAGGCGACTAAACGCTTCAGGATAAAAGCCGACCGATAACGCATGGACCGCCCCTGGCGACCAACTGACAGAAGGGTAACGCTGCGGCCCGGAAAAAACGAGACGCGGCAAAGCCGGACCGAACGTGGGCCGGGGAGTCGGCCCGCGTTCTTCCACCATATGCAGCGTCCCATCGAAAATCCACGAGATCACCGCCATCGGCGTTGCCGGGTAGTAGTTGAAACGTTCCGCATCGTTGAGGAGGCATCCGCGCGTATCGCGCTCGACACCGGCCAGTACGCTAGCACCGAGGGCGAACGATGGGGTATGCATGAACGCAACGGGATGGGCCATTCGATGTCGTTTCCGTTCTAGCGTGAAAAAAACGGCGTCGGCACCATGACGGCCATGCCAACGTCGGAACGCAAAATTATGAAAACGATAATTCAGGGACGCCTTTCGCACAAGCTGCGAAGCATGTCTATTTCAGTGCGGATCGCGGCCGGGGTGCTGATCCGGCGCGCGCTGGGCCGACCGCTCGTGGCGGAATGGCCCTTCCTGGTCGAATACGGAACGCTGTATGTCCGCGCCCAATTCAACCATGCCTTTAGTCTAAGCGACGATATCGCGGCGAGCCGCGCGTATTTCGACAGTGTCTATGGGCTGCTCGAAACCTTTCCTGACGTCGATGTTCGGCCTACCGGAGAAGGCGAGCCGCGTGGCCACTGGTTCATTCCGCAGGTTCGGCACAGCGACGCCACGCTGCTGCATTTCCATGGGGGTGGCTACACCTTTTATGCTGGCGTATCACATCACTTCGCCGCCTGCCTGGCTCACAAGCTGGGTGTTGCGGTGTTCGCGCCGAACTATCGATTGACGCCGGAAAACCCGCATCCAGCACAACTCGATGATGGGCTAGCGGCCTATGCTTATCTGCTCAAACGTGGCGTCGATCCTGCGAAAACCGTGTTCTGCGGCGATTCCGCCGGCGGCCATCTGGCCTTGATGGCCCTGTCCAAGCTGCATCAGGCAGGTTTGCCTAAACCGGCTCTGACGCTGGGCCTTAGCCCATGGACTGATGTCGGCAGGCGAGGCGAGAGCCAGTTCGGCAACGATAAATACGATCTCGTCCAGGGCTACATGACCTTGTGTTTCGCAGACTGGCTCAGAGGCGGCCTGGACCTGAGTGATTTTGAGCTGTCCCCGATTTGTCAGGATTTCCGTGGCCTCGGGCCGATCTACCTGCAGGCGGGCGGCAAGGAAATCCTCGTCGATATGATCCGGGATTTTGCAACGACGATTGCGTCGCAGGGGGTGCGGGTTCGTCTGGATGTATGGACGCACATGATGCACGAGTTCCACGGCTATGGTGACTATTTGCCCGAAAGCCGCGATGCACTGGCCCGGCTGCGCGAGGCCATCGCCTGGGCACTCGACCAGCCGAATCGGTTCGTCGCCGATGCCTGCACTGAATGCGATTACATGAAATGATAATCCCGTTATCTCGGGCTGTTCGTTTCAGCCCTGTTGTGGGCTTTCGGCCACTTCTTCCTCAAAATGTATGATTGCAAGACCTGATTGCAAGACCTGACACTCTTGCCCTGACCCTCTTGCCCGCGATATGCGGCGGGACACCGGCAATACGGGAAAATCGAGCCCCTTTAATTGCTGATTGAATACAGGGGTTTACTGATGATGCTTTCACCCAAGCTTGTAGCAAAAATTGAGTCGGAAGAGCCTGCCGCCCGTTTGGCGGTTCTGATAGATGCAGATAACGCCCAAGCATCCGTCATTGAAGGAATCCTGGCGGAAGTGGCACGGTTTGGAGAGGCGACCGTAAAACGCATCTACGGGGATTTCACCTCCCAAAACAGTGCGTCGTGGAAGAAGATTCTTCACAAATACGCCATCAAGCCCGTGCAGCAGTTCGCCTACACCACAGGCAAGAATGCGACCGACAGCACGCTCATCATTGATGCAATGGACCTGCTTTATACCCGGAAGTTTGACGGCTTTTGCCTGGTCACCAGCGATAGTGACTTTACCGGGCTTGCAACTCGCCTGCGCGAAGAAGGGCTGACGGTTCTTGGTTTTGGGGAAAGGAAGACGCCTGATGCTTTTCGTAACGCCTGCCATAAGTTCATTTTGACCGAAGTGCTGCGCCAAAGCGTTTTGGAAACGGAATCCGCAACAGCAACCACCAAGAGTGAAACTGCATCAACATCCGCAAATGCGGCAACCCCTTCCAGCCTCACCGCAGCAGGCAATGTGCCGCCCAAATTCCCAAGGAAATTTGTCCTCGATGCTTTGGAACAATCATCAGATGAAAGCGGGTGGGCGCACTTGGGAACATTCGGAAGCTACTTGACCAAGTTGCAACCTGATTTTGATTCCCGCCTGTTTGGCTACAAGAAACTGTCTGACCTAGTGAAGGCAAAAACAGACCTGTTCATTACGGAAGAACGAACCGCTCCCGGTCAAACGGTGAAGAATTTGTATGTGCGGGCCAAGTAAGCACAGCCCTGTGAGTGCAGAAAAAGCAGAAAAATGGGCCAGAAAAACCGTGGTCCCCAATCAATTCATGGGATTACGTCTTGGCGACGTGCTGGACAATTAGCATTTTGCGCTGTACAGTAATGCGTACATATCAGGAGGGCTAACATGGATGCGATGACCTACACTGCTGTTCGCGCAAATCTTGCCAGCACGATGGATCGGGTTTGCAACGACCACGAAGCTTTGATCATTACCCGTAACGGCGAACAGGCCGTTGTGATGCTTTCGCTCGAAGATTTCAAGGCACTTGAGGAAACCGCCTACCTCTTACGTACGCCTGCCAACGCCAAGCGCCTTCTTTCGGCAGCTGCACAACTGAACGCTGGCAAAGGCATTGAGCGAAAGCTGATAGAGTGAAGCTGGTTTTCGCGGATGAGGCATGGGACGATTACCTCTATTGGCAAAAGCAGGACAAGCGCGTGGTTGAACGGATAAACAAGTTGATTCGTGAGACCCAACGTGAGCCTTTTTCTGGCGTAGGAAAGCCGGAAGCGTTGAAACATGCGCTATCAGGCTTTTGGTCTCGCCGCATAACAGATGAGCACCGCATGGTATATCGCGTTGAGGGTGGTCGCCTTCTGATAGCACAGTTGCATTTTCACTACTGAGACACTCGACGTTGTCAAGCGGCACCGCTCAGGCGGCTGCTTACCTTATGGGTTCTATTGCGGTTTTCCGGTTTTCCGGTTGGGTCATTCGTTCCAGGTTTTCCAGAAAAGTTAGTGCGTGCTTTCGTTCTGATCCGCACATTTCCTTGCTCGGTTGTAGTCCGCTACAGCAGGCGGGGCGTTCCGGGCGGCTAAATATCCGGCAGCGCAGGTGTTCGTCCAGTTGCGGGCAGGGGTGGTTTGCGGGTTTGCCTTCCGGTAGGCCGGGGATGGGCGAGCTGATGGAGGGGGCGATGCAGCAGGCGGCACAGCCGGGGCGACATTCCATGAGGCGGGGGGTAGTCAGATGAGCCGCTGGGGTTGGCGTTGCAGGCGGGAGAGGTCGTCGCCCGCGAGCACTTCGCTGAGGTAGCGGAAGTTTCGGTTGATGGCGGCTTCGTAGGGACATTCGCCGCCAAAGTGGAGCTTCATGTAACGATCTGCCTGGTTGTACTCCGTCCGGATGCGGGTGCTGAGGAGCCCGGTGTAGAAGGTGGGGGTGTTTCGCAGCAGGGCTTCCGGGTCGGGGTAGGGCAGGCCGGGTGCGCCTGCGAGTCCGATGGCACTGAATTCGACGAAGAGGAAGTCGCGGCATTTTTCAAGATAGCAGCGGTCTGCCAGCTGGCTGATGATGTCGGCTGTGCCCAGCAGGCAGGCGATGGCGCGGTCCAGTGGGGGCATGTCGTCCGGGATGTGCCAGACGAGGCGGGTGACCATGATGAGCTCGGCCTTGGCGGCGAGATGGGCCAGCGGGGTGTCGCGCAGGTAGTCGCGCATGAATTCGATGCCGCGAGCTTCATGCACCGGTGTCAGTTGCGCGCCTTGCAGATGGCTTTCGCCGACACGCCGCAAGAGGCCGACATCATGAAACAGGGCGAGGAGGATGCCCAGGAGGGCATGGTCGGCGTCGAGATGGTCGGGGGCGTCTTTCGGCGTTTCGGTGGCTTGGCCGTCGATCAGCCGGGCCATGGCCAGGCCGGTGTCGAGGGCGTGGCGCAGGTCGTGGTAGTGGGTGTCGCAGCGCAGGAGGCCGGGGTAGTTGCCGCGAAAGGCGTCGGTCAGGTCTTCGATGGCGGCATCGAGCAGGGCTTTGCCGTAGCCCGGGCCGTAGCGTTTGCAGAGAATGGCGTCGATGGCTGCGGCTACGGCGGGCGGGTCTTTGAAGTTGACCGTCAGGGTGGGGTCGCAATGGATGGCTTGCACACCCATGCGTGCCCCGGGATCGGCGTTAGCGTCAGAGTTTTTGGTAGACATGCCCGCCCTGCCTGACGAACTCGATGGATTTTTCTTCCATGCCCCGGGCGATGGTGTCCTTGTCTTTTTCGGTGGCATCGGCTTCAAGGCCATCGGCAAATTCGCGGGCTTCCTGGCTGATTTTCATGGAGCAGAATTTCGGCCCGCACATGGAGCAGAAGTGGGCCTGCTTCGCACCTTCTTGCGGGAGGGTTTCGTCGTGGAATTCGCGCGAGCGGTCGGGGTCGAGCCCCAGGTTGAACTGGTCTGCCCAGCGGAATTCGAAACGGGCTTTGGATAGGGCGTTGTCGCGGATCTGTGCGCCGGGGTGGCCCTTGGCGAGGTCGGCGGCGTGGGCGGCGATCTTGTAGGCGATGATGCCGTCCTTGACGTCGTTTTTGTCGGGCAGGCCGAGGTGTTCCTTGGGGGTGACGTAGCAGAGCATGGCCGTGCCGTACCAGCCGATCATCGCCGCACCGATGGCGCTGGTGATGTGGTCGTAACCCGGTGCGATATCGGTGGTCAGTGGGCCAAGCGT
>CAZFPI010000129.1:0-5688 GCA_964521075.1 uncultured Sterolibacterium sp.
CGGATGCACTCATGAAGCGGCGCGGTCTGCTGCGCGAGCTCATCCGGCATCGGCGGGCGATGTGCCTTGTATTGCGGATACCAGTCTTCGCGGAAGGTTTTTCCTCTGGCATCGAAAACCACCGCGCGATAAAGTTCCTCCTCGGGCAGTTCCGGATGCTGTGTCTTGTAGTCACCCAGCAGGCGGCGTAGCATGCTGATCACGCCATAAACCGCTCCTGTGGGCTCGCCCGCCTTGTTGCGAAGCTCGGGCATGGCGTGAAATGCGCGGTAGAGATACGACGAACCGTCGACGAGTAGAAGTGCGGGCATACCGAAAAACCAGGGAGATCATGTCATGAGCATCTGGGAGAAAACCCCCAAACCTTTTCCACCGACACGCGACGGCGAAAGCTGGGTTCCGCACAAGCCCTCGGCCTCGGCGGCCGCCGCACCCTACGCCTCACGCGAGGCCTGGCGGCTCTTCGGCATTATGTCAGAGTTCGTCGAGGCGACTGACCGCCTGAGCGGCATCCGGCCAGCCGTCACCATCTTCGGCTCGGCACGCACACCGCCGGATTCCCCCTATTACATCCTCACCGAAAAAATTGCCCGCCAGCTGTCCGATGCCGGTTTCAGCGTCATCTCCGGCGGCGGCCCGGGCATCATGGAAGCGGCCAACAAGGGGGCCTTTGCCGGGTCGAGCCCGAGCATTGGTCTCAACATCCAGCTGCCCATGGAACAGTCGGCCAATCCCTATCAGGATATTTCGCAGACCTTCCGTCACTTCTTCACCCGCAAATACATGTTCGTCCGTCATGCCGCCGCCTATGTGGTCGCCCCCGGCGGCTTCGGCACGCTCGACGAATTGCTGGAAGCACTAACGCTGATCCAGACAAACAAAACACCGCGTATTCCCCTGATTCTCGTTGGCAGTGCTTTCTGGGCCGGCCTGATCGACTGGTTCCGCGATCGTCTGGTGAATGAGGGCATGATCAGCCCGGAAGACATGGATCTTCTGCAGGTGATCGACGAACCGGCAGAAGTCGTCTCGGCCATCTTCAAGCACTACGAGCGGCGCGGCTTCGAACATCTGCCCGCCGAACACGAGCTGCTGCTCAACCTTTGATAAAATCCGCGCCCCATCCAAGGACATTGCGAGGACATTGCCATGCGCCGTTTTTTCCTGATTCTCGCCACCTTGCTGGCCTTTCCCGCTGCGGCGCAAAAGCCCCCGGCAGACCTTCAGCCCCTGCCAGAGCCGCCGCCCCCGCCGCCGGGGGTGGTCGATCCCTCCCTCGAACCCCAGGTTGTCATCACCAAACGCGGCGAAGATCGCGTTGAAGAATACCGGGTGAATGGCAAGCTCTACATGCTCAAAGTCACGCCGCCCCACGGCGCGAGCTACTATCTCGTCGACGAAAAGGGCGACGGCAAGATGACCCGCCAGGAAACGCTCGACAGCGGGCTGCGTGTCCCCATGTGGGTTATCGGCACGTTCTGACGCGCATTTCACACTCCGCATTTCGCCCCGCTCCCCGACAACCTCACGCCGTATGCAGGCTCATCGACTCCCGGCCCGTCACGGCGTTTTCTGGCTGGTGAATGGTTTTTATCTCTACCGGCGCAACCCGCCGCTACTGAGCATGCTGACCTTCGCCAACCTGCTGCTGGCACTGTTTTGCAGCCTTCTGCAACCCATTGGCCCTTTTCTGCTCGTGCTGGCCTCGCCGCTCATCATCACCCTGATCGCCAACGCCTGCGCGGCCATCGCCGTGCATGGCCCGCTGCAACTCAAACCGGCCATGCTCACGCGCGGCCTGCGCGATAACCTCCGCCAGCTTCTCCGGCTAGGCATGGTGCAGCTGGCCTGCCTGACACTCGCCACCCTGCTCGTCGATGCCGTTTTGCCGCAGATCGATCCGGCCATGCTGACAACCGCGCAGGAAGCAGGAAAGACCACCGGAAAAATAGCCGGGCCCGATGCCGAAACCATCGGCTGGCTGCTGCTGAACATCGCCCTCGTGGGCCTGATGACCCTGCCCGCTTTCTGGTTCGCTCCGCTACTGACCGCCTGGCATGGCACCCCGCCGGCCAAGTCGGTTTTCTTCAGCTTCGTGGCCGTATGGCGGAACTGGCGCGCTTTTTTTGCTTATGCCGCGAGTGCTGCCGTCATTGCCGTTCTGATCCCCGCCCTGCTCCTGGCCCTGTTCAACCATCTTGGCGGCCCCATCGGCAGTTTTCTGGGCACACTGGTGCAACTGCTCGTCCTGCTCACCGCCGCCCCCGTGCTCGCGACAGGGGCCTACTGCAGCTACCGGGAAATCATGACCGAAACTCCGCCGGAGGAGCCGGCATGACACCCCTCGCGCCCCTCGCGCCCCTGGGTATTCTGGGCGGCACGTTCGACCCCGTGCATTGGGGGCACTTGCGGCTGGCCGAAGAAGCTCGTGAGCAGCTTGGCCTGGCCGCCGTGCGCTGGATACCGGCAGGCCAGCCTGCCCACCGCCATGCGCCGCAGGCCAGCGCATCTCACCGGCTGGACATGGTGCGTCTGGCTATCGCCGGCAACGCAAATTTTCAGCTCGATGATGCCGAAGTACAGGCAGATACCCCAAGCTACAGTGTCCCGACACTACAACGCCTGCGCGAAGAACAAGGCCTGGCGCGCCCGCTTGTTTTGCTGCTGGGCGCAGATGCCTTTCTCGGTCTGACAAGCTGGCATTGCTGGCAGGAACTCTTCGGGCTAGCCCATATCGCCGTCGCCACCCGGCCCGGAAATCCGATCGATGCTGGCCGTCTGCCTGCGGCACTTTCCCGCGAATACCTCGCGCGGCAGTGCGATGATCCGGCCCGGCTAAAATCCCGTTCCGCCGGTTTGATCCTGCCGTTTTCCATCACACCGCTGGATATTTCCGCCACCCGTCTGCGGGAAGCAATGGCTCTCGGCCACAGCCCGCGTTATCTGCTTCCTGACCCGGTTCTTGAGCATATTTCCCGTCACACCCTTTACTCATCTTCACCCCCACCGTAATGGATATTCGCAAACTGCAAAAAATCGCCGTCACCGCCCTCGAAGACATCAAGGGGCGCGACATCGAAGTCATCAACACCAGCAAGCTCAGCCCCCTGTTCGAGCGCATCATCCTCGCCAGCGCGGATTCAACCCGCCAGGTCAAGGCACTGGCCCGGAACGTCCATGACAAAGTCAAGGAAGCGGGGGGCGAAATCATCGGCCTGGAAGGAGAGGAAACCGGTGAATGGGTGCTGATCGACCTGGGCCGCATCGTCGTTCATGTCATGCAGCCTGCCGTCCGCAGCCATTACAACCTCGAAGAACTCTGGCGGACAACCCCCAAACGGGCCAAGGCAAAAGCCAAGGTCGCCAGCGAGGCGTCTGACGAAGAAAGTGACGAGGAAGAACGTCTCGCGGCGGAAGAATGACCCTGTTGATCCGGCCAGATGAAGGTTGAAGTCCTGTTCGGTCATTCAGCGTTCGGGGCGAAATATCTTTTGCCCCGACCCCGGGCGTACGATTCATACATCACCGCATCGGACCAATAAAATGAAGCTGCTGATTTTCGCCGTTGGCACACGCATGCCAGGCTGGGTGGATGAAGCTTATGCCGATTTCGCCAAACGCATGCCGCGCGAAATGCCGCTGGAGCTCGTCGAGATCAGGGCCGAGCCCCGCAACAGCGGCAAGCCTGCCGCAGCACTCATGCTTGCCGAAGCCCAGCGGCTGCGCGCGGCCCTGCCGCCCCGCTGCCGCCGCGTGATCCTCGACGAGCGCGGGCTTGATCTGACCACCCGCGCGCTGGCACAGCGCATCGAGCAGTGGCAATCCGGCGGGGAGGATGTCGCCATTCTCATCGGCGGGCCGGATGGCCTCGACCCCGCCCTCAAACAGGAAGCCCACGAAGCCCTGCGGCTGTCCAGCCTCACGCTGCCACACGCGCTGGTGCGGGTGCTGCTGGCCGAAGCTCTCTACCGCGCCACAAGCCTCCTCAAGGGGCATCCCTATCATCGCGAGTAGCCCATCCCGGATGTTCCTTGATGGGATAATGCCGCCATGACCATGATCGAACCCAAAATCCACCTGGCCTCGCGCAGCCCGCGCCGACGCGAGCTGTTGCACCAGATGGGCGTGCGCTTTGAGCTGCTGATGTTCCGCGCCTCGCCACGCGAGGATGCCGAGGTCAATGAAGATGCACATCCGGGCGAGGCTGTCGAAGACTATGTGGTGCGTATCGCCCGCGCCAAGGCCGCCCACGGCACGACGCTGGCACGGGCAAGGCATCATTCCGCGCATCAGGTGCTGGCGGCGGACACCACGCTTGATCTGGACGGAGAAATCATCGGCAAGCCGCGCGACGAACATGATGCCGCCGAAATCCTCGCCCGCCTGTCTGGCCGCAGCCATCGCGTGCTGACGGCGGTTGCCCTGGCGGCAGGCGAGCGGCTCGAGCACGCGCTCAGTATCAGCACAGTGCATTTTCGCCCGCTCGACGACGCCGAAATTCGCCGCTATGTCCAGACAGGCGAGCCGCTCGACAAGGCAGGGGCTTACGCCATCCAGGGCCATGCCGGCATTTTTGTTCGCGAAATCCAGGGCTCGCACAGCGGCATCGTCGGCCTGCCCCTGTGTGAAACTGCGCTGTTGCTGCGCCGCTTCGGCTACCCCATTTAGGCTATTCCGGCCTCCCTTCCTTTCTGAATTTTCATCCTTCCCCATGGCCATGAGCGAAGAATTCCTCATCAACTTTACCCCGCAGGAAACGCGCGTTGCCCTGATGCAGCAAGGGGTGGTACAGGAACTGCATATCGAACGCAGTGCCAATCTGGGCATTGTCGGCAATGTTTATCAGGGCCGCGTCGTGCGCGTCCTGCCGGGGATGCAGTCGGCTTTCATCGACATCGGCCTTGAACGCACGGCCTTTCTGCATGTGGCCGATATCTGGCAGGCCAGGTGTGGCAACGGCAATGGCTCGTCGGCACTGAAGCCGATCGAAAACCTTCTGTCAGAAGGCCAGAATCTCATGGTGCAGGTGCTCAAGGACCCCATCGGCACCAAGGGCGCGCGGCTGACCACGCAAATGTCCATCGCGGGCCGCCTGCTGGTGTATCTGGCGCAGGATCACCACATCGGCATTTCGCAACGCATCGAGGACGAGGCCGAGCGCGAGCAGTTACGCGCCCGCATCCAGGGGCTTTTGCCGCCGGAAGAACCCGGGGGGTTCATCGCCCGCACCATGGCCGTGACAGCCAGCGATGCCGAGCTGGCCGCTGACATCGCCTATCTGCGCCGCCTCTGGGCGGAAATCGGCAACCGCGCCAAAATCGCGAAAGCCCCGACCATGCTGCACCATGATCTGCGGCTCGAACAGCGCGTATTGCGCGATCTGGTGACTTCGGAGACGACACGGGTCGTCATCGACTCACGCGAAAACTTCCAGAAACTCTCGGCCTTCGCGCAGGAATACATGCCGCAGGTGGCCGGTTTGCTGGAGCATTACACCGGGGCGCGCCCCCTGTTTGAATTGCGCGGGGTCGAAGATGAAATCGAGAAAGCCCTCGCGCGGCGGGTCGACCTGAAAAGTGGCGGCTACCTGATTTTCGACCAGACCGAGGCGATGACGACCATCGACGTCAATACCGGCGGCTTTGTCGGCTCGCGCAATTTCGACGACACCATCTTCAAGACCAACCT
>CAZFPI010000130.1:0-5514 GCA_964521075.1 uncultured Sterolibacterium sp.
GCCAGCGAGTTGATCAGACCGATGTTCGGACCTTCCGGCGTCTCGATCGGGCAGACGCGGCCGTAGTGGGTCGGATGCACGTCACGCACTTCGAAACCGGCACGCTCGCGGGTCAGACCGCCCGGGCCAAGGGCCGACACACGGCGCTTGTGGGTGATTTCGGCCAGCGGGTTAGTCTGGTCCATGAACTGAGACAGCTGGCTCGAACCGAAGAATTCCTTGATCGCAGCCGAGATGGGCTTTGCATTGATGAGGTCATGCGGCATCAGGTTGTCGGCTTCGGCCTGATTGAGGCGTTCCTTGACAGCCCGCTCGACACGCACCAGACCAGCACGGAACTGGTTTTCCGCCAGTTCGCCCACGGAACGCACACGGCGGTTACCCAGGTGGTCGATATCGTCGATTTCGCCACGGCCATTGCGAAGCTCCGCCAGAATGCGGATGACATCCACAATATCTTCATTCGACAACGTGCTCGCCCCCTCGATTTCCTCGCGGCCAACACGGCGATTGAACTTCATCCGGCCAACGGCAGACAGATCGTAACGATCCTCCGAGTAGAAGAGCCCGTTGAACAGTGTCTCGACAGCATCTTCCGTCGGCGGCTCGCCCGGGCGCATCATGCGATAGATCGCCACACGCGCGGCCAGCATATCGGCCGTTTCATCCGAGCGCAGCGTGGCAGAAATATAAGGCCCGCGATCCAGGTCATTGACATACAGCGTCTGCACGTCCTCGATGCCCGCTTCGGATAGCTTGCCCAGCAGGGTTTCCGTCACTTCGTCATTGGCATTGGCCAGAATTTCGCCCGTCGACGGATCGACGATGTTGTGCGCGATGATGCGGCCCAGGAAGAAATCCTCGGGAACCGTGATCTTCTTGATCCCGGCTTCGGTCAGCTCGCGGATATGCTTGACGGTAATGCGCTTTTCCTGGGCGACGATAACCTTGCCCGCCTTATCGACGATATCGAAACGGGCCACTTCACCACGCAGCCGCTCGGGCACGACAGCGAACTGGATACCCTTCTTCGAAAGAGTGAAGGTATCAAACTCGTAGAAAGCCGAAAGAATCTGCTCCGGCGACATGCCAATGGCCTTGAGCAGAATGGTCACCGGCATCTTGCGGCGACGGTCGACGCGGAAATACATCAAGTCCTTCGGGTCGAACTCGAAATCGAGCCAGGAACCACGGTAAGGAATGATGCGCGCCGAGAAAAGCAGCTTGCCAGAGCTATGCGTCTTGCCACGGTCATGCTCGAAGAACACCCCCGGCGAACGCTGGAGCTGCGAGACGATGACGCGCTCTGTTCCGTTGATGATGAAAGATCCGGTAGTCGTCATGAGCGGAATCTCGCCCATATAGACCTCCTGCTCCTTCACTTCCTTGATCTTTTCGGACGACGATTCACGGTCGAGGATCACCAGGCGCACCCGCGCACGCAGGGAAGAAGCAAAGGTCAGGCCACGTTGCTGGCACTCCTTCACATCGAAGACAGGCTCACCCAGGGTGTAGTGTGAAAATTCGAGCCGCGCATAACCGGAATGGGCGACGATCGGAAAAATTGATTCAAAAGCCGCCTGCAAGCCTCTGCATTGACGCTGCGCCACAGGCAATTCAGCCTGCAGGAACTGGGTATAAGACTCCAGCTGGGTCGCCAGCAAAAACGGTACATCCAGGACGGATGAACGCTTGGCAAAACTTTTGCGGATACGTTTTTTCTCGGTGTATGAATAGGCCATTTTGGCTCCGTTCCGATGAGAGGCGGTTGAAGACATAAGAAAGACAGCTACGGGCTAAGGTGTTGAGACATGACGCCCTCGACTCAAGACATTTTCCCGACACATTCACATTCCCGGCGACATTCCCGGCGAAATCCAGCAGTGCTTTCTTATGCCACCAACAGCTGATGTAAAAACCTGTTTTCCGGTGTACAAAACAGGAAAGGGCTGGCAGCCGAAGCCACCAGCCCGTACAGCATCCAGCAGGTATTACTTGACTTCGACCTTGGCGCCGGCTTCTTCAAGCTGCTTCTTGAGGGCTTCGGCGTCAGCCTTGGCAATGCCTTCCTTGACAGGCTTCGGTGCGCCGTCAACCAGATCCTTGGCTTCCTTGAGGCCCAGGCCGGTCGCCGCGCGGACGACCTTGATGACTTCAACCTTCTTGTCGCCAGCAGCAGCCAGAACGACCGTGAATTCGGTCTGTTCTTCAGCAGCGGCAGCACCACCGGCAGCAGCCGGAGCAGCTACGGCAACCGCAGCGGCAGCAGCGGAGACGCCAAATTTTTCTTCCATTTCCTTGATGAGCTCGGACAGATCGAGAACGGTCATGCCCGCGATTGCGTCGAGGATTTCTTGTTTGCTAACAGCCATGATTAAAACTCCTGAATGAATGATGGTTTGCGATCGATAAAACGATGCTGTTGATACTTAAGCGGTCTGCTTGCTGTCGCGCACGGCTGCGAGGCCCCGGACAAACTTCGTCGGGACTTCGTTGAGGGTGCGGACGAAGGTGGCGATCGGGGCCTGCATCGTGCCGAGCAGCTTGGACAACAGCTCCTCGCGGCTGGGCATCGTGGCCAGAGCCTTCACGCCGGCTACGTCCATGACGTAGTTCGGCAAGGCACCCGCCTTGATAACCAGCTTGTCGTTCCCCTTGGCGAACTCGTTGAGCAGCTTGGCAGCTGCGACCGGATCAGTGGAAATCCCGTACATCAGGGGGCCCACCATCTTGTCAGCGAGTCCTTCGAACGGCGTGCCAGCAACAGCACGACGAACCAGGGTATTCTTCAACACGCGCAGATACACACCGTTCTTGCGCGCATTCGCGCGAAGTTCAGTGATGTTCACCACTTCCAGACCACGGTATTCAGCAACGACGATCGACTGCGCTTTCGCGACTTGCGCGGAAACTTCGGCGACTACCGCCTTTTTGTCATCGAGATTGAGACCCAAGGTCAGCTCCTAGTTAATACAACTTTTCCGGCCACGCCAGACCGCAGCGTGACACGGAACCAATACGGCGACCTTCATTCAGGGGCATGGCCATTCGGCTTGCATCCTGGTTCGGGCGACGCCATCTGCGTTGGGCGCGGGACAGACAAATCGACATTGCGACATTGAAGCAGTGCCTCTCCGCCAAAACATCTTTCCCGACAATTAAGCAACGGCCCGAAAACCGCTGCCCCTACGGTCTTTGACAACCCGCCTCGCACACGAAAGGCTACGAGACGGCCCAAAGTCCTGCGCCCCGGCCAACGAAGACCGGAGCGGCGATTTTTGAAACAGATTAAGCCGACAAAGTGGCCTGATCGACCCGCACACCCGCACCCATGGTGCTGGTCACGGAGATTTTGCGAAGATACTGGCCCTTCGATGTAGCCGGTTTGGCCTTCTGCAAAGCGTCGAGCAGGGCATTCAGGTTCTGTTGCAGGGCATCGACCGTAAAGGAAGCGCGACCAATGGTGCACTGAATGATGCCACCCTTGTCGGTACGGTATTGCACCTGACCCGCCTTGGCATTCTTGACAGCCGTGGCGACATCCATCGTCACTGTACCAACCTTCGGGTTGGGCATCAGGCCACGGGGGCCCAGCACCTGACCCAGTGCGCCGACAACGCGCATGGCATCCGGCGTAGCGATGCAGATATCGAATTCGATCGTACCACCCTTGACCGTAGCGGCCAGATCATCAAACCCAACCACGTCCGCGCCAGCAGCCTTGGCTGCCTCGGCCTTTTCGCCCTGGGCGAAAACAGCAACGCGCACCGTCTTGCCCGTGCCAGCCGGCAGGACCACCGAGCCACGGACGTTCTGATCCGACTTCTTGGCATCCACACCGAGATTCACGGCCACATCGACCGACTCATCAAACTTGGCCGTGGCACATTCCTTGACCAGAGCCAGGGCGTCTTTGAGCGGATAAGCCTTGTTGCGATCGACCTTGGCCGCCAGGGCCTTGGCGCGCTTGGAAATTTTAGCCATTTCAGAGGCCCTCCACAGTGATGCCCATGCTACGGGCACTGCCGGCAATGGTGCGAACAGCAGCGTCCATATCGGCTGCCGTCAAATCTTTCTGTTTCACCTTCACGATTTCTTCAAGCTGTGCGCGCGTCACTTTGCCGACCTTGTCGGTGTGCGGCTTGGCACTGCCCTTTTGAATCCCTGCGGCCTTCTTGACCAGAATGGTGGCCGGGGGCGACTTCATCACGAAGGTGAAGCTCTTGTCCGCAAAAGCGGTGATGACCACGGGGATCGGCAGACCCGGTTCCATGCCCTGCGTCTGCGCGTTGAACGCTTTGCAGAACTCCATGATATTGAGGCCACGCTGACCGAGAGCCGGGCCAATGGGGGGCGAGGGGTTCGCCTTGCCGGCCGGCACTTGCAGCTTGATATAGCCGACGATTTTCTTTGCCATGAATAATTTCCTTTAATTGAGTGATAACGCACTGACAGCCCGTGCGATCCGTGACCGCTCAAACCACCACGCTCCTCTTGCCATGCGATACTACAAACACCGGTTTCGCGGCACGGCAACGCGAAACACAAAAATCAGACTTTCTCCACCTGATCGAACTGAAGCTCGACCGGAGTCGAACGGCCGAAAATAACCACAGCAACCCGCATGCGGCTCTTTTCGTAATTAACTTCTTCGACATTGCCATTGAAGTCGGCAAACGGGCCTTCCTTGATCCGCACCATTTCGCCAATCTCGAACAGAACCTTCGGACGGGGCTTCTCAACCCCTTCCTGAATCTGGTGCATGATCTTTTCGACTTCCTTCTCGGAAATCGGCGTGGGCTTGGTGGCCGTACCCCCGATGAATCCCGTGACCTTGGGCGTACTTTTGACGAGATGCCAGCTCTCGTCATTCATTTCCATTTCAACGAGGACATAACCCGGGAAGAACTTGCGCTGCGTAATGCTCTTTTGCCCGCTACGCATCTCGACGACCTCTTCTTCGGGCACGAGAATCTGGCCGAAAACCTCCTGCATGCCCGCGCGCTGCACACGCTCGCGCAAAGCGCGCTGCACCGATTTCTCGAAGCCGGAATAGGCATGAACGACATACCAACGCTTTGTCATGATTTCTTCCACCCCAGAATCAGGTCATAAATGGCCCACTCAAGGCTTTTGTCCGTTGTCCAAAGCACGATGGCCATGACCAGCACAAAAACGAAGACGATGCCCGTTGTCTGCATCGCCTCCTTGCGCGTCGGCCAGGAAACCTTCTTGACTTCCAGCCAGGACTCACGCCCAAAAGCAAAGAAGCGCTGCCCCGGCTCTGTTTTCCAGGCCACGGCAGCAGCAGCACCCAAACCGAACAAAACCGACAGCACACGCAAAATCATCGGCTGCTCGGAGAGCAGGTAAAAACCAACCACCCCGAACGCCAGCAACAGCAGCGCGAGTACAAACTTAAGCTTGTCAGCCATGTTTTCTCAGTATATTGGCAGGGGCGGAGGGCATCGAACCCCCAACCTTCGGTTTTGGAGACCGACGCTCTGCCAATTG
>CAZFPI010000131.1:0-5484 GCA_964521075.1 uncultured Sterolibacterium sp.
ATCATCGCCACCCTTCCCGACATCGCCGCACTCTTTGCCCTGGCCCCCCTCACTCCTGATGCCTGGCTCATGGCCGCTGCCGCAGGCATTGCCCTGCTCAGCCTTCACGAAGGCGTCCATCGGCTCTTTCAGTGGTTCGGCTCACGCTCAAAATAAATCGCCGGAGAAGACTCCCTGAATGCCTCATTCAGCCTGCGTTCAGGAACATCCGGGCAGAATCACGCCGTACCCTTCTTCACACAGGAGAAACTCATGAACACCGCCCCCGCTCCCGCGCGTCACGACCACTACCCGCCGCTGCCCACGGCCATCCACTGGCTGGCCGTAGTTCTGATGATCGCCGTCTATGCCCTGATCGAGCTGCACGAAGCCTTTCCCAAGGGCAGCGATTTGCGCGCGCTCATGAAAAACTGGCATTTCATGGCCGGGCTCGCCCTGCTGGCCCTGACGGCCCTGCGCCTTCTGGTGCGCGCCACCTACACCCCGCCCGCCATCACTCCCGCGCCAGCGGGCTGGCAACAAAAGCTCGCGGGGTTGATGCACCTGGCCCTGTACGGCTTTTTGCTGCTGATGCCGATTCTGGGCTGGCTGGCCGTCTCGGCCAAGGGCAAACCCGTCATGTTCGTCGGGATGGAACTACCCGCCCTCGTCGCGCCAGACGAGGATCTCGCCCACACACTCAAGGAAATCCACGAAACACTGGGCACACTGGGCTATCTGCTGATCGGCGCGCATGTGCTGGCGGCCTTGCAACATCATTTCCTGCTGCGCGACGACACCTTGCGCCGCATGCTGCCCGGACGAGGAAAGCCCCATGATGCGTAACCCCCTGCTCCCCTCCCTGCTGCTCGCCTGTGCTGCCTTTCAGCCTCTGTCCCTGGGGGCGGCCGAAGCCCGGGCAAGCGTCGCTCCCTTGAAAGTCACCGCCGAACAGACCGCCCGGCTGGGGATCAAAACCCTCCAGCCTGGCAGGGAAGGCGCGCTCCTGCGCGCCGGTCTGCCTGCGCGCGTCGTCGTGCCCAATGAGCAGTTACGCATCCTCTCCGCCCCCTTGCCCGGTGTCGTGCAGGCACTGCATGTCGCCCCGGGCATGAGGGTGAAAAAGGGGCAGGCTCTCGCGAAACTGAACAGCCGCGAAGCCGCCGAGCTGCAACGCGATTTGCGCCAGACCGCAGCACAGGCCGAGCTCAGCCGCCAGCACTGGCAACGCGACCAGACGCTCTTCAAGGAAGGGCTGATCCCCGAAGCCCGCCTGCAGGCCAGCCACGCCGCCTGGCAGCAGGCCGAAGCCTCCGCCGTCGAACGGCGTCAGGCGCGCGCGCTGGTCAGCGGGGCCGGGCAGTTCGATGCGGCGGGTCTCACGCTCACCTCCCCCATCGACGGCGTCGTGCTCGAGCAAAACGCCACCCCCGGCCAAAGAGTGGATGCCGCCGCCAGCCTCTACACCCTCGCCCGGCTGGGCGAGCTCTGGCTGGAAATCCAGGTCCCGGCAGAGCTGGCCCCGCAACTGAAACCTGGCCTGAACGTGGCCGCCAATGAGGTACACGGAAAAATCATGACCGTCGGCGCAGCCGTGCAGTCCGCCACGCAATCCGTACTGGTTCGCGCCCGGCTGGAGATGCCCGCAAACGGTGAAACACTGCCCCTGCGCCCGGGCCAGGCCGTGTCCGCCGCGATTGAGCTACCCGGCATCGGCAGCACCCGTCTGCCTGCCGCCGCCCTCATCCGGCACGAAGGGAAAACCCTCGTTTTCATCAGCGAACCCGGCGGCTATCGCATCCAGGAAGTGCGTGTGCAAAAAGAAAGCGGCGACGGGGTGCTCGTCAGCGGCCTCAAGCCGGATGAAACCGTCGTCGTGCAGGGGGCCTCCGGCCTCAAGGCCCTGCTCGCCGGCGTTGGAGCGGAATGAGGAAATGACATGCTCGACCGACTGATCGCCTTTTCGCTTACGCAACGCCTGCTGATGCTGGTGCTCACGCTGGGCCTCATCATCGCGGGTGCGCTGGCCTTTAGCCAGCTGCCCATCGACGCCTTCCCGGATGTCTCCACCACCCAGGTCAAGATCATCATCAAGTCGCCGGGCATGACGCCCGAAGAAATCGAGACACGCATCACCACCCCCATCGAGCAGGAACTGCTGGGCATTCCCCACCAGCGCATGCTGCGTTCGACCTCGAAATACGCGCTGGCCGACATTACCCTCGATTTCGACGACGGTACGGACATCTACTGGGCGCGCCAGCAGGTCAGCGAACGCCTCTCCTCGGTCATGAAAGACCTGCCGGCCAACGCCAGCGGCGGGCTGGCCCCCATCACCACGCCGCTGAGTGAAATGTTCATGTTCACCATCGACGGCCCGCCGGCCATGAGCCTCGAAGAAAAGCGCACCCTGCTCGACTGGACGCTGCGCCCGGCACTGCGAACCCTCCCCGGGGTGGCCGATGTCAACAGTCTGGGGGGGCACGTTCGCACCTTCGAAGTCAGCCCGCAACCCGAACGGCTGGCCGCGCGCGGGGTCACACTAAAACAGTTGCAGGAAGCCCTGGAAGCCAATAATCACAACGATGGCGCGGGCAGCCTGGCCGATGGCGAAGAAGCCCTGCTGGTGCGGGCGGAAGGGGCGATCACCCGCCTCGCGGATGTCGCCGCCATCGTCGTCAAACAGGATGCCGGAACGGGGCAGGTCATCCGTGTGGAAGACATCGCCGAAGTCAGGAATGGCAGCCTGACCCGCTACGGCGCAGTCACCCACGGTGGGCGCGGGGAAGCCGTCGAAGGCCTGGTGCTGGGCCTGCGCGGAGCGAATGCCCAGGCCGTGGTGGCGGGCGTCAAGGCGCGGCTGGCGGAACTCGCCCCCAGCCTGCCCAAAGGCGTGACCATCACACCCTTTTACGACCGCTCCAGCCTCATCGAACGCGCCGTCGGCACGGTGAGCCGCGCATTGCTGGAAGCCATTGTGCTGGTCGTCCTGCTGCTACTGGCATTCCTCGGCAATTTACGCGCCTCCCTGGTTGTCGCCCTGATGTTGCCGCTGGCGGCCCTGGCCACTTTCATCCTGATGCGGCTCTTTGGCCTTTCGGCCAACCTCATGAGTCTGGGGGGGCTGGCCATCGCCATCGGCATGCTGGTCGATGCCGCAGTGGTGGTGGTAGAAAACGTCGAAACCCGGCTTGCCTCAGGCGAATCCAGCGAACACCTCCCCCTGCTGCATCTGGTGTATCGGGCCACGCGCGAAGTCGCGCAGCCGGTCGCCTCGGGGATCGCCATCATCATCATCGTCTTCCTGCCGCTGCTCACCCTGCAAGGGCTGGAAGGCAAGCTCTTCGCACCGGTCGCCCTGACCATCGTTTTCGCCCTCTCCGCCTCGCTGCTCCTCTCCCTGACCGTCGTGCCGGTACTAGCCGCCTGGCTGCTCAAGCGCGGCGAAGAACACGAGCCCTGGCTCATGAAAAAGCTCAACGCCGGTTACAGTCGCCTGCTGGACTGGGCATTGAGCCACGAAAAAATGGTGGCCGCCCTGGCGGTGGCTTCATTGCTGGCCGCTGTCGGGGCCTATCTCGTGGTGGGCAAAAGCTTCATGCCGACCATGGACGAAGGCGACCTGATCGTGCAGATTGAAAAGCTGCCCTCCATCGGTCTGGAACAAACCGTAGCGATGGATCTGCGTATTCAGGAAGCCATTCTGAAGGACGTGCCCGAAGTGGCCGACATCGTCGCCCGCGTGGGCTCCGACGAGCTGGGGCTGGACCCCATGGGCCTGAACCAGACCGACACCTTTCTGGTGCTCAAGCCACGCGCGAGCTGGCGAAAACCCGACAAGGAATGGCTGACAGACCAGCTGCGCGCCACCCTTTCCGGCTTCCCCGGCATCGCCTTCAGCTTCAGCCAGCCCATCGACATGCGCGTATCGGAAATGATGACCGGCGTGCGCGGCGATCTGGCGGTGAAAATCTACGGCCCGGACCTGAAAACACTCAACGGGCTCGCGCAGGACATCGAAGCCCTGCTGAAAAAAGTGCCCGGTGCGGAAGACACCCTGACGGTGAAAAACGATGGCGTGCAGTATTTCCGCATCAACATCGACCGCCTGGCCGCTGGCCGGCATGGCCTCAACATCGAAGACGTGCAAGCCGATCTGCGGCGTCTGCTGGAAGGCCAGAACATCGGCACGGTGATGGAACAGGGGCGTCGCGTGCCGCTCGTCATCCGTGGCCCGGAAGCCTTGCGCCATTCCCCCGCCGATTTCGCCGGTTTGCGTATCACCACAGCAGCAGGCGATACCTTGCCGCTGGCCAGCATCGCCAGTCTCGAACGCATCGACGGCCCGGTGAAGGTCGACCGCGAAGCCGCCCAACGCTATGTCGTGGTGCAGTCCAATGTGCGCGGCCGCGATCTGGTCGGCTTCGTCGACGAAGCCCGTCAGCGGGTGGCGCAGGAAATCCAGCTGCCGCCTGGCTATCGCCTGGCCTGGGGCGGCCAGTTCGAAAACCAGCAACGTGCCGCCGCCCGCCTGCTGGTCGTCATCCCGATTGCCCTGGCCCTCATCTTCTTCCTGCTGTTTTCCACCTTCCGTTCGCTGCGCCAGACGCTGCTGGTGCTCAGCAACATTCCCTTCGCGCTGGTCGGCGGCATCTTCGCCCTGGCGATGAGTGGTGAATACCTCTCCGTCCCCGCTTCGGTCGGCTTCATCGCGCTCCTGGGCATCGCGGTGCTCAACGGCGTGGTGATGGTCAGCACCTTCAACCAGCTGCGCGACCAGGGCATGCCCATCCAGCAGGTGGTGGTCGAAGGTGCGAAACGTCGCCTGCGCCCGGTGCTGATGACGGCCAACATCGCCGCCTTCGGCCTCGTGCCGCTGCTCTTTGCCAGCGGCCCGGGTTCGGAAATCCAAAGACCCCTGGCCATCGTCGTCATCGGCGGCCTGGCGAGTGCCACCTTGCTGACCCTGCTGCTCCTGCCCATGCTCTACCGCCGCTTTGGCGCATCCTCCCCCCCTGGCTCACCTTCTGCCGCGCTGGAATCGACATGACCCATCTCTCCATCGACACCTGCCTCAATCTCGTCATGCCCCGGGGGCTGGAAGAAGCCGTCAGCGATCTGTTGCTGGCGCATCCGGAACTCAGGGCCAGCTTCACCGCCTGCCGCGTCGAGGCGCATGGCGATGGCGTCGAACTGCGTTCCGCCAGCGAGCATGTGCGCGGCCACGCCAACCGGATGCGAATGGAACTGCTGCTCTCGCGGCAGGACGCCGACCGGATGCTCGACTACCTGCGTCAAAACCTGCCCAATCCGGCGATTTTCTACTGGACTACCCCCATCCTGACTGCGGGAAAACTGGCATGAAACCTCACCACCGGCTCAAATTTGTCTGGCTGCTGGCCGAATTGGCCACACTGGCCACACTACCCCAGACCATCGCCCACGCCGCCCAGGAGATCGACGCGGCCCACCCCGAACTGCCGCCGCAGGCGATCGTCGTGCACA
>CAZFPI010000132.1:0-5416 GCA_964521075.1 uncultured Sterolibacterium sp.
AGCAAAACGCCGCCCTCGTCGAAGAGGCCGCCGCTGCGGCGGAAAGCCTGGAAGAACAGGCGCATGCCCTGGTCGAATCCGTCGCCATGTTCCGCTTGTCCGAAGGCCGCAGCCCCGTCGTCACGCAAAAGAACGCCCCTCGCGCACTGCCCCGTCAGGCCGCAGCCGCGCCGCGCAAACCCGTCCCGCTCGCGCATGCCCATGACGAAGTCGAAGAATGGGAGGAGTTCTGAACGGCGTTCTTGCAGTAGAATGCCCCGCTCGGTGAATCTCTCACCCCCACGCGCCCGTAGCTCAGCTGGATAGAGTACTGCCCTCCGAAGGCAGGGGTCGGACGTTCGAATCGTCTCGGGCGCGCCAGTTATCATTCAAGAGCGGCAGCCACTCGGCTCGCCGCTCTTCTTTTGTCACAGGTTCGGGCGTGTGGCCTGGTCGCCGTGCGGTATTGCGCCAGGCCGCCATCCTTTCTTCAGACAAACTTTGAAATCACCTGATCCGCGTATTTCCGGATGGCGTCTTTCTTCATCTGCAAGGTGGGTTGCTGCTGCATGATCTTGCCAACACCTTCTTCGGCGGCCATGCCCGGGATGGCCCAGGGGGTGACCTGCAGATCGGTGATGCCCAGGTCTTCGAGCCGTTTGATGTCGTCGATCGTGGTGGCATCCGGGCAATGCAGCATGATGTCGAAGGCTTCCTTTTCGCGGCCATATTCACGCCGGTAGCGGTTGAGCTCATCGACGATGCCGGGGATTTCCGCCTTGTTGTGGATGACGCTCAGCCAGCCGTCGCCCAGCCTGGCCGCCCGTTGCATGGCCGGGGCGGTTGCGCCTCCTACATAGATCGGGATTTTCTTCTTGGGCGTCGGGGCCATGATGACGCGGTCGAAATCGATGTGCTTGCCGTGGAATTCCTGAAAGCCACCTTGCATCAGCAGGCGGATTGCCTGGATCGCTTCATCCTGCCGTTTGCCGCGCGTTTTCATGTCGACGTTGAGCCATTTGAATTCCTCGGGCATCCAGGCCAGGCCCACCCCCAGCGCGACACGGCAGTCGGACACTGCTGCGACGGAGCACAGGCTCTTGGCTTCGAGCAGCGGCTGGCGGATCGCCAGGCGCAAGACCGAGGGGATGAAACGGATGCGTTTGGTCACGACCGCCATGGCCGTCATCGCCACCCAGGGGTCGAGCACCGGCATATCGAGCGGCCAGAAGCGCGAGCCATCGGGCGTGTAAGGGTAAGGTACGGAAACCTTTTCCGGGAAAAACGGTGCATCGGCGACCTGGATGCTGTCCCAGCCGCATTCGTCAGCGGTACGCGCGATTTCCTGGTGCTCACCGGGCTCGACCATGAACAGATGAAAACCAAAACGCATGACTTCCTCCTCCTTGAAATGATTTTTCAGTTTTTCAGCTTTTCAGTAACGGCCGATTTTACTTGGCCTGTGGCATGAGGCGAGAGCTACCGGGGCGTGCCTGTCAGGTAGGTCACCCACACACCCGGCAGGCCGCCCCGCGCCATGCCGGTTTGCCACTCGAAGGTTTCATGGCCAGGCACATCGTCAATCAAACGGCGCATTTCCTCTGGCGAATAGGCACGAAGGTTGGAGGCCGTGCCATCCCAGACGATGCAAAACGGCAGGACAGGCACGAGATACGTCCAGAACAGCCGCCAGAGGCTGAAGGGCCTGAAGAAGGGGGTCATGAAAGGCAGGGATAATGGCCCGCCCACCAGGACTTGCAGAAATGCCGCCGGGCTGCGGTTGGATAGTTCGAAAATGGCAATGGGAGCTTTCTTGTCTACGCTGTCCAGCAGGATGCGCCTGGCCAGTGCCGGCGGGAAATGGTGAAAACAGGAAAAGAGTGTTCGCAGCCCGGGCAGGGTGTCTGGCACGGCTGTCGCATCGACCGGCTCTGCCGAAAAGGTGATTTCACCGCCTTGCTCCCGGGCTTCGGCAGCGACTTTCCCGAAGGCGGGCAGGTTGGGATATTTATCCGTAAGGCATATCGGAATCGCCAGCCCATGGCGTTCGCGCAACTGCTGCTGCACCCGCGCCAGCGGGCCGGAACCGCCGGAACATAGATCGACGATGCGCGTCTGCCCGGTCTTTTTCAGAGCCTGCGCCAGTAGATCGGCCACCGGGCGATACAGATCGAAAGTCGCCATCTGGTAGTGATAAAAATCCGTCATGTAATTTCGCCAGCGCGACGGAAACCAGGAAAGGTCTTCGAGTTCAATGGCCTGGATGCGATTCATGGGCAGGGCAACCTTGTGGTGAAATTCGCATGGTAACGCCAAATCCATGGATGAATCATGGGGTTTCATGACGTATGGCCTGCTTCGACGGTTAAAATCGCCGTCTATGTCCAGCCCAACTTCCTGGCCCCATCGCTGCCTTGCCCTGCTGCCCCAGCGTCTGACGCTCGGGAATGCGCTGGGCATCTCCCTTCTGGCACACGCTCTCCTTCTGGCCATTCATTTCGATTTGCCAGGCAGGCTGGCTTCGGCCAGCGACAAAATGCTGGAAGTCGTGCTGGTCAACGCCAAAAGCGCGCAAAAACCCAAGGATGCACAAATACGGGCGCAAACCAATCTGGACGGTGGCGGTAATACGGACAAAGACCTCATTGCCCGCACCCCGCTGCCTTCCGACCGGAAAACCCGGCAAAGCGATCAGCTGAGCCAGGCACAAAAAAAGGTTGCCGAACTCGAAGCCCTGCAAAAACAGCTCCTCACCCAGCTCAAGGCGCAAGACGCCCGCAGAACAGCGGAATCCACACCCAAAACATCCTTGTCTCCCACTCCCCCTTCTCCGGAAAACGGGGCCAGTCTGGCCATGAATGCCCTGGCCATGGCCAGACTGCAAGGCCAGATCGACCGCCAGACAGAGCAATACAATAAACGCCCCCGCAAGAAGTTCATCGGCGCGCGGGCTACCGAATACCGCTTCGCCCAGTACGAGGAAGACTGGCGTCAAAAGATCGAGCGGGTCGGCAACCTGAACTACCCGGAAGCGGCCAAGGGCAAGATGTATGGCACGCTGGTGCTGACTGTCGAAATCAATGCCGATGGCACCATCGCCTCACTGGTCATCGACCGCTCCTCCGGCAAGAAGCTCCTCGACGATGCCGCCTTGCATATCGTCCGCATGGCCGCCCCCTTCCCGGCATTTCCGCCGAACCTGGCCGATACCGATATCATCGGCATCACCCGTACCTGGTCGTTTACCAGCGAAGACCGCCTGCAGGCCCGTTAATTTTTCCGCCATTCTCCCCATGACCGACCCGTATGTCGTGATCGGCAATCCGATCGCCCATAGCAAATCTCCCCTGATCCATCGCCATTTCGCCGGGCAGACCGGGCAGGACATGTGCTACGACGCGCTGCTCGCCCCGCAAGACGGCTTCCGGCAATGTGTGGTGGATTTCATCGCCCGGGGCGGACGTGGCGCGAATGTCACCGTCCCTTTCAAGGAAGAAGCCTTCCGTCTGGCAACCCGGCTCACTCCCCGTGCCCGCGCCGCCGGTGCGGTAAATACCCTGAAATTCGATGGCGACGACATCCTGGGCGACAACACCGATGGCGCAGGGCTGGTGCGAGACATCACGACCAATCTTGGCATCTCCCTTCAGGGAAAACGCATCCTCCTGCTCGGCGCGGGCGGTGCTGCCCGGGGCGTTCTTCTACCGCTCCTGCAACAAACCCCGGCCAGCCTGCTCATCGCCAACCGAAGCCGCGAGAAAGCGCAAACGCTCGCCCGGCTCGCTGCGACAACACAAGCCGACTTGCCGCCTGTTTCAGTCGAGGCTGCCGGATTCGACGAGCTGACGAAGCAATCTTTCGACATCATCATCAATGCCACCTCTGCCGGGCTGAGCGATGCTGCCCTGCCGCTGGGCGACACGCTCTTCGCCGAAAACAGCCTTGCCTACGACATGCTCTACGGCCGCCAGACTGCCTTCATGCGGCAGGCCGGAGGGGCCGGAGCGCGTGTGGCAGATGGCCTGGGCATGCTGGTCGAGCAGGCCGCTGAAGCCTTTTTCCTCTGGCGCGGCATCCGGCCTGCTACCGATGATCTGCTTAGGGAATTACGCAGCGCATGAACGTGCCCAACCCCGGCGTTTTCCGATGGCTGCTGCGCGGTCTGCTGGTGCTGCTCCTGCTCGCCACCGCCTTGCAGCTCTGGTATCTGGGCTGGATCGTCTGGTGGAAATACAGCGATCCGGACATGACCCGCTTCATGCAGATACGCCTGGCCGAAGCGCGCGCCACCAACCCCGCCGCCGAACTCAAACACCAGTGGCGGCCGTACTCAAAGATTTCCGCACAACTCAAACGCGCCGTCATCGCAGCAGAGGACGACAAATTTGTCGACCACGAAGGCTTCGACTGGGAAGGCATGCAAAAAGCCCTGGAAAAAAACCAGAAAAAAGGAAAAATCGTCGCAGGCGGATCGACCATCTCCCAGCAGCTCGCCAAAAATCTCTTCCTCTCCCCCTCGAAAACACCGCTACGCAAAGTGCAAGAAGCCATCATCACCCTGATGCTGGAAACCGTCTGGGACAAGCAGCGCATCCTGGAGGTGTACCTCAACTCCGTGGAATGGGGCGAATGCCTCTTTGGCGCAGAAGCCGCATCGCGCCGTTACTACAACGCCCCGGCCAGCCAGCTCACCGCCGAACAGGCCGCCCGCCTGGCCGTCATGCTCCCCGCCCCGCGCCGCTTTGAAAAAGCCCCGTACTCCGCCTACCTCAACCGCCGTACCCAGCGCGTACTGGGACGAATGCAAAATTCCGAAGTCCCCTGAACGCGCTGCATATCAGCAGCAAGCCCGGGCAAGGCTTATAATCCCGCGCTTCTCGGGTTTGTAGAGAAGTGGCCAGAGCAGAGATCTCACAATGCTGGGGTTTTGTTTGAAAGTTTTTATTAAATCAATGGGTTGTATGTGTTTCCCCGGGTGGTAAAAGCACTCAAGGCCACACACAGGCTACAAATGACCAGGTGTCAGGCGTAGCCAAGTGCAGTAAAGTTTGCAGTTTCAGGGCCTCTAGCTCATGCTTGGTTAGAGCAGCGGACTTAACAAGTGACCTCCTACGACTCGCAAGAGGACGGAGAGAACTGATTGGGTTGCCCTGGGGTAAGTTAACTCTGCCCCTCGGTAGAACTGCTCAAATTCGGGGAAACCTCTGTTGCGAAAGCAGCGTGGCAATCCCGAGCGAAGCTCTCGGTCAGAGAGAACGTGTAGAGACTGTACGGGCAGGTCGTAAAGACAAGAGACAGTCCAGACCACAAACCCGAAAGGGGTGGCGAAAGCCATAGTTGGTAAGCATAATCCGTTGGTGCCGGGTTCGACTCCCGGGGGGCCCACCAATTCGAAAAAGCCAGCCTCGCGCTGGCTTTTTCCTTGTCTGCCGTCTCT
>CAZFPI010000133.1:0-5374 GCA_964521075.1 uncultured Sterolibacterium sp.
CACAATGCGCCTTGGCGCAGGCAGTTGCGGTGATCGTGAATCCGAAAAATACCGCGGCACTCTCGGCGGATCAGGTTTCCGGGGTTTTTCTCGGAAAATCGAATGAGCTGACGGGGGTTGATCTGCCCGATGGCAATCCGGTGCGTGATGCCTTTTATCACAAGGTGACCGGCAAGGATGGCGCGCAGCTCAAGGCTTACTGGGCCAAGCTGGTCTTCACCGGCAAAGCGCAGCCTTTGAAAGAATTGGCCTCCGATGCCGATGTGAAAAAGTTCGTCGCCGCCAACCCGACGGCGATCGGTTACATCGACAAAAGCGCGGTGGATGGCTCGGTGAAGGTGGTGCTGTCACCTTGATGGAGTCGGGGTTCGTGAGGCACAAGTTTTGTGCCTCACGTCGTGGCGGTTTAGAACCAGTAGCCGAAGTTTGGCCGCACGGCAAGACTAGCAGGAGGGCAGCCCGGCCGATGAAGCGGGGCACGCTCGATGGTGGTTCAGGGCGAATGATGATTCGTCCCGACGGGATGGGGGAAATCTCGAATGCGATTGCCCTGTTGGGGGGGGTGGCTTGCCGGAGGTCGTCTTGATGCGGCTGGTGTTGAATGTGGTTAGC
Source organism: uncultured Sterolibacterium sp. (assembly GCA_964521075.1). GTDB lineage: Bacteria > Pseudomonadota > Gammaproteobacteria > Burkholderiales > Rhodocyclaceae > Sterolibacterium. The sequence continues at coordinate 613 of CAZFPI010000133.1, forward strand.
GTTCGACGTGCCGTAACGAGAGATCAACCGCCTTGACGTCTTTGGTCAGGCTGCCGATGGAGATGCGATGAACGCCGGTTTCGGCGATGGCGCGTACCCGTTCGATGTTTACGCCACCGGAGACTTCCAGTTCGGCGCGGCCAGCGTTGATGACGACGGCTTCGCGGAGTTGTTCCAGTGTCATGTTGTCGAGCAGCACCATGGCTGCACCGCATTCGAGGGCTTCGACGAGCTGCGCGATGGTTTCGACCTCGATCTGGACAAATACATGGCCTGCGGCCAGCTTTCTGGCCTGGTTGAGTGCCTGGGCTACGCCGCCTGCGGCGATGATATGGTTTTCCTTGATAAGGATGCCGTCGTAGAGGCCCAGGCGGTGGTTGTGGCCGCCGCCGGTCTTGACTGCGTATTTTTGCGCCAGCCGCAGGCCAGGCAGGGTTTTGCGCGTGTCGACGATCTTGCAGTCCGTCCCTTCGACGAGGTCGACGAACAGACGGGTGAGGCTGGCTGTGCCAGAGAGAAGTTGCAGGAAGTTCAGGGCGGTGCGCTCTGCGGTCAGCAGGGCGCGGGTGCTGGCGGTGATTTCACAGAGGGTTTGTCCGGCAGTCACGCTGTCGCCATCGCGCGCCTGCCAGGTGATGGCAGAGTAGGGGTCCAGCCGCTGGAAACAGGTGTTGAACCAGGGCACACCGCATAGCACGGCATCTTCGCGGGTGATGACCAGGCCACGACTTTGTTGTGTTGGCGGGATCAGCTGGGCGGTCAGGTCACCCCCTCCGATGTCCTCGGCCAGCGCGGCGAGCACGTTGCGTTCGATTTCGGCGGAGAGTCGGATATCCATGATGTGGGGCCAGGTGAGGGATTGAGGGGTTCGTGAAAGGTCGAAAATTTTAGCATTCCGGCCTGAAAGCCATGCCTGCGCCGTACCCGCTGTTTTGCCCATGTTGTGCGACCCACTGGTTCAGCAGGCAGCGGGCGGGTTCGATGATTTCGCCTGCACGCAAGCCGATGGGGCCGATGCCGGCTGCTACGCAGGCGTCGGCGGCCGCGCCATGCAGGTGTGTTGCGGCGAGCAGGGCATGATTCGCTTCCCAGCCCTGGGCAAGCAGTGCAAGCACCATGCCGCTGAGTACGTCGCCACTGCCTGCTGTTGCGAGACCGGGGTTGCCGCTGGTATTGATGAACCACGGGGTGGTTGGTTCCGGCAGGGCGACGAGGCTGCCGCAGCCTTTTAGCAGGACGGAAGACCGGCTGGATTTTGCCAGTTGCAGTGCGTGGCTGATCCGGTCGGACTGTACTTCCCGGGTGCTGATGCCCAGCAGCCGGGCTGCTTCGGCGGGGTGGGGGGTGAGTAGTGTCTTTGCTTTGCGCTGCGCCAGTTTTTCCGGCCAGCCTGGGTGTGTTGCCAGCAGGTTGAGCGCGTCAGCGTCAAGCAGCAGGGGGCAGGTTGTACCAATGGCGCAGTCGAGCAGGCGGCGGGCAGCATCACTTTGCCCAAGCCCGGGCCCGACGGCCAGGCAGTCGGCATATTGGAGAGCATCCTCGGCTTCGCGCAGCATGAGTTCCGGGTAGCCGGGGTCGAGGGCGATCCTGTCCAGCATGCCGACAAAGACACGGCCCGCCCCCAGCGACAAGGCGGCGCGCCCGGCCAGTAGGGCGGCTCCTGCCATGCCGGGTGCTCCGCCCAGGATGACGGCACGGCCATGGCTGCCTTTGTGGGTGTTTTTGGCGCGCGGGCGCAAATCTCCGGCAAAGAGTTCGGGGGTGATCGTGCGACCATCGTGAATTTCCCGGGTTTCTGCTGCGAGGCCGAGGTCATGGAGGCTCAGGCGGCCACAATGATCCGGGCCGTCATTGGTCAGCAAGCCCGGTTTGAGGGCGATGAAAGTCGCCGTGTGCGTCGCCCGGATGGCAACACCCGGTGTGCAGCCGGTTTCGGAATCGAGGCCGCTGGGGATGTCGAGGGCCAGCACGGGGCAGGGCATCGCGTTGATCTGTTCGATGATCCGGGCGTATTCGCCTTCTGGCGCGCGCTTGAGGCCGATGCCAAAGAGGCCGTCGATCACCAGAGCGTAGTTCGCATTGCCTTCACCGGGGCAGGCCGGAATTTGCGCGTTCAGTATGCCGCCTTCGCGTAGCCAGGCGTTGCAGGCGGCTTGTGCGTCGGGCGGCAGACGGGATCGTTCCCCCGCAAAGACCAGCAAGGGGGCGTAGCCTGCCTCACGAAGCAGGCGGGCGACGACGAAGGCATCGCCGCCATTGTTGCCCGGGCCGGCGATGACCAGGGGAATCTGGCCGGGGACAATGGCAAGGTTCGCCAGCAGATCCCGCGCCACGCGGGCAGCGGCCTGCCCGGCGCGTTCCATCAGCGGCGGGTTTTCTCCGGGGTGACGTTGTTCGAGAAGACGCAACGCCGGATTGCGGAGTACGGCGTTTGATGAAGACATGGGGACGGGAAAGGGGAGTGAATCAGGTGACTGTTTATTTCAGCGGGGTTTTCCATCGTTGCAAAGACGTGCCAACGGGATATTTTTACAGGATAATGGCGTGTGCTGCGTGTGCTTGCCAAGAGTGCTGTTTTCCCGGGGCGGATTCGTGAGAAAGTCGGCTTCGCCAAATGGCTCCGGGCGAAGGAACAGCCTGTGGCCATGATAGCATCGCGTGATTAATCTGCCAGCGGTCCGTGGCTGCCCCGGCACTGCCAGTCGTTCGTCCCCGCTTTTTTTTATTGCCTGTCTTCTGAATGGTCTTATGACGCTGATTGATCTTATCCGCAATGCGGCGAATCTCACGCCGGATCGTCAGATCGTTTTCGCCCAGCGCGATGGCCGGGACGTCGTTTGCACTTACGCCGGGCTTTATCGTCGTGCCTGCAGTGCCTTGTCGGTGTTGCAGTCCCATGGTATCGGGCCCGGGCAGCGTGTCGTCGTTCAGTGCCAGACGGCGCAGCGTCAAATCGAACTCTTCTGGGCCTGTGTGCTCGGGGGTATGGTCCCCGTACTCTTGCCGAAGGTTGCTTCCTGGCTTCGTGATTCCGACGCCTCCCGCAAGCTCGATGGCGTGACCAGGGTTCTTGGCGGGCCCCTGGTGGTGGTCGATGCCGACCAGAAAGCTGCCTATGCCGACGGAACGGCCAGACCGGTAGCCCATGGCTGTCGCTGGCTGGTCGATGACCCTCTGGCCGGAGATGCCGGGGCTGCCCGGATTTTTGACGCGGCCGAGGATGATCTTGTCTACCTGCAGTTTTCTTCCGGCTCGACAGGCCTGCCGAAGGGGGTACGGCTTACGCATCGCAATCTTTTTTGCAATGTCAGGGAGATTGCCGATACCGTCAAGGCTCAGCCTGGCGAATCGACCCTGAGCTGGATGCCTTATTACCACGACATGGGCCTGATCGCCTTCCATCTCGTGCCGCTGTATCGGGGCATGGGGCAGATCAAGCTCGATGCGGCCGAGTTCATTGCCGAGCCGATGTTCTGGCTGCGCCAGATCGCCCGTCATCACGCTGAAGTCATCAGCTCGCCAAATTTTGGCCTGCAGCACGTCCTCGATCGCGTTACGCCCGAGGATCTGGCGGAAGTTGATCTTTCCTGCGTTCGCCTGCTGTGTAACGGTGCAGAGCCGATTTCCGTGAATGTCATGCGCCGCTTCTGCGATCTTCTCGCTCCCGCAGGCTTCCGGCGCACGGCGATGTTCCCCGTCTATGGCATGGCGGAAGCCTGTGTGGCCGTGACCTTCAGCCCGATAGAAACCGAGCCCCGTGTGCATCGCCTTGACCGCGAGCAGCTGACTGCCGACGGTGTGGCTGTCGCCGCAACCGAGGATTCCCATCTGATCGAATACGTCGATGTCGGCTACCCGCTGCCTTCCGTCGAAGTGCGTGTGGCAGGCGAGCAGGGCGAAATCCTGCCCGATGCCCGGGTGGGCGAGGTGCAGATTCGCGGCACCAACGTAACCTCCGGCTACGAAGGGCAGGGAGATGTCAATCGCGGCCTGTTTACCGAAGATGGCTGGCTGAAAACCGGCGATCTTGGCTTTCTCGTGCAAGGGCGGCTGACTATCGCCGGGCGTCTCAAGGACGTCATCTTCGTCAGCGGCCGCAATGTCATGGCCTCCGATGTCGAGCGGGCCCTGTCAGAAACATTTGACCTGAAGGATGGCGGTGTTGCTGCCTGCGCGACGGTCGACCCGGTCACGGGGCATGACCGTGTCGTGATTTTCGTGGCCTCCCGGCGTCGTAGTGACGGCATCCGGCGCAAGGCGGATTTCTGGCTCTGGGCGCATGAAATCCGCCAGGCTGCCGAGGAATATCTCGCCCATCCGGTCGATTGCGTTTTGTCTTTGCCTCGTCTGCCGCGCACTTCCAGCGGCAAGCTGCAACGCTATCAACTGGCCCGGGAATGGGCCAGCGGTTTGTACGAGGACAAGCGGATCGAGTTCGAGACGCACGACCCGCGCAGGCAGACCGTCGCCCTCAAAGAAACTGCCCCGGCGGCGATGCAGGCTTCCCCCGCCGATGTTTCCGTGGCTACCGGCCAGGCCATTGACGCCATTGACGCCATGGGAACCATTGGAACCATTCGCAGCATCTGGGCGCAGGTACTGCGTTGCCCGGAATACGTCATCGGCGCGGAAACACCCTTTACGGAACTTGGCGGAACCTCTGTCAAGGCCATCGAGATGCTGGCCCGTGTCGAAGAACGCTTCGGGTGTGTGCTGGGCTATCCGATGCTGATCGAATGCCGGACGATAAACGATATCGTCG
>CAZFPI010000134.1:0-5127 GCA_964521075.1 uncultured Sterolibacterium sp.
ATGGACTCCAGGTAGCCGAGCAGGGGCTTGCAGACGCCGCCGGCGGGGATGGAGTGGCGAGTTGCTGCTTTGATTGCCTCACACCCTCCGACTCCGACGCCGGCCCCGTTGTCTGGAAGCCCGACGCCGCCATTCGTCCCAACCAGATCTTCGCCGTCAGCCTGCCGCACAGTCCGCTGGCAGCATCGCGATTCATCTGCATATGTTCTACGAGGATCTCGCCGATGAGTTCGCCGGGTATCTGCGAAACATGCCTTTCGATTACGATCTGTATGTTTCCGTGGCCAGCGATGACGGTGGGCGCGTCTGCCGGAAGGCTTTCGAGGGCTTGCCGGGGCAGCAGCGTTTGAATATCGAGAAAGTGCCGAATCATGGCCGTGATATTGCGCCGATGTTCTGCACTTTTGGGGATCGTCTGAAGCATTACGATTACGTCGCCCATCTGCATAGCAAGAAATCGCTTTACAACAAGGGGGCGACCGAGGGCTGGCGTCAGTATCTCTGCGGCACTTTGCTCGGCAGCGAGGTGCGTATCCGGCGCATCATCGGCCAGATGCAGGCAGAAGACCGACCGTACGGTATTGTCTATCCGCAGAACTATCATCTGCTGCCTTATGCTGCCAATACCTGGTTGGCCAACAAGGCGATGGGCAGCGCGTGGTGTGCGCGGATCGGTATTTCTCCTGTGCCGCAGGGGTATTTCGATTTTCCGGCCGGTTCGATGTTCTGGGCGCGGGGAGATGCTTTGCGGCCGTTGTTTGATGCCGGAATTACGCTTGATGACTTCGCCGAAGAAGCCGGGCAGACGGATGGAACCTTTGCACACTGTCTGGAGCGGCTGCTGGCACTGTCTTCGTTGAGCCGTGGCTTTGAGACCGGAATCATCAAGGATTTGCAGAACCCGTCCTGGTCTGCATGGGGCCTTCAGCAGTACGCCGCACGTAGGTTCGACTGGATGTGCGCCCAGTTCGAGTTGCCTGCGGTCAGGTTGATCGCCTTCGATATTTTCGATACGTTGTTATGCCGGCCATTGCTGGATGCCGAGTCGGTCAAGCGTATCGTTGCAGAACGTGTCGGCGGTGAAAGCGGCCAGCGTTATCTTCGGTTCCGGGCGGTGGCCGAGGGGCAGGCACGCGAGGCCGCTGGTCGGGATGTCGGTATGGATGAGGTCTTTGCGCGACTTGGCACGCTGGCAGACTTGGGCCGTGAAGAACTGGCCCGGTTGAGAAAGATGGAGGAAGACGTCGAGTTGGCTTGTGTGGCACCTCGACAGGAAGTATTGGCTTTATTCAGCCGCGCTCTGGCGAGCGGCAAGCCGGTTGCATTGATCAGCGATATGTTCCTGTCCCGTGCAACGATCGAAAGCATGCTGGCTTGTCATGGCATCGTCGGTTGGGACAGGTTGTTCCTGTCGAATGAAATTGGTTTGCGCAAGGATGCCGGCCAGCTTTATGACCATGTTTTCGAACACTATGGCATCCGTCCTGCGGAGATGTTGATGGTGGGCGACAACGAGCGTTCCGATCTCCAGATTCCCTGCGACAAGGGGGCCGTCGGCATGCATGTGTTGAAACCCGTCGAATTTGCGCGTGGCCTGCCTCGTTTGCGTGGGTTGGTCGAGAACACTGAGCTGGGCCGTGACTTGCAGCGTGAGCTGACGTTGGGACTGGTCATCCAGAAGAATTTTTCCGCCATTGGCTACTCTCGCCTGGATGCGGATTCGCTCGTTGAGCCGACGCCCTATCACATCGGCTACAGTGTTGTCGGGCCGTTGCTGACAAGCTTGTGTCAGTGGCTTGTCGATAGCGCGCAACGGGATGGGATCGACAGGCTTTATTTTCTGGCGCGCGAGGGGCAGTTGATCAAGCGGGTCTATGACATCTGGACGGCGGGTTTGTCAGGACTGCCAAAGGCCGATTATCTGGTCGTTTCGCGCCGTACGGTCAGTGTGCCGATGATCGGAAATCTTGAGGATATCCTCGGCATTGCTGCACCCACCTATTTTCCGAATACCATCGGGAATTTTTTGTTCGAGCGATATGGCTTGAAGCCGGGGGTCGAACGCTGGGCCGAGTTGTCCGCTCAGCTTGGCTGGCATCAGGACAGGACGGTGGAGGTTTTTCACGGACAGGTCGATCATCTGCGTCCCTTGTTGATGGCATTGCAGGATGACATCTGCGCTCGCGCCGGCGTCGAGCGTACGGCTTTGCTGCATTATCTCGACAGCCTGGCGTTGGGCGCGTCGGGCCGCCAGGCCGTCGTGGATGTCGGTTATGGGGCGACGATACAGGGTTATCTGAATCGTCTGGTGAGTCATCCGCTGCATGGTTATTACATGATGACCGATCAACGTGCGACCCGGGTAGCTGTTGCGAACGATGTCATTGTCCGTGGTTGTTTTCTTGAAAACGTCGAGCATGCGACCACTGCCCCCCCCATGTACTTGCGCAGTTTCGAACTGGAGAAGTTTCTCAGTTCCAGTGATGCCCAGGTCGTTTATTACGAACGGGATGCACAGGGCTGTCTGCATGCACATCATCGAGAGATTTCAGCGGCAGAAAATGCCAGCATCCGTTCAAGAGAGGCATTGCAGGAAGGCGTCATTCACTACGCACAGGATGCCTGTCGCCTTCGTTCCCACGTTTTTCCGGGCTTCCGGCCTTCATGCGAACTGGCAAAATCCCTCTATGAGGCCTTGCTGGCCCAGCAGTCGCAACAGGAAATGGATATGCTGAAGTTGATTGCGCTGGACGACCACTACTGCGGGCGAGGGGTTGTGAGCTGATTTCAGCCGGAGGAGGTGCCAGCTGGTTTTCCTTGTTTTTTCTCAAGCCGTGCCCAGATGGCCTTGATGTCGGCCCGTCGTGTTTTTTGGATTTTCTGCCGTTTTTTCCAGATGGCGGGCAGTCCGCGCAGGGCGTCGCGCTTGGCGTGCAGTATGACGCGGCCATGGCCGTGCAGGGCGAACCAGACGAGGCTGAACAGGTTCAGGGCCAGATGCAGCGGCAGAAGCAGCCAGAACAATGCGCCGGGCATGTTTTTGACGAACGTCCATACCAGATTGCGGTGGCCGTGGTAGAGCGCGAAATCGCTGTGCTGGCTGCCGGTGGTTCCGGAGCCTACGTGATGTGCGACGGATTGCGGGACGGATAGGCAGCCGTAGCCGGCCAGCCGTAGTCGAAATCCGAGGTCGACGTCTTCCACATAGCAGAAGTAGTCTTCGTCGAAGCCACCAATTTCCTGCAAGGCATCGCGCCGGTACATTGCCGCTGCGGCGCAGGGGGAAAAGATTTCGTGGGGGGACTGCGATTTTTCCGGGACGGGCTGGCCATGGCCGGTACGCCAGACCAAGCCGCTGATGTGGCAGGCGTCGCCCGCGCCGTCGAGCTTTTTCGGGTTCTTTGCGTCGATCAGCCGGCTGCCAAAGGCGGCGCAATCCGGGCGGCTTCGGGCGGCGTCGAGCAAGGTAGTCAGCCAGTCGGGCTCGGGAAATGCGTCCGGGTTGAGCAGGACAATCCAGCGGGAGGCCGGTGAGGCGGCCGCGATAGCTAGGTTGTTGCCACGGGCGAAGCCTGTATTGCTTTCCAGTGCCATGAGCCGGATTCTCGGAAAACGGCGGGCGATGGTGAGGGAGCCGTCCGTGCTGGCGTTGTCTACGACGATGATTTCATCGGCTGGCCGAGTTTGTTGAGCCAGCGCGGACAGGCATTGTTCCAGAAATCGTTCGCCGTTCCAGTTGACGATGATGACGGTGACGCCGTCGGCGTTGTCCTGGTGCATCCGGCGTGTGCGGGATCACCCCCGCCCAAACAATTTCTTGAAGAAATTGACGATGTTCATCCACATCACTTTGAAGACGACGGAGCCCATGTCGATGGCTTCTTCTTTGGGGGGCATCGGCGGCGGGGAGGCGGGGGCGGCTTGCGTGGTGGCCGGTGCAGCGGCACCTTCTGCGGCAGGTGTTGCGGATGCGGCGGTGGTGGGAGCGGCGGCATCCGCCGGCACTTCGAGCATGCTGCGGACGTTCGCGATGTATTTCTTGACGATCTGGCCGGCCACGCCTTCGATCATGCCCCGGCCGACCTGGATCAGCTTGCCGGTGAGGTCGACGCTGGATTCAAATTGAACGTCCGTGCCTTTGCCGTTGGGCAGGGTGACGAGCAGGCAGGCGATGGTGGCCGTGGCCGTGCCGCCGCCGCGTTCGTTGCCTTCGGCGAGGAGTTTGATGCGGTGGGCGGCCTTGTCGACTTCGGCGTAGGTGATCGTGCCTTCGTATTGGGCGGTGACGGCACCGACCTTGAGCTTGACCGTGCCGATGAATTTTTCGGGGCTGACGACTTCCTTCAGGCCCGCGCCGGGCATGCAGGCGACGACCATTTCGGGTTTCATCATGAAGTCCCACACCTTGTCGATGGGGGCGGCGACCTGGAAGGATTCCTTCATTTCGATGGCCATGTCAGTTCCTTGGTTTGTTTGGCTTGCATTGGAAAAAGAGGGCTCGTCCGTTCAGACGACGTGAACGCCGGGCGAATCTCGTAGATTATCGCAAATATCTTGACTCCATGAGGGCATTATGTCTTTTGATTTCTCGAAACGGGTTGTTCTGGTCACTGGTGGCGGCAAGGGCATTGGCCGTGGCATCACGGAGGCTTTTCTCAAGGCGGGGGCGAAGGTGGTGATTTGCGGCCGCACCGCGCCGGAATCCCCCGTGACGGCAGGCGGGGCCGAGGCGGAGTTTTACGCGCTGGATGTGCGTGACAACGAGGCGGTGAAGGCGTTTTTCGATGAAATCGCCCAGCGGCACGGGCGGCTGGATGTGCTTATCAATAACGCCGGGGGCAGCCCGAATGCGGATGCGGCGACGGCTTCGCCCCGTTTCCATGAAAGCATTCTGCGCCTGAACCTGCTGGCTCCTTTGTATATGGCGCAGCTGGCGAATGCCATCATGCAGAAGCAGCCGGAAGGCGGGGTGATCGAGTTCATCGGCAGCGTGTCGGCCCTGCGGCCTTCGCCGGGAACGGCGGCGTATGGCGCGGCCAAGGCGGGGGTGCTTAATCTCGTGTCGAGCCTGGCCGTCGAGTGGGCCCCGAAGGTGCGCGTGGTGACGGTGAGCCCGGGGCTGATCCG
>CAZFPI010000135.1:0-5066 GCA_964521075.1 uncultured Sterolibacterium sp.
GCCGGCCCCGGAGCCGGGTGCGGCTTCGGGCAGTGTCTTTCTCGCCCCGCAAGGCGAGATGGAAGAAGCCCTGGCAGGTATCTGGCAGGATATTCTTCATCAGGAGAAAATCGGGCGTCATGACAATTTCTTTGATCTGGGCGGGCATTCGCTTCTGGCCGCCCAGCTCATCGCCCGCATTCGCCAGACACTGGGGCGCGAGCTGCCGCTGCGCGAGATTTTCGATCATCCCGAACTGCAGGATTTCGCCCGCCGCCTGACGAACGCTACAGCCGGTGACGACTTGCCGCTCGTCGTGGCCGACCGGCAGTCTCCCTTGCCGCTTTCCTTCGCCCAGCAACGTCTCTGGTTCATCGACCAGTTCGAGCAGGCAGGCAGCGAATCTGCCCGCGAATTTTCCCGCAGTGCCTACCACATCGCCGGTGTATTGCATCTTCATGGCCTGCCCGACCGTCATGCGCTGCAAGGCGCGCTCGATACCCTCGTGGCACGTCATGAAAGTTTGCGTACCTGCTTTGTGATGGCCGATGGCGAGGCGGAGGCGACGCAGTGCATCCTGCCTGTCGCCGGATTCCCGCTGCAGGAGGCCGATGTTTCCCGCATTTCGGCCACGAAGCGCGAGGAGGAAGCCGGGCGTCTGCTCCAGGCCATGGCGCGTGCTCCCTTCGATCTGACCCGGGCCCCGCTGATTCGCGGCCTGCTCGTGCGGGTGGGCCGGGAGGAATACCGCCTGGGCCTCGTGATGCACCACATCATTTCCGATGGCTGGTCGATGAGTGTGCTGACGCAGGAATTCGCGCAGTGCTATGCCGCCTTGCATCAGGGCCAGACACCCAATCTGCCCCCGCTGCCCGTCCAGTACGCCGATTACGCCGTCTGGCAACGCCGCTGGCTGTCGGGCGAGCGTCTGGAAAAGCAGCTCGACTACTGGAAATCGCACCTCTACGGTGCGCCAGCCTTGCTGGAGCTACCTGCAGATTTCCTCCGTCCGGCGCAGCAAAGCCACGCCGGAGCCTGCCTGCCGGTGCGCTTCGATGCCGGGCTGACGGCGGGGCTGCGCGCCCTGGCGCGGCGGCATGAAGTTACACTTTTCATGCTGCTTCATGCCGCCTGGGCACTCCTGCTGGGCCGCCTGAGTGGCCAGGACGATGTCGTTATCGGTGTGCCGCTGGCTAATCGGCAACGCGCCGAAACGGAAGGCTTGATCGGCTTTTTCGTGAATACCCTGGCCTTGCGAACCCGTCTGTCGCGGGATGCCAGTTTCGCGGAATTGCTGGCGGATACCCGGGCCAGCACGCTTTCGGCCTACGCCCATCAGGATGTGCCCTTTGAACAGGTGGTCGATGCGCTCAAGCCGCCGCGCAGCCTGAGCCACAGCCCCCTGTTCCAGGTCATGTTCGCCCTGCAGAACACTCCTTCATCCGATTTCACGCTGCCTGGCCTGCGGCTGAGTGTCCGTTCTCTCCCGCAGGCCACGGCCCGTGTCGATCTTTCCCTGGTTCTTCAGGAATCCGGCGACGAAATAACCGGCGAGCTGGAATACTGTACCGATCTGTTTGGGCGCGCGACGATGGAACGCTGGATCAGCCATCTGCATACCCTGCTTGGGGCACTGGTGCTCGAGACGGATTCCCCCGCGCAGACCGCCATCGGCAGCCTTCCCCTGCTGGATGCCGGGCAGCGACAAGCCCTGCTCGAAGGCTTCAACGAAACGGCAAGCCCTTTCCCGCAGGACAAATGCTTCCACCAGCTGTTCGAGTCGCACGCCCGCAAAACACCGGATGCGCTGGCCCTGGATTTCGAGGGCGAGTCCCTGACCTATGCTGAGCTCAACAGCCGCGCCAACCAGCTGGCCCGTCATCTGCGCGGCCTGGGCGTGGGGCCGGACAGCCTCGTGGCTGTCTGCTGCGAACGTAGTCTGGACATGATGCTGGCTGTGCTGGCCATCTTCAAGGCGGGTGGAGCCTATCTGCCGGTAGACCCTGCCTACCCGGCAGAACGCATCGGATACATGCTGGAGGATGCCGCGCCGCAGGTGGTGCTAACTCAAAAATCCCTCCTCAAAACCCTGCCAGCCAGCATCAAACCGGAAACTCTCGTGACACTGGATGCCGACTGGCCCGCCATCGCCAGACAGGGAAAAACCAATCTCAGGCCGAAAGACCTGGGCCTGACACCGGAACATCTGGCCTATGTCATTTATACCTCCGGTTCGACGGGCAAGCCCAAGGGTGTGATGCTGCGTCATCGCGGTCTGGTCAGCCTGGCCGCAGCACATCTGGACACGCTGGATCTGGGCCCGGACAGCCGCGTGCTGCAGTTTGCCTCCTTCAGCTTCGATGCCTGTGCCTGGGAATTCGCCATGGCCTGGGCCAGTGGCGGCTGCCTGTATCTGGCCAGCCGGGAACGCCTCATGCCAGGCGAGCCGCTGGCGGCTTATCTTGCCCGCCAGCGCATCACCCATACTCTCCTGGCTCCCGTAGCACTTTCCGCCCTGCCGCCGGGTACGCCGCTTCCCGAACTCCGGACGCTGCTCGTCGGCGGCGACGCCTGTCCGGCCAGCCTGGTCCGGCAATGGGCTCCGGGCCGCCGGATGCTCAATGCCTATGGCCCGACCGAGGCAACGGTGTGCGTCAGCCTGCATCGCTGCGACGCCGAAGCAGCCGGGGCAGGCAACCCGCCCATTGGCCGCCCGCTGGCCAATACCCGTCTTTACATCCTCGACGAACGCGGCCAGATCGCGCCCATCGGGGTGGCCGGTGAAATTCATGTCGGTGGCACTGGTCTGGCGCGGGGTTATCTCCATCGCCCGGAACTCACCGCCGAACGTTTCATTCCCGACCCATTTTCCCGTGAGCCAGGCGCGCGAATGTACCGCACGGGAGATTTGGGCCGCTGGAATGCACAGGGCGAAATCGAATATCTCGGGCGTAACGATCATCAGGTCAAGATACGCGGTTTCCGGATCGAGCCGGGCGAAATCGAGGCCGAACTCGCGCGTGGCGAAGGTGTGCGCGAGGCCGTCGTTCTCGCGCGGGAAGACCGGCCCGCAGACAAGCGGCTCGTGGCCTACCTGACAGCCAGGCCAGGCGAGAAAATCGACCTCGATACCCTGCGCGACCAGTTGCGTGCCGTCTTGCCGGAATTCATGACGCCGGCGGCTTTCGTTCTGCTCGACACACTGCCGCTCACCCCCAACGGCAAGCTCGACCGCCATGCCTTGCCAGCACCGGATGCCGGAGCAGGCCTGGGGCAGGAGCGGGAATATGTCGCCCCGCAAGGCGAAATCGAGGAAGCCCTGGCCGAAATCTGGCAGGACATTCTTCAGCCCGACCGGGGCGTTCGCATCGGCCGGAACAGCGATTTCTTCGAGCTGGGCGGGCATTCCCTGCTGGCGGTGCAATGCTGCGCCCGCATCCGTCATCAACTGGGCCGCGAGCTTGCCTTGCGCGACATGTTCGAGCATTCGCAGCTCCACGCGCTGGCCCGTCTGCTGCAGGGGGCGGCTTCGGTGGATGAACTGCCGATGCTGCCCGTCGACCGCGCCCGGCCGCTTCCGCTGTCGTGGTCGCAGCAACGTCTCTGGTTCATCGACCAGCTCGAAGGGGCAGGGGCGGCCTACACCATCCCCGGCGCGCTACGGCTGAAAGGCACGCTGGATCGCGCCGCACTGCAGGCAGCACTCGATGCCATTGTGCTTCGCCACGAATCCTTGCGGACCAGTTTCGTCACGATCTCCGGCGAGGCCACACAGCTCATCGCCCCGCCGGAGCAGGCGAGATTCGCCCTGCGTCATGCCGATCTTTCCTCTCTCCATGCCGACCGGCGTGAAGCCGAAGCCCGCCGCCAGATTGCCCGGGAAGTCGAAACACCCTTCGATCTCCAGCATGGCCCGCTGGTGCGGGGCCTGCTCATCCGCCTGTCGGAGGACGAACACCTCCTGTGCATCGTCATGCACCACATCGTCTCGGATGGCTGGTCGGTCGGCATCCTGACGCGCGAATTCGCCGCACTCTACGATGCCTGCCGCCAGGGGCGTGACAACCCCTTGCCGCCGCTGCCGGTGCAATACGCCGATTACGCCGCCTGGCAAAGGCAATGGCTCTCCCCCGGAAGCCTTGTTCTGCAACAGCAGCTGACGTACTGGCGTGAGCAGTTGTCCGGGATTCCCGCACTGCTCGAATTACCGGCAGACCGCGCCCGCCCGCCCTTGCAGACCCATGCGGGAGCGGTACATGCCTTCACCCTGGGTGCACGGCTCACCGAACGTCTGCGGAAATTCTCGCGCCAGCAGGATGCCACCCTGTTCATGACGCTCTGCGCTGCCTGGGCCATCGTGCTCGGGCGTCTGGCCGGGCAGGAAGATATCGTCATCGGCACACCGGTCGCCAACCGGCAGCGCACAGAGGTCGAAGGGCTCATTGGCTTCTTCGTCAATACCCTGGCCCTGCGGGTGTGCCTGCCTGCCGGGCAGACGGTGGGCGAGCTGATGGGGGAAATCAAAAAACTGACACTCTCAGCCTACGCGCACCAGGACGTGCCTTTCGAGCAGGTCGTCGATGCCATCAAGCCGCCGCGCAGCATGAGCTACAGCCCGGTATTCCAGACGCTGCTGGCCTTGCAGAACACCCCGCAGGGGGTCCTGAACCTGCCAGGCCTCACACTCTCGCCCCAGGATGTGCCCGTGACTGCCGCGCAGTTCGACCTCTCCCTGATGCTGCACGAGACGCCGCACGACGGCCTGGCGGGGGAGCTCTACTACGCCAGCGATCTCTTCGATGCGGGCACTATGGAACGCTGGCTGGGGTATTTCAGGAACGTGCTGAACGCGCTCGTCAGCAATGGCGGGGCAACGCAGCCCATCGCCCGTTTGCCGCTGCTCGACCCGGCCGCGCAAAAAGACATCCTCGCAGGCTTCAACGCCACACAGGCGGATTACCCACAGGGCCTGACGCTGCACGAGATGTTCGAGGCGCAGGTGGCCCGAACGCCTGATGCGCTGGCGGTGTGCCTGGGGTCTGGCTCCGGGCGGCAGACGCTGACTTATGCCGGGCTCGATGCCCGGG
>CAZFPI010000136.1:0-5020 GCA_964521075.1 uncultured Sterolibacterium sp.
TTCAGTCAGCGCTGCGCGTTGGGTGGCCTACGCTCAACCGTGGGGCCGCGCTTCCGCGCCTGACGGCGCGCTCGCTGGCCGGCTGCGCCGGGCAGTCAGTTGGTGTGTGCCGTCCCACCACGACTGACTTTTGGCTTTGGCTGTCCATGTCCGTATACTTGGCAGCGTGCCGGTTCGCCCGGCACTGCCCCCGTACACGGCTGGATCGAGTCAGGCTCGCCTGCTTCCCAGATTGCCCTGCGGGGGCTTTCCCGCCCGATGGCGGCCATGACAGAAAGGGTTCTGCCCGATGATCGACACCACGCTTGCTTTGCTTCTTTTCGCCCCGCTGTGCGCAGGCGGGCTGTTCGTGTGGCGGAAGCGCGGCAAAGGTCAGCGCAGCGCCAACCCTTCTACTGGCCGGCACGAGGCCCCTCGCGCATCGGCGGATAACTCCATGAACATTTGCCGCCATTTCATCGACGACGAGAAGAACAGGCCAGCCCAAGCCCAGTTGCCCGACTTGAGCAAAGCTCCGAAATGGCGCGAGATTGCTGCCAAGCCGGAATTTCAGGCCCTGCCTCCCGAGAAACAGGCCGAGGCCAAGGCGGCCTATTTCGATTACTGGATTCCCTTGGTAAGAAATGTAGGGCGATAGCGACCATGCAATCCCTCTACAAGCCCCGCCAATACCCGCCGGAACTGCGGCAAACCCTTGGTCGCATGTCCGGCACCGCCATCGAGATAGCGAACCGCTGGGCGCTGGGCTGGCCGCAGACGGTCAAGGAACTGATTGCCTCCGGCGAATATCTGGACGCACTCAAGGCGCAGGAACGCGAGGAAATCCGCGTGAAGCTGGAACCGGGCCTGAGCCATCTATCGAGCTGGGAGAAGGCGCAGGAGTATGGCTTGAGCATGGCACCGCCGAGCCCGTCGGAGCTGGAGGAAGATGAGCTGCCGGAAGAGGAGGAGATGGAGGGGGAGGAACCGAGCGAGGCGGAAATTCATCTGAAAGCGATACACAAGATTCACGGCGAGATGAATCAGGAAGTCAGTCAAGCGTTCATCGACTTGATCGAAAAGAAGTCTGACGGAGAGGACGCATCATGATCGGGCACGTTATTCTGTTCTTTGCTGCTGGTTTTGTGCAGTTCAACTACGCACTCAACAAAGGGCCAGGGAGCGCAATCCTGTTTTTGGCCGTCATTGCAGCGGGCGGTTATTTTCTTGGCTGGTGGGCGTTGTTGACATTGGTCGTGGGAGGTATGGTTGGCGGGCGGTTGGCTATTGAACAGATGAAGAAGAATGCTGAGGAACATGCAGAAGTCCAGCAATTAACCCGAAGGAATGTCGATGACTGATGCTGAAGCCAAAATTTCTCAAGAACTTACCTGCATGCCAACGGTGGAACTGGAGGCGCTTGCCGGTCTGAGCATCCCATTCATGAGGAATTTGACTAACGAAGCGCGTGCAGATCTTCATGACCGACAATATCTCGCAAGGAAGATGCTTGGAGGCTCCTTCTGGGAGGTCAATTACTTTGCCTTCCCGCCCACTGACCCCATCATCATCGACGGCTGCGGCCACAAGCACTACCGTCAGGAATTCCGCTTCGAGGGCAAATGCTTTTTCGGGCGTATCCATGCGGCCATCCTCAACTGGCTGCGCCGCAACAGCGCCTGACGCCGTGCATGTCGATGACTTCCGGGAGATGCAGCGGGCCGGCGCGATGCCCTGCCTGTCCAGCCTGTTCGATGCCTGCCGCCGAAAATTCCTGAACGCGGCCAATCTGCTCGAAGTGCGCAGCCCAGCCATCGAGCGGCTGCGCTCGGTGAGCACAGGCACCCGCATCGACCTGTGGCCGCTGCTCAATCCCTTCATGGTGCTGGCCGAGCGCTACGTCGCCGCCTTCTTCTCGCCGCAGGAAGTGCTGTTTCCCGCGCTGGGCGGCAAGGAGGACGAACGCTGGAGCCGCTATTTCCATCATGTGCTGTTGCCGCATCTGCTCCAGAACGACGAATTGGTGCGCAACGTGCTGCGCGCCGTCCACGCGCTGCCCTGTAACGATCCGCAAGGCGCGGCAAGCGCCGTCGGTCATTTCTTCGCCGAACTGACCCTGCCGGAGACAGCGCCGCTTTGGGCACCGGAGACGATTTCCGAAAACTGAGCAAGCCGCCATTCAAGGTGCAGTCCCTTGCGTAGCTTGCGGCTGCCGTGGCTTTCAAGCTGGCTGGCATAGACAAGCCTGTGGCACTGGCGGCAGGCCAGTCGCCCGCCGCGCAGATACAGCCCCCGACAGCGCCGGCCACAGTCGGGACAGGCAAACCAGCGATGTAGCCCGCCATGCCCTTGCCGGGTAATGGTGATTCCTGCCTCGAATACCCGGCACCCGAAGAAGTTGATTAGCACGCGACCATCAGGCAGAACGAGATAGCCGACATTGCGCATCAACCGGCCATGCAGCAGGTCACCAATGTTGATGTGCAAGGCATCGCGGGTGGTCGCCCGTCCGCCCCGCTGCCCGAATCGCCCGCTACCCCGCCCGCCCATTTCCGCCTCCGATTGTGTCGAAATCATCCGCGTGATTCACCAGTGGGCGGTCACGCTGCCTGTACTCGCCGTCTTGCCAGCGCCGACTTTTCATGATGCTGCCCCCGTTTCCGATTTCGCGGGAAGATGCTCAACTTTTCCGAAGGCGCTCATCCCATTTTGCTGGGCATCTTCGCTATTCTTGAGCACCTTCGCGCTTTCAACGATTGCCCGTGCCGCTTCCTGCCCCGGCATTTGCCAGAGCCAACCACCTTTCATTCCGTCCTTCACCGCCTCGACGCCAAGCGCCTTCTGCGCGCGGCGGATCGTAGGCCAGGCATGCCCCGCGCCATCGGCATCGGCCTTGATGGTCGTGCTGGGCAGCGGGCCATCCGCTAACAAATTGGAGAGAAACCGCTTGGCCTCGCCCAGCGCGCTGGTTTCGCCATCGCCTTGCGGTATATCCGCCATCGCCAGCAGTTCCCGTGCGGCACCAGTCACCGGATTACCCCACTGCACCAGCGACGAATGGATGCCGGGGTGGTCGGGTAGCTCGGCTTGGTGCAGGTCGTATTCATAGCCGCCGTCATCTCGGCCGATGTTCGATTTCGCGCGCAGGAGTAGCCGCACCGTGCGCCCGTCCTCACCTTCCGTCTGGTGCTTGGCGGCCACCAGCACCACGCGCGCCAGCGCTCCGAAGGCAAGACTGCCGGTCAGACGTTCCACCGGATCGCGCCCACCGGTTCCCTTGGAAAAGTGGGTAATGCCCAGCAGTACACAGCGCATCGACGCCGCAAGATCGACCAACGGTTGCAATCCGCGCCGCACTTCGGCGTTCTTGTGGCTGTCGCTGCTGATGGCCGAAACGATGGGATCGACGATTAGCAGGCGCACGTCGCCAATCGCCGACAGGCTGCGCCGCAGCGGTTCCATGTCGCGGGCAGGATCGAATGATCGCCGTTCGCCGCCATCCCGTACTTCGGAAACAAAGTGGATGCGAGTCAGGTTGGCGCCTGCCAATATCAGCCGAGGTGCCAGGGTGTCAGTGGGATCATCCTCACCGCTCCACATGACCACGCTGCCAACGGGCGCGCGGCTGCCGTCAGGCCAAAGCCCGCCGTTACTCAGGGTCGCCGCCAGCGCCAAGGCTATCGTGGTCTTGCCGGTGCCGGGCGCACCGCCGAAGATGTGCATCTTGCCCGCTGCCAGCCAGCCATCCCAGAGCCAGTCTATCGGCTCGGGAACGATGTCGCTGGCGCGCAGGAGTTCGACGCACTGTCCTTGCGTACCGCACTGCTGTGCCCCACTCTGCCCGCCGCGTGCTGCGTTGCTGAGTGGGTTTGTCCATCCCTGCCGCTGGGCCTCGGCGAAAACAGCCTGATAGCCCGTGTGGCTGGGTTTGAAGGTTTCCCATGTGCGGGCATCGGTGGCCGAGTCAAACTTATCCGAGGTCATGCTCCAATCGAGGAACAGGCCGCGCCCAACCTCGCCCAGAGTTTTCAGGGCATGACCCATTCGCACCCACAGCCCGCGATCATCGGCCCGCATGAAAAATAGCGCGCTGCGCAACTCGGTGACAACTTCCGGGGAGACGATCTCAAGCGACAGCAAATCGGGGCGCTCTGTTCCGGTTGCAGGTTGTTCAGGTGAATGCAGCGGCTTGAGGCGCTGCTCGACAAAATCGGCAAGGCAGACAGGGTCATGCAGGCCAGCGCCAGCCGCTGTCACGGTGAAAAAATGCTTGTGTGCATAGGCTTCGATGCCGCTACTGTTGCTGATGAGTTTCTCGAACTGCCTGCCGTAACCAATGGCGTGCATGCCTGTTCCGCTGGGACTGGTCTCGGTATAGCCGGGCAACTCCTCGACAAGTAGTTGCAGTGCCAGGCGATTCGGCACGTCATCAAGGTCGATACCCTGCCAGTATTGCTCCGTGCCATCCTGCCCGAGGGCGAAGCCCAGGCCGGTATAGCCGCCGCCTTGCAAAGCGTGCAGTGCCTCGTTGAACGTGGCCAGCCTTGCTTGATCCGCTGGCGTGTCCAATTCGCCGTGACGCCTCACGCCATCGACGTAATAGGGCACCTTGGCGGGTTTCTTTGTCGGGTCTGGTTTTGGCTCGGAGCGCCACAGCAGCCAACGCCGCGCATTGCGCATACTGTCGGGCAGGTCGGCATAGTCTTCCGCCGCGATGATCTGGTTGATGGGATTCATCATCTTCGCCACCCTATGCCGATGCGATCAGCGCACGGATGTCCTCGACGCGCCATGCCGTCACACGCGGGCCGAGTTTCACCGGCTTAGGGAAGCGCCCGGATTTGACGCCGGCCCACCAACAGGTTTTCTTGACGGGGATGATGGGAGGGATGCCCGCTTTCGAGTCGCCGATGATTTGCGGCAAGCGCAGGAAGCCGGTTTCGGGAAGGCGGGTAATGTTGTGCTCAGTGGTCATGTCGATCTCCTGGCCGTGCCGCCGACTATTCGGAAAAGGGCGGCCACGGCGAAATTCACCGTTGCC
>CAZFPI010000137.1:0-4922 GCA_964521075.1 uncultured Sterolibacterium sp.
TGCCGTCACCGGCGATGTCGGAGGTCTTGGAAGCGACTTCCTTGACCATCTGGGCACCCATGTTTTCGAACTTGTCCTTCAGCTCGATTTCCTTGGCGACGGAGACGCCGTCCTTGGTGACGGTCGGTGCGCCGAAAGAACGCTCCAGCACGACATTGCGGCCTTTGGGGCCGAGGGTAACCTTGACCGCGTCGGCCAGGATGTTGATGCCAGCAACCATGCGCTGACGGGCGGAATCGCCAAACTTGACTTCTTTAGCCATTGTTCAAATCTCCAGAATGATTGGGGTGGATCGGGTGTTTCGTGTTTGCTCAGGCAACCACAACGCCCATGATGTCTTCTTCGCGCATGACCAGCAGTTCCTGGCCGTCGACCTTCACGGTCTGGCCGGAATACTTGCCGAACAGAACGCGGTCGCCCACCTTGACTTCCAGCGCGCGAACCTTGCCATCGTCGAGCAGCTTGCCCGTGCCAACGGCGATGATTTCACCCTGATCGGGCTTTTCGGTGGCGGTGTCGGGGATGACGATGCCGGAAGCCGTCTTGCGTTCTTCTTCCAGACGCTTGACGATCACGCGGTCATGCAAGGGGCGGATTTTCATGTGTTTTCTCCTGTGAGTGACAAAATGAAACGGGTAATTTGCAAACACCCGTCTGACCAGAAAGGAAGGGGGATGTTAGCACTCTCTTTGAGTGAGTGCCAAACAGTTGGGGCAAGCGCAGGGATTTCAAGGGTGTTGTGCGAAAGTCGGGGAAATAAATCTTTTGCTGCTGTGCGGCCCCGCCGCGTGCCCGTGTGGAAAATTATTCATGATTACACCGTACACAAACACGAGCGTACGGTGTAAACTTCTACCCATGCACTTGCCATGTTGCGGTGCGATCGTTGTCGCGTTGTCGCGTCGTTGTGCGTCGTTGCGTCGTTGATTTGGTCGATATACGGCCGGGCACATTGTCCGGACATCAAACTTGCTTCGGGAGAAAAGTCATGAGATTGAGATCCAAAGGATTGGGCCGTCGTGAAATGGTGATGGATTTTCGTGAATACGAAGTGGTGCTTGAAGGAAATGAGCTGGTCGTGGTGGGCATCATCCGTGACCCCGTGACCTGGGATTTCTCCATCCGTTTTTGCGAAGACGATTATCTGGCCATATTCAAACTCGCCTTTCACCCGCAAACCCTGAAAGCCGTGTTCCGCGCCTTGCTGAACCGTTTCAGGAGTCATCATTGGGGCAAGGATCGTGTGCAGCATCAGGCGGATGGCCGTGAGTCGCTTGCCGAAGTGAAAAAGACGGTGGATGAGCGTGTGCAAAACGCGCTTCGTCCTTTTGATGCGCCGACGAAAACCCTGCGCCGCACCCGTAACGGAATGGTGCCCGCTGAATCGGCGGAATCGATCGAAGCTGAAATCGAAGCGGCCGCCTGAGCGAATTCCCCTCTCATCCAAATTCCGGAGCATTCATGAAGAACTACGACGTCATCATCATCGGCGGCGGCATCAACGGCCTGACCACGGCCTGTTACCTGCAAAAATCCGGCCTGTCGGTTGGCGTGTTCGAGGCGCGTGGCCAATGCGGCGCGCATTGCGACACCATCGAGCTGGGCCGCCCCGGCTTTTTATTCAATACCCATGCCACCTGGCTGGTGCCGGCGATGAGCCCGCCCATGGCGGATCTGGAGCTGGAAAAATTCAATCTGGAGCTCTTGGGCACGGATGTGATTTTTGCCATGCCGCATACGGATGGCACGAACACCGTGCAAGCACTCGACCCGGGCATCACCATGGCTAGCGTGGCGCGGCATTCCGAAAAGGACGCGGCCCTGCTCGGGCGCATCATGGAATTCGGCATGATGCACATGCAGGAGGCTCTGGAAATCAACGGCCAGATGCAGTATTCGCGCCCGACCATGGCACTTGCCGAACGCATCGCCAAATTGAACGATGGTCTGTGCAAGCATCTTGGCCTGCCCATCGACGGCGACGATGTCATGCGTATGACCGGCTTCGAGCTGCTCGAACTCGTCTATGAATCCGAGAAAGTGCGCCTGGTGCCGGGGACACTGGGCGAGTACACCGGCCAGTGGCCGCTCAACCGCCGTGTTGCGCCCACCGTGCTGGGCCTTTGCGGCATGAACCCCATGGCCGTGCATACCGCCAAGGGCGGCTCGCATGCGCTGAATCATGCGCTGGTGCGCTGTTTCGTGAAGCATGGGGGGGATATCTGGACGACTTGCCCGGTCTCCAAAATCCTTGTCGAAAATGGTCGCGCCGTCGGTATCAAACTCTCGGAAGATGCGCTGATGCCCGGCGAGGAAATCCGCGCCAAGAACATCGTCTCCAATCTCACCCTCACGCCAACCTTCACCAAGCTCTTGGGCGAAGAGGTCATCGGCCCGGACTGGATGCGGCGCATCAAGTATTTCAACTACGACGACCCGCAGCTTCTGGGCATGTATTACGCCATGAAAGATGCGCCGGTATTCAAATCCGCCGAATACGATCCGGCCATCCAGCGTTGCTGGGTCGGCTATTTCGGCCCGGATTCCATCGACGACGTGCGTAACGCCCAGGCACAGGTCATGTCCGGCATCATGCCCACGCACACCATGGGCGGCTGGTTCAATCCGACTCTGGCCGATCCGTCCCAGGCTCCTGATGGCTATCACGTTGTTTCCACCTGGATCACCGTCCCGCCCGCCCCGCGTCGATGGGGTAACAAGACACTCAACGGCTGGGGTAGCTGGCGCGAAGGCTTCGGCGAAGCCCTGGCCGACACCATGGACGATCTTTACGAAAAAATGGCCCCCGGCTTCAAGGACCTCATCATCGAACGCCACATCAATACGCCGATGGATCAGGAAAACTCCAACCCTTCGGCGGTGCGCGGCAACATGATCGGCGGCTCGGCCATCCCCGAACAGGCCGGAGAAAACCGTCCGCTGCCTGGCGTGTGTGTCAATGGCGCGTCACGCAGCTTCGTGCCCAATCTCTACCTTTCCAACTCCATCCACCCCTTTGGCGCGACGCATCTCGCTTCCGGCTACATTGCCGCCTGCGAAATTGCCGAAGACCTGGGCATTCGCAACCAGTCGTGGTGGATCAGCCAGCCCTTCGAATGGTTCATGGGTAATCTGGGCAACATCCCGGTGAATCAGGGTGTGGCGGACAAGTGGAAAGTTTGAGGTCAAGGATAGAGACGACAGGAAACCATCATGAACGAAACCAAATTTGACGCACTCATCATCGGCGGCGGCCCCAATGGCCTCCTGGCTGGCGCGTATCTGGCCAAGAAAGGCCACAAGGTCGCCCTGTTTGAGCGTCGCCACGAAACCGGCGGCGGGCTCAACACCGACGAATACTTCGGCTTCCGCTTCAATCTCCATGCGCTCTACCACCTCATGGCCGAGAAAATGCCCGCGTGGAAAGACCTCGATCTGGCCAATTTCGGCGTGCGCTATCTCTACCCGCACGTCGTCGCCGCCTTCCCCTTCAAGGACGGCAGCTCGCTGATCTTCACCCGCGATGTGCAAGAAACCGCCGCCTCCATCGCCCAATTCAGCCCGGAAGACGCCGCCGCCTATGTGGCTATGTGGGAAGAATTCCAGCCCATGCTGGACGACTACCTCATCCCCATGACCTACGAGCTGCCCAAGCCAGCACTCGACCAGCTTTCCGAATTCAACGAAACCGAAGTCGGTGCGAAACTCGCGGAAATCTCCGAACTCAGCTGCATCGAAGTCATCGACCACTATGGCTTCAAGCACCCGCGTGTACGCATGGCCCTGCTCAGCTTCCCGGCAATCTGGGGCATCCACCTGGCCGACCCCCTGGGCTTCCTCTACCCGCTGTACCTGGGCCGCATGATGGACGCCGCCTTCGTCAAGGGCGGCTCACATCGCCTGTCTTCCGGCATCTATCGTGTCTTCGTGAAAAACGGCGGTACGGTGATCGACGAGAACGAAGTCACCCGCATCCTGGTGGACAACAACCGCGTCACCGGTGTCGAGCTCAAGGACGGACGCCAGTTCAAGGGCGATGCCGTCGTCTCCACCCTCAACCCCGTACAAACCTTCAAGCAACTCCTGCCCAAGGACGACGTCCCCTTTGCATTGCACCAGGCCGTCGACAACTGGCGATGGGAAGAGCGTTCCCTGTTCGGCCTGCATCTGGGCATCCACGGCGGCGTGACCTACACGGCGCAGGACCCGCGCGTGAATGAAGCCATGACCGTCTTCATCGGCCTGGAAACCGAAGACGAACTGCTCGACCACCTCGACTGCGTGGACAGCAAAACCACCCAAGGCCCCGAGTGGCTGCACATCGCCCAACCCTCGCTGTTCGACAAAACCATGGCTCCGCCGGGGCACCACGTCGTCCGCGCCGAAGCCGTCGTCGCCTACGACCCCGAATGGCGCGCCCGCACCCCGGCCTTTGCCGAAGATTGCCTGGCCCTCATCCGCCAATACGCCAGCGTGGACAAAATCGTCCAGCAGCGCACCGTCTCTCCCATCGACATCGAAGAAAAGCTCACCACCATGCACCGTGGCTCCTACAAGCATGGCGCATACTCGACACTGCAACTGGGTTACCTGCGCCCGAACGATCTATGCTCCTGCAGCGAAACCCCCATCGACGGCCTGTTCCTCGGCGGAGCCTCCATGTACCCCGGCGGCATGATCCTCGGCGGCCCGGGCTACATCGCCTCGCAAGTGGCCAACGACTACCTGGGTGAGCCGGCGAAAGAGTAAATCAGGCAGGAAAGAACAAGGAGGAGGAGAAAGGCAACAGTGTTGACGCGCGCCGAAAATTGACCAGTTTGTTGTGGTAATGCATGGCGGATTCAATGTGGGGTGGCTGGAGGCATACGGTCGGAAGACGGCCTGCCGCTATTGGACGCAATGGGGAACAGAGGGTTTTCTGG
>CAZFPI010000138.1:0-313 GCA_964521075.1 uncultured Sterolibacterium sp.
CCGTCGAGTGGGCCCCGAAGGTGCGCGTGGTGACGGTGAGCCCGGGGCTGATCCGCACGGAAAAGTCGGACATGCACTACGGCGACGATGCGGGCATCGCTTCGGTGGCCGCGACGATTCCGCTGGGGCGCATGGGCGAAGGCGAGGATATCGCCAATGCCTGTCTCTTCATGGCCTCGCCTTACGCGGCTTATGTCAGCGGGACGAACCTGCTGGTGCACGGTGGCGGCGAAAAACCGGCGTTTCTGGAGGCGGCGAACGTCAATAAAGATTGATCGGGCGAAAGATTCCCCGTAGGGGCGAATCACCATTC
>CAZFPI010000138.1:413-3599 GCA_964521075.1 uncultured Sterolibacterium sp.
GCCCAGACCAGACGCAAAGATTTCCCTGTAGGGGCGAATCATTATTCGCCCGGAGAGTCAGCGGATGGTTGGGTGGGGGGTGCAAAGGCAGGGCGAATGATGATTCGCCCCTACGGTGGGGCGATGCGCCGGGGTTTTTCCGGCCAACGCCCCCGGTTTTTTGCCGTGGAGAATCCCCCGTCGCCCCGGCAAAGACACAAAATTCCCCGTAGGGGCGAATCACCATTCGCCCAGACCAGACGCAAAGATTTCCCTGTAGGGGCGAATCATTATTCGCCCGGAGGGTCAGCGGACGGTCGGGTGGGGGGTGCAAAGGCGGGGCGAATGATGATTCGCCCCTACGGTGGGGCGATGCGCCGGGGTTTCCCCGTTCCCCCCCACGTCGTTTGGTATGCTGGATTACAGACGGCGGGCCTTTTGCCGATATAGAATGAACTACGCCGTTTGGTGGCGTGGGTTGGTCTGCCTCGCCGGTCATTACAGGATTCCAGGAATTGCCATGCGCTGCCGTCTGATTGCTTCGCGCCCTTTGCCCTATCTCCTCCCGTGCTCCCTTGCGCTGGGCGGGTTTTTGTTGCTGGCTGCAAGCGTGGCCCGGGCGGAGGATGCGTTGGGGGTGCTCTTGTTCAGCCCCGCGCAGCGGCAGGCGATCGAACGGGCGCGGGTGAGCGATGCGTCCGCACCGGATGCGCCGCCGGAAGTGGCTTCGGTGGCGGGCTGGGTCAAGCGGGCGGGTGGGCGCGGGACGGTCTGGATCAATGGGGAGCCCTGGGCGGAAGGACAAAAGGGGTTTTTGCCGCAGGCCCCGGTGATTTCAGCGCAGGCCGTCCGGGTGCAGGGCGAGAGGCTGCGCGCGGGCGAAGCACTCGATCTGGCCACGGGGCAGCGTTCGGATTTCGCGCCGCAAGGTGCGGTGAGCGTTCGTCCGGGGCGGTGAAATGAGCGCGGCCAGACACCGGCAAAGTGGTGTTGCCCTGCTGGTGATCCTCCTGGGGGTCGGCCTGCTGGCCGCTTATTTTGCCGTCAGCGCATTGAATCGCTCCTTGCAGAATGAACGTCAGCGGCTCAGTCTGGATAATCTGTCGCAGGCGAAGGATGCCCTGATGGGCTTTGCCGCGACTTACCGGGACGGGCATCCGGGGGAAAGCCCGGGGCGTCTGCCTTGCCCTGACATGACCCAGACACTGCCTTCTCCGGCGGGGGGGCAGGCCAGTGTCGCGCCGGATTGTCCGAATGCCGGCATTTCCGCGATCGGCCGCCTGCCCTGGCAGACGCTGGGCGTGCCGCCCTTGCGTGATCGTGCCGGGGAATGCCTTTGGTATGCCGTCTCCGGTAGCGCGAAAACCATCAATCCGGTGACGCCCTATAACTGGGATACCCTGGGGCAGTTCATCATCCGGGATGCGGGCGGCAATGTGTTCGTGGGGGCGACGCCGCATACGCGCGCGCTGGCCGTGCTTTTGTCCCCGGGGGTGACCTTGTCCGGCCCCGGGCAGACGCGGCCGACGGCGGGTACACCGCCGCCTGAATGTGGCGGTACGGCCAACCTGAATAATTACACGGCCTATCTGGAGGGCGTGGGCGCGCCCTGGCCGCCTGCGGCGAACGCCACGACGACGATTACGCTGGCCGATGCCGCCAGCATGACGGCAGGGGCAAATAATGATACGGCCGTCTGGGTCACTCCGCAGGAGGTGTTCGACCGTGTGAAGCGGCGCAGCGATTTCCGTTTCGACATTGACACGATGCTCAGCAATATCGCCACCTGCATCAGCAGCCAGCCGGTCATCTCCAGCAGTTTTCCGCAGAACAAGGGGCTGGGGCGGCGCACGGCCCCCATCCCGCCGAATAATCTGCTCGATGATTTCACCGCGAATTGCCCCCCGGCGGGCCGGCAGGTTGATCTGCTTGCCCAGTGGCAGAACAATCTGCTCTACATGAACCCGGGTGCGGCTTCCACGCTCACGCAAAATGGCATCACCTATTCGGGATGCTCCGCCATTTTGCTGTTTGGTGGCGAGCGTACGGCAGGCCAGACGCGGGCAACGCCGCTACAGACGGGCGACGACACCAATCCCGGCGACAAGACGCAATATCTCGAAGGGACGACGGCCACACTCTTTCCTGCCGCCGGGGCCTATGTGACGGCAGCAGGGTTCAATTCGAAAAACGCCAGTGCCGATCTTGCCCGTTGCATCAAGCCTTACACGGGCCATCAGGCATCCTTCGCCAGCAATTTCGGCAGCTTCACGACAGCGGGTGTGGGGGTAACGCGGGGGACGAGTAACGGCACGACTCCGCCGGGCGCGCCGCCGGGGCTCAATACCGTGAGCATCAATAACGCGGCGGGGGCGAATGGCGGCTGTTTCTGGTATCCGGTGAATCTTCAGATGGCGGGGAAGGTACTGCGGGCGCATTACGATTTCTGGTTTACGACGTCCGATCCGGTTGGCGGGGCGGACCGGGGCAACGGCTTTACCTTGCAGATCGTCCGGGGCGACCGGGGCGCGCCGGGGAATTGCGGCACACAGGCCAATATGGGCGTGCTCAACGCGGCGGATCTGCGGGGCAATATCTCCTGGATCATCGAAACGGACGTGCATCGGGACGCGGCCAATAACGATCCGGCCGGGAATCATGTAGCGATCCTGTACGGCGGCAATCTCACGCATTCGCTGACCAACGGCAACCCGACGGCCGCCTGCGACGGCACAGCCGCTGGCTGTCTGTTTTCCCCTGCCAATAAATTCGAGGAGTCCATCCCCGTGGCCTCGCCGCCACCGCCTAGCCAGCCTGCGCCGCACAGCCAGCGCATCGAGATTCACACGGGTTGCAATGCCACCTGCACCCAATGCAATATGGCCGCCCCCCTGCCGACCAACAGCACCCGCGTGACTGTCTGGGGCGATTGCAAGGATTGCAGCGATCTGGGAGGGGATATCGACCGCGCCGCCGTGCCGCCCTCGATGAGCCGCTGCATTTTGCCGACACCGGAAATGAACACGGTTTATCTGGGGCTGACCGGTGGTTTCCGCACGGGGGGCAGCCTGCAGGGGGTAACCCTATGGAATTTCGGCTTTCGTACCGAATGAGCATCAGGAGGGCATCCATGTTCACAATTCATCGCCGGTTTCAGTCGGGCTTCAGCCTCGTCGAAATCGCCATTGTTCTGGTTATCGTCGGCCT
>CAZFPI010000138.1:3699-4894 GCA_964521075.1 uncultured Sterolibacterium sp.
TGGGTGACGCTGGGGCTGGGGGAGGCCGACAGCTGGGGGGATCGCCTGCGTTACGACGTGACGCCCGCGTTTTCCAACAGCCTGACAGGCATGACGCTGGGCCCCCCCGCGACAGCCGGTGACATCACCATCCGCAATGCGGCGGGCGTACAGCTGGCGATAGCCGTGCCCGCCGTGCTCATCTCCCACGGCAAAAACGGCTTTGGCGCGAGCAACACAGCGGGAGGAGCCAACCTCGCGCCGACGGGAGCCAATGAAATCATCAACGCGAACCCGGCACTTACCGTCGTCAGCAATCAGCCCGTCGGCGTCGGAGGTACGGGCGGCGAGTTCGACGACCTCGTGACCTGGCTGCCTGCCGGGGTGCTGTTCAACCGCATGATCCAGGCAGGCCGCCTGCCGTGAGCGATTCCCTTCCCGGCCCGGCAGATGGCCAGCCGCCCACAGCGCAGGAGCTGCGCCTCCTGGCTTTCCAGCATCGTCGCCGTCGCCGTCGCATTCAGCGGATACTGGGCATGGCGATACTCTTCTCCGGCTATGCCGTTCTGGCCGTGAGCCCGCAGACACCGACGGAATGGGTGCTGCTGCGCGTCGTCTTCGGTTTTTTCCTGCTTATTCTGGGCTTCAGCCTGAGCATTTTCCCCATTTTGACGCATTTCATCCGGGGCGACGATGGTGACGACTGAGGCCGGTTTGCTGATCGTCGAGGACGATCCGGCTCTGGCGGGTTATCTGGCCTCGGCCCTGGCCGCCGAGGGCTATATCGTCCAGCAGGCGCATGATCGCGCTCAGGCGGTGGGCGCGCTGGAGGCTGCCTCCCCGCCGTTTTCACTGGTGCTGCTCGATCTTGGCCTGCCGCCGCAGCCGTCTGTCATGACGGAGGGGCTGGCCACACTCGACGAGCTTTTGCGCCACGCGCCGCAGCTCAAAATCATCGTTTTGACCGGGCAGGATGAAAATGCCGCCGCACTCGAAGCCGTGCGGCGCGGGGCTTTCGATTTTCTCGTCAAACCAGCCGCATTCGGCACCATCCTGCAGGCCTTGCAGCGAGCGCATCTGTTCGCGCAAACGGACGCACGGCTCGCGCAGACGGGAGAAGCCCGCCTCCACCTGACCGCACGCATCGACGAAGGCCCCAGAGAAGTCGCGGCGGCAGCGGAAGAGCAGCTCTTGCGCCGGGTGCTGGTGGAGTGCG
>CAZFPI010000139.1:0-2277 GCA_964521075.1 uncultured Sterolibacterium sp.
CATGGAAACCGAAGCCATGAACCGCGCCGCGCTGGAAAACGACCTTCGTGAAGCCGTCGAACAGCATCAATTCGAGTTGTATTACCAGGCGCAAATGGCCCACGGCGAACTGGTCGGTGCCGAAGCCCTGGTGCGCTGGCAACATCCGCGCCGTGGCACGGTTTCTCCCGACGAATTCATCGCGCTCGCCGAAGAAACCGGGCTGATCGTCCCGCTCGGGCTCTGGGTCATGGAAACTGCCTGCCATCAACTGAAAGCCTGGGAAACACAACCCACCCTGAACACCCTGACCGTCGCCGTCAATGTCAGTGCACACCAGTTCCGGAAACCCGATTTCGTCGATCAAGTCCGGGAGGTTCTGGTCCGCACCGGTGCCAAAGCAGAACGTCTCAAGCTCGAACTCACCGAAAGCCTGCTGGTACACGAAGTCGACAATGTCATCACCAAGATGAATGATCTCAAAGCCATGGGTATCGGCTTTGCCCTGGACGACTTCGGGACAGGCTATTCCTCGCTCTACCACCTCAAACACCTGCCCCTCGACCAACTGAAAATCGACCGCTCCTTCGTTCGCGACATTCTCGACGACCAGAACGATGCCGCTATTGCCGGGGCCATCATCGCGCTGGCCAGAAGCATGGGACTGAACGTTATCGCAGAAGGGGTGGAAGTCGAGCAACAGCTCAACTTTCTGGCCGGACTGGAATGCCGCACCTACCAGGGCTACTACTTCTCGCGTCCCCTGTCGGCAAAAAATTTCGAGGCCTACGCACAAGAACGCATCCAATGACGAGGAACCGGCCTGCCCAGGACATCGTTTTTGGGGCCAGCGGCTTCATCGGCAGCCACCTTGCCGAACAACTCTGTCTCGCCGGCAAGACCGTCACGACCCCGATACGCCAGCACAATGCACTGCTGGAACAGCTTGGCTGCCCTCAACCCTGCCCGGACTTCTCGGACGAACACGCCCTGATCCGCTGCATCGAAGGGCACGAACGCATCTACAGCTGTCTGGCCAATCCGCGTCGCCATCTCCCGATCGCAGCCCTGCGCGAAGTCGAAGTCACACTCACCGGCCGCCTCATTCGTGCCGCCGCCCAGGCGGGCGCGAAACGCTTCATCCTTCTGAGTACCGTGATGGTGTACGGCTTCTCCCGTCCGCCCTACCCCATTGACGAAACCTGGCCTGCCCGCCCGGAACACCCCTTCAATCGCGTTGCCCTCGAACGCGAACACAATGCCCGAGAAATGGCAGCTGCCTGCGGCATCGAGCTTGTCATCGTCCGCCCGGCTACCACGCTGGGCCGCCGTGACCAGGCCATGCGCCCGCTATTCACCGCCTTCCGTCACGGCTATTTTCCCGTCTTCGGAACAGGGGCCTGGCGATTTTCCGCCATCGATGCCCGCGACCTGGGCTGTGCGCTGGCCTTTCTGGGGACACATCCTCTGGCTGCGGAGCAAATTTGGCTCGCACGAGGCTACGACACCGACTGGCTGACCCTCAAACAAACACTGGAACAGATCGCCGGAGAAGGGAAACGCACCCATTTGCTACACCTTCCCCTGCCCCTCGCCCGCCGACTGGGTGACTTGACCGATCGGCTATGTCCCTACCGCATCGAACCCGCCCTGACCCGGTTTTCTGTCGACGTCATGAGCACGGACACCCTTTTTAATGACCAGAAACTCCGAAAGACCGGCTGGCAACCACGCTTCCATCTAAACGACACCCTGCAGGAAATCCTCCGCCCGGGAGAACTTACCTACTAAAATGACGCCGCCATTCATGGCATTTTCATATCTTCTGCAAGGATGCCCCATGCCTGTCAACACAGGTAATCAGTTAAAAAAAGTCCAGTACTGGGCCCTGCGCGGTGCCTTGCTGGCACTCCTGCTGACGCTCGCACTCGACTACTTTGCCTGGCAGGTCGTGGTCAGGGAAGCCCATACCGGCACACCGTTGTTCAACACGCTTCTGATGTCCACCGGGCTGCTCGCCAGCCTGCTGATTGCAGGCTTGGCTACCATGCTGCTGCACACCCGCCAGCTGGCCCCGCGCATGATCCAGGAACTGAAAGATGCCCAGCACCACAGCGAAATCTGCTGGGGACAAGCCCTGGCCGGACTCAACAGCGGCCTGACTGACTGGAACCTGCTCACCGGCGAAACCTACTATTCCCGCCTCTGGCACGACATGCTGGGGCTCAAGGAAGGCGAGGTCAGCGGCCATCCCGACGAATGGATGAATCGCATTCACCCCGACGACATGCCCGGGCT
>CAZFPI010000139.1:2287-4744 GCA_964521075.1 uncultured Sterolibacterium sp.
GCATGCCCTCTTTGCAGGCCAGGACGACGGAACCAACCACGAATTCCGCATGCGACATGCTGACGGCAGCTGGCGGTGGATTCTTGGCCACGCCCTCATTCACAGCCGCGATGAAAATGGCCAGCCCATGCGCCTGATCGGCACGAATGTGGACATCACCAAGCGCAAACTCATCGAAGAAGAACGCCAGCTGGCTTCCCTCGTCTTCAAAAACAGCAGCGAAGCCATGTCCGTTACCGGGCATGACGGGCGCGTCATCACCGTCAACCCTGCTTTCACGCAGATCACCGGCTATCGGCTTGAAGACCTCCAGGGCCGCCACGCCCGGATATTCGATCTCGACGAAGCCATTTTCGGCGTCATCCGGGAAGCCATCAACACCGTCGGAAAATGGCACGGCGAAGTCTGGAGCCGCCGCAAGGATGGCGACGTTTTCCCCGTCGATGTCAGCATCAACACCATCTTCGACGAAACCGGGCAACCCAGTCGTTACGTTGCCCTCTTTACCGACATCACCGACCGCAAGCAAACCGAAGAACTCGTCTGGCGTCAGGCCAACTTCGATGCGCTGACCCAGCTCTTCAACCGCAGCATGTTCCACGAACGGGTCGGGCAAGAGATTCGCCTGGCGCAACGCGCTGGCACACAGCTCGCCCTTCTCTTCATTGATCTCGACCGCTTCAAGGAAATCAACGACACCCTCGGCCACGACGTTGGTGACCACCTCCTCCTCGAAGCCGCCCGCCGCATCGTTTCCTGTGTACGTGAAACCGATGCCGTTGCCCGCATGGGGGGCGACGAATTCACGATCCTGCTCGCCGGCCTGGGCGAGAACGACGGCCCCGTCATCGAACGGATAGCCTGCAACATCCTCGAATCCCTGGCAGACGCCTTTCATCTGGGGGACGAAGAAGTCTATGTTTCTGCCAGCATCGGCATCACCCTTTACCCCCACGACGCCACGGAAATCGAAGCCCTTTTTCGTAACGCCGATCAGGCCATGTACCTCTCCAAAAACCAGGGACGCAACCGTTACAGCTACTTCACCCCAGCCCTGCAGGCCAATGCCCAGAACCGTTTGCGCCTCATCTCCGACTTGCGCACGGCCGTTGCCGAAGGCCAGTTTTCGGTTCATTTCCAACCCATCGTCGATCTGGCCACGGGCCGCATCATCAAGGCCGAAGCCCTGCTGCGATGGAATCATCCGCAACGCGGCATGGTTTCCCCCGAAACCTTCATCTCGCTGGCCGAAGAAACCGGCCTGATCCACGAAATCGGCGACTGGGTCTTCCGGGAAGCCACGCGCTGGCTGGCACGCTGGCGCACTGGCTCGAACAAAGACCTCCAGGTCACCATCAACAAATCCCCCGTCCAGTTTCACAAAGAAGGGGCCAGCCACCTTTCCTGACTCAAACATCTCGAAGAACTCGGGCTTCCCGGCCAGAGCATCACCGTCGAAATCACCGAAGGCCTGCTGCTCAACACCGACAGCCACGTCACCACGGAATTGCTGGCCTGTCGCGATGCCGGTATTCAGGTTGCCATCGACGATTTTGGAACCGGCTATTCCTCGCTCGCTTATCTCAACCGTTTCGACATCGACTACCTGAAAATCGACCGTTCATTCATCAACAACCTGAGCCACAGTCCGGCCGACATGGCCCTCTCGGAAGCCATCATCGTCATGGCGCACAAACTGGGGCTCAAGGTCATCGCCGAAGGCGTCGAGACCCAGGCACAGCATGATCTGCTGACAACCATCGGCTGCGACCAGGTACAAGGCTATCTCTTCTCGCGCCCCCTGCCACCCGAAGAATTCGAATATCTCCTGAAAAAGAACGCCTCATTGGGCTGAACCGGAGCAACAGACAGGAACGATACGCAGCGCAGCTCAGCCGTTCTTGCCCTTTTGCCAGAGCACATCCCCCACCCCGGCATGCAGGTTGAGGTAGCGCGCCAGCACGAACAGCAGGTCGGAGAGGCGGTTGAGGTACTGGCGTCCGGTTTCGGAAATCGTCTCCGTCTGCCCCAAAGCCACCACAGCGCGTTCTGCACGGCGGCAAACGGCGCGGGCCTGATGCGTCAAGGCAGCAGCGCGGGTTCCGCCAGGCAGGATGAACTCCTTGAGCGGGGCCAGCGCGGCGTTGTAATGATCGACGGCGGCTTCCAGCCGGGAAGGCTGCGTCGTTGCCAGCAAAGCGGCCCCCGGGATCGACAGCTCGCCCCCCAGATCGAAAAGATCGTGTTGAACGCCCGTCAGCAATTCCACGACATCCACCGGCAATTCCTCACAAAGCAGGATGCCGATAACTGCGTTCGTTTCATCCACCTCCCCCAGTGCCGTGATCCGCAGGCTGTCCTTGCCGGTTCGGCTGCCATCGCCCAGGCCGGTCGTACCGGCATCCCCCGTGCGGGTGTAGATTTTTGAAAGCCGGTAGCCCATGGAGCCTCCTTTGA
>CAZFPI010000140.1:0-4722 GCA_964521075.1 uncultured Sterolibacterium sp.
CGAAGAAAGCTCTGGCCGACATCAAGACCGGCCAGATTTTGCGGATTTTGACCACTGACCCCGGGTCTGTCCGTGATTTCGAGGCTTTCGCGCAGCAAACCGGAAATACGCTACTTTCCAGTACCCAAAGTGAAAGCAAGGAATATGAGTTTCTCCTGATGCGTAAATGAATCCGCGAGGGGATCAGGACTCCGTGAATTATTTGGCAGGGTCTCCGGATTGAATGCGTACTGGCTAACCACGGATGGGGTTCGTGGTGATAGGATGCCACGGTGTATTTCCCCGCTTTTTTGTCGAAACCCCTGTCATGTTCTTTTGCCCCTCCTGCCGTTGAGCCGGACGAGAATGGAAAATACGGCCAGACATTCATGTGTTGCTGCCCCTTGCCGGCTTGCTGTCGGCCCTGATTCATTGGGGCAGGGCATTGCAACGCGTGGGGTGGCAGGTTTTTCCATGATAGAGCTCATCGTCGTCATGATCGTCATCAGTATTCTGGCTGTGGTGGCCTTGCCGCGCATGAGCCTGATGAACGGTTTTGATGAGGTGGCTTATCGTGACAAGCTCAAGGCGACGCTGGAATACGCCCGCCGGGGGGCTGTGGCGCATCGCCGCGTGGCCTGTGCTACGGTTTCTTCCAGCACCCTTTCCCTGAAGGTGGAAGAAAATCAGCCCGAAACAGCGGGTAGTGGGCAATGCGCTTCAGGAGGTGCCCTCTCCGTACATGATATGAGCTTGCCCAGTCCGGACAGCAAATGCGCCGCCGGTGTTACCAACGCGGTTTGTCCTCCGTCCTGGGTGACCTTGCCTGATGCACAATTGGGGTTCGATGCCCTGGGACGCCCCCGGGATTCGGCGGGGGCGGTGCTGACGACGGATACCGTCTGGACGATCACCAACACCAAAACCGGTGAAACGGCCACGTTGACCGTGGCGGCGGAGTCTGGCTATGTCTATTGATACCGCAGATACCGTAAAGTCGCCGTCTGTGACCTTGGCAATGAAATTACAGGCAAGGTCTCGCCGCAGGACGCCTCTCGCGCATGCCCGGGGTTTCACCCTGATCGAAGTCATCATGTTCATCATCATCGTCGGCGTGGGCCTGGCGGGGGTGCTCACGACGCTGAATACCGTCACGAAAAGTAGTGCTGATCCTTTGATCCGCAAGCAGATGATGACTATTGCCGAGGCAATCATCGACGAAGTGCAGATGCGCTCATTCACCTATTGTGACCCTATTGACGACAATGCGTATACGGCGACTTCGGCGGCTGGTTGTGCGACTTCCGTGCAGATTTTCGGGCACAAGGCCGGGGCGGTGCGGGCCACCTATGACAATATCGGCAATTACTGTGCGGAGGCAACGACTTCGAGTGCCACCTGCACGGCCGTTACACTGGGGACGCCGGGGGATGCCAGCAGCCAGATCACAGATCTCAGCGGAGTGGGAGCTTCCGCTCCTCCCGGCTATTGGGCAACCATCAGCCTCGCGCCGCAAGCCCTTGGTGGCATAGCCTCGGCGGCGACGGCAGCCGGGTTGAATGTCATTCAGATCACCGTGACGGTTGCTTCCACCCATACGAGCGAAACCATTACCTTGCAGGGCTACCGCACCCGCTGGGCTCCCAATCCGCTATGATGTTTTTACCGATCATGCCCATTTTCCGGAATCGCCGCCAGACTGGCTTCACGCTGATCGAAATGATCGTGGCGATCGTCTTGCTGGGCATCATTTCTGCCGTCGTGGCGGTATTCATCCGTAGCCCGGTGATGGGGTATATCGATACCGTCAAACGGGCGGAACTCACCGATACGGCGGATTACACCCTGCGCCGGATTGCCCGCGAGGTGCGTCTGGCCTTGCCCAACAGCCTGCGTGTGACGGACAGCGGTGGCGTGACGTATATCGAATTCATCCTGACCAGCGGCGGTGGCCGGTATCGTGATTTTCTCGATGGCACGGGTATCCCGCTGAATTTTATCGATAACACCTCCTGTGGCGCCACTCCGGCGAACTGCCAGTTCGATGTGGTCGGCGTTCCTTCCGCCGCCGACGTGCCGATCCGCCCGAATGACTACATCGTCGTCTACAACTTTGGTCAGGACGTTACCCATCATAGCTACGCGCCTCTGGATGCTTATGCATCCTGTGCGGCGGCCGCCGGTTGCAATATCGCCCAGGTGGATTCGACGAGCGGGGTGACGGTGACACTGAAGCCGGTTGCGAACCGCAATGTCTTTTCAGCGCAGTCAGCTCCTTCTCCTTCGCCTTCCAGCCGTTTTCAGGTCGTTCCCGGAGATGTTCGCGCCGTGACTTACGCCTGCCCTTCGGTGCGGGGCGTGATGCAGCGGACAGCCAATTACGGCATCAACTTTGCCCAGCCGACGCCCCCGGCAGGGGGGGCTTCGACCGTCATGGCCAATAACGCCAGTTGTGTCGTGACTTATGAAGGTAACGTCGCGAATCAGCGTACGGGCGTATTGACGATCGCGCTGACCTTGTCTGATAGTGCTGGCGAAGAAAGTGTGACCCTTTTGCGTGAAATTCATCTGGACAATTCGCCATGATGACGCTGAATCGTCTTCCTCAAGGCAGGCAGTCTTTGCGCCAGCGCGGCATGGCCATCATGTCGGCCCTGTTCATTCTGGTTGTCCTTGCGGTTCTCGCAGCCTTTGTGGTGCAGGTCTCCACCATGCAACATCTGGGCTCGCTCCAGGACCTGCAGAGTATTCGCACCTATCAGGCGGCGCGGGCGGGTGTCGAGTGGGGGTTGTACCGTGTTCAGGATCACCCGGCGGATGCCGCCAATAGCCAGAAGTGTGATGCTCCGACCAATATCACCCTGCCCGGCGATGCCTTTGCCGGGATCACCGTCAATGTAAGCTGTACCGGGTCGAGCACCCTTTACGAAATCCATTCCATCGCCTGCTACCAGCCTGGAGGCGGGCCTTGTCCCAATACCGGGGCTTTCGACAATAATTATGTCGAGCGACGGATCGACGTGCGCTTACGCACGGATACGAACTAACTAAATCAACCCGTTGTCTATATTCTCTGCGTTGCCTGTCTTTGTTGCCTGACACGGCGCAAGATACGGCATTTCTCTCCGGAGGTTCAATACCATGCAACCCGATCACTTGATGCAAGACCAGCTTTCCACAACGGGCGATCTTGCCGTTGCCCAGAACAAGGTGCTGCGTAATACCTATGGCCTGCTGGCTTTGTCCATGGGGCCAACCGTGCTGGGTGCTGTGCTGGGCGTGAAGGCGGGGTTTTCGCTGTTGCCTGGCAGCCCCATGTTGAGCACACTGCTGTTCCTGGGGATTGCCTTTGCGTTTATGTGGGGGATCGCGCGTCACAAGGACAGTGGATGGGGCGTCGCGCTATTGCTGGGCTTTACCTTTTTCATGGGCTTGATGCTCTCCGGTATTTTGCGGACAGCACTGGGCTTTTCCAACGGCGGTTCGCTGATTGCCATGGCCGCCGCAGGCACGGGAACCCTCTTTGCCGTACTGGCCAGTGTGGCGGCGACGACGAAGCGGGATTTCAGCGGTATCGGCAAATTCCTGCTGGCCGGCCTGATTCTCCTGATCGTCGCCAGTCTGGCCAATATTTTCCTGCAGATACCTGTGCTGTCTCTGGCCGTGTCCGCATTGGCAGTCATGATTTTTTCGGCGTATGTGTTGTATGACATCAACCGCATCGTGCAAGGTGGTGAAACCAACTACATTTGCGCCACGCTGGCGGTGTATCTGGATATTTACAATATCTTCGTGAATTTGCTGAATCTTCTGATGATGTTGTCGGGTGAGCGCGACTGACATCGGCTTGTCTGGCTTCGGTGTTCCCTCTCCTGCGGAAAGGCTGGTTTCCATGCGTGAATGCCAGGTGCGTTGTTTCAGCCCCGAAGGCCTGCACCGTATGGCCTACACGGAATGGGGCGATCCGGCGAATCCCAGGGTGCTGCTTTGCGTTCATGGCCTGACGCGCAGTGGCCGGGATTTTGATGATCTGGCCGCCGCACTGGCTGACGAGTATCGGGTGATCTGCCCTGATGTCGTCGGGCGCGGTTTGAGCGACTGGTTGTCGGATAAATCCCTCTACGGCTTGCCGCAATACCTTTCCGATATGGTGACGCTGATTGCCCGCCTCGATGTCGAGTCGGTGGATTGGCTGGGTACGTCCATGGGGGGGCTGATTGGCATGTTCCTCGCCGCTCAGCGTAATACGCCGGTTCATCGTCTGATTCTCAATGATGTCGGGCCCGTGGTGACGGCTGTGTCGCTCAAGCGTATTGGTGAATATGTTGGTCGTGATCCACGTTTTGATTCGATGGAAGATGCCGTGGCTTTCGTTCGCCAGGTCAGTGCCACCTTCGGACCGCATACGGACGCGCAATGGCTCAAGCTTACCGGAAACGTTGTTCGCATGGCTGCGGACGGGAAAATCGAATTTTGTTACGACCCGGGCATTGCCGAGTCTTACCGGCAAAGTGCCGGGAGCGGGGAAGACATCGAACTCTGGCCGTTTTACGACCAGATTCAGTGCCCGACCCTGGTCATTCGTGGTGCGGAGTCCGATCTGCTCAGGGCGGAAACCGTCGAACAAATGACCCGGCGCGGGCCCCGTGCCCGCAGCGTCGAAATTCACGGGGTGGGGCATGCGCCGATGTTTATGCAGGCGGCGCAGATCGATGTGGTGCGGGCGTACCTGCAGGCGGAGGG
>CAZFPI010000141.1:0-4688 GCA_964521075.1 uncultured Sterolibacterium sp.
AGGGCAAGGAACTCTCGTACAACAACATCGCCGATGCCGATGCCGCCTGGGAATGCGTCAAGGCCTTCGATGATGCACCGGCGGCCTGCGTGATCGTCAAACACGCCAACCCCTGCGGCGTGGCCGTGGCCAGCACGGCGGTCGAGGCTTACCGCAAGGCCTTCAAGACCGACCCCACCTCCGCCTTTGGTGGCATCATCGCCTTTAACGGCCCGATCGACCAGGCGACAGCCGAAGCCGTTGCCAGCCAGTTTGCCGAAGTCATCATCGCTGCGGAAATCACGCCGGAAGCCCGCGCCGTTTTTGCCGCCAAACAAAACCTGCGTGTGCTCATCGTGCCGCTGGACAAAACCGCCGGGGCCGCTGCCGCCTTCGACTACAAGCGTGTTGGCGGCGGCCTGCTGGTGCAAACCGCCGATGCTGCCATCATCACGCAGGCTGATGTGAAAGTGGTCACGAGGCGCGCGCCCAGCCCGCAGGAAATGGC
Source organism: uncultured Sterolibacterium sp. (assembly GCA_964521075.1). GTDB lineage: Bacteria > Pseudomonadota > Gammaproteobacteria > Burkholderiales > Rhodocyclaceae > Sterolibacterium. The sequence continues at coordinate 488 of CAZFPI010000141.1, forward strand.
GGATCTGCTGTTTGCCTGGCGCGTGGCCAAATATGTCAAATCGAACGCCATCGTCTATTGCAAGGACAACATGACTGTCGGCGTGGGGGCGGGCCAGATGAGCCGCGTGGATTCCGCCCGCATCGCCGCCATCAAGGCCGAGAACAACGGCCTCACCGTGGCCGGTTCCGTTGTGGCTTCGGATGCCTTCTTCCCCTTCCGCGATGGGCTCGACGTACTGGCCAAAGCCGGGGCCACGGCCGTCATCCAGCCCGGCGGCTCGGTGCGTGATGCCGAAGTCATTGCCGCTGCGGACGAGCAGAATGTCGCCATGGTCTTCACGGGTTTCCGCCATTTCCGTCACTGATTCCATTTCCAGAACATGAAACTACTTGTCATTGGCTCCGGCGGCCGCGAGCACGCACTGGCCTGGCGGCTGGCGCAGGCCCCGGGCATCCAGACCGTCTATGTTGCGCCGGGCAATGCCGGCACGGCGCGCGAGCGCGAGCTGAAAAACCTCGCCCTCACCGACATCGAAGCCCTGGCTGATTTTGCCGAACAGGAAAAGGTGCATTTCACCCTCGTCGGCCCGGAAGCTCCGCTGGCGGCAGGCATCGTCGACGTTTTCCGCAGCCGCGAGCTGCGTATCTTCGGCCCGAGCCGGGCGGCAGCCCAACTGGAATCTTCCAAGGATTTCGCCAAGAATTTCATGGCACGCCATGGCATACCGACGGCGAAATTCCGCACCTTCAGCGATGCCCATGCCGCACATGCCTACGTCGATGCCGAAGGCGCGCCCATCGTCATCAAGGCTGACGGCCTGGCGGCGGGCAAGGGTGTCGTCGTCGCCATGTCGCTGGACGAAGCCCATGCCGCCATCGACATGATGCTGCTCGACAACAAGATGGGCGATGCCGGCGCGCGTGTCGTCATCGAGGAATTTCTCGACGGTGAAGAAGCCAGCTTCATCGTCATGGCCGATGGCGTTCACGCCCTGCCGCTGGCCACCAGCCAGGATCACAAACGTCTGAAAGACGGCGACCAGGGGCCGAATACCGGCGGCATGGGGGCTTATTCCCCCGCGCCGGTAGTTACCCCCGGCATTCACGCCAAGGTCATGCGCGAAGTCATCATGCCGACGATCAACGGCATGGCGAAAGATGGCATCCGCTACACCGGCTTTCTCTATGCCGGTCTCATGATCAAGCCGGATGGCTCGCTGAAAGTGCTCGAATTCAACTGCCGCATGGGCGACCCGGAAACCCAGCCCATCATGATGCGTCTCAAGAGTAATCTGGTCACACTCGTCGACGCCGCCATCGACGGCAAGCTGGACCAGACCGAAGCCGAATGGGATCGCCGCATGGCACTCGGTGTCGTGCTCGCTGCGGGCGGTTATCCGGATAACCCGAAGAAAGGTGACCTCATCCACGGCCTGCCCCAGCCCGTCATGGTGCAGGACGAACCTGCCGACCAGCATGTTTTTCACGCCGGAACGACCCTGCAAAACGATCATGTCCTGACCAGTGGCGGGCGCGTGCTTTGCGTGACAGCACTGGGCGACAGCATCCGCACGGCCCAGAAACGCGCTTACGAGATCATCGACGGTATCAATTTCGATGGCATGCAATACCGTGCCGATATCGGTCACCGCGCCTTGCAGCGCAAGTAATCTGACCGGCAAGCTCTTCACTGTTTCACGCTAACACAGGATTTCACCGTGCTCGTCGCATCCAACATCACCATGCAGTTCGGGGCCAAGCCCCTGTTTGAAAATATCTCCGTCAAGTTCGGCGAAGGCAACCGCTACGGCCTGATCGGGGCGAATGGCTCGGGTAAATCGACGCTGATGAAAATCCTCGCCGGCAGTCTCGAATCCTCGGCGGGCAATGTTTCGCTCGACGCTCACGAGCGCATGGCTTTCCTCAAACAGGATCAGTTCGCCTACGAAGAACAGCGTGTGCTCGATGTCGTGCTGCAAGGCCACCAGCAGATGTGGGACTGCATGCGCGAGAAGGATGCGATCTACGCCAATCCGGAAGCGACCGAAGAAGATTATCTGCATGCCGCCGAGCTGGAGGCGAAGTTTGCCGAGTTCGACGGCTACACGGCAGAATCCCGCGCGGGCGAGCTGCTGCATGGCGTGGGCATCCCCACCGAACAGCATTTTGGCCCGATGAGTGCCGTTGCCCCCGGCTGGAAGCTGCGGGTGCTGCTCGCGCAAGCACTGTTTGCCAATCCGGATATCCTGCTGCTGGATGAACCGACCAACAACCTCGATATCAACACCATCCGCTGGCTGGAGAACGTGCTCAACGAACGTGAAAGCACGATGATCATCATCTCCCACGACCGCCACTTCCTCAATCAGGTCTGCACCCACATGGCCGACCTCGACTACGGCACGCTGAAGGTGTACCCGGGCAATTACGACGATTACATGGAAGCCTCGACCGCCGCGCGGCAACGCCAGCTCGCGGCTAACGCCAAGGCGAAGGAACGCGTCCAGGAGCTGCAGGAATTCGTGCGGCGTTTCTCGGCCAACAAATCGAAGGCACGCCAGGCGACGTCCCGCGCCAAGCTGATCGAAAAGATCAAGGTCGACGATATCAAGCCCTCCTCCCGCCAGTATCCGTGGATCCGTTTTGAAGTCGACGACAAGGAAAAGCTGCACCGCCAGGCCGTCGAAATCGAAAACCTGCGCCACGGCTACGAACGCACCCTGTTCGAGAAATTCGACACCCTCATCGAAGCGGGCGAAAAGATCGCCATCATCGGCGAAAACGGCGTGGGCAAGACCACCCTGCTGCGCTGCCTCGCGGGTGAGTCGCTAGGCGGGCTCACGCCTCTGGGCGGCACGGTGAAATGGGCGGAAAAAGCCCGCCCGGGCTACTTCGCGCAAGACCATTCGGACGATTTCGCCAAAGACGAAACGCTGGTCGACTGGGTACAACGCTGGGCGCGCGAGGGTGACGACGAACAGATCGTCCGCAGTACGCTCGGACGTCTGCTTTTCACCGGCGACGACGGGAAAAAATCCGTCAAGGTACTCTCCGGGGGCGAGCAGGGCCGCATGCTGTTTGGCAAGCTGATCCTGTCAAAACCGAACGTGCTGCTGATGGACGAGCCGACCAACCACCTCGACATGGAATCCATCGAATCGCTCAATACCGCGCTGGCAAAATACACCGGCACACTGATCTTCGTCTCGCACGACCGTGAGTTTGTTTCCTCGATCGCGGATCGCATCTTTGAAATCCGGGATGGCCGAATCATCGACTACAAGGGCAACTACGAGGATTATCTGGCGAGCCAGGGCATCGAATGAGTGCGCGCAACATGGGGCCTGCCGGAGGCTTTCACCCCGTCAGCCATCTGTGTCACGCCCTGCTGCGCCTGGCGGGCTGGCGCATCGTCTGGCAACCGGCCGCAGCACCCAAAGCCGTCATCATGGTCTACCCCCACACTTCAAACTGGGATTTCATCCTCGGTATCCTGTTCCGTTTTGCTGTCCGCATGCCTATCCGCTGGGCTGCCAAGGACACCCTGTTTCGTGAGCCCGCAGGTATGTTCTTTCGGGCCCTGGGCGGCGTGGCCGTCAATCGCCGCGAACGCACCGGCTTTGTCGAACAAATGGCCAAAACCTGCGCCGGAAGCGAGAACTTCTATCTCGCCATCACACCGGAAGGCACGCGCGGCGGTGTGCCACACATGAAAAGCGGCTTTTACCGGCTGGCCCGGCTGGCAAAAATCCCGGTAGGCCTGGGCTGCATCGACTACGCCCGGCGCGAAGTCGGCATCCTGGGCTACCTGACACTGACCGGCGACGAAACCGCCGACCTGGCAACACTGGCCGAAGCCTACGCCGGACGCCGGGGAAAATACCCCGCCCAGCAAGGCCCCTTCATGTTTCCCGATGCCACACCGGATTCACGCTCATGATCCTGCTGCGTAACCTCGCTTTCGCGCGCGGAGCCCGTCGGCTGGTCGAGGACACCAGCCTGCAACTCCACCCCGGCTGGAAAATCGGCCTGATCGGGGCCAATGGCAGCGGCAAGTCCTCCTTCCTCGCCCTGCTGCGTCGTGAATTGCATGTCGACTCCGGGGATCTTGAAATTCCGCCTGGCTGGGTCGTCGCCCATGTCGCCCAGGACACGCCCGCCCTGCCCGATGCCGCGCTCGAATTTACGCTGGATGGCGATGTCGAACTGCGGACCATCGA
>CAZFPI010000142.1:0-2036 GCA_964521075.1 uncultured Sterolibacterium sp.
CCTTTTTCGGCTGGGCACTCGCCGTCATTCCCATGATCGCCGTCGACCGCAAGGCCGGCCGTGAAGCCCTGCGTGATCTGGTGCGTCAAGGGCGTCTTCGTCTGGCGCAGGGTTACTCCGTTGTCATTTTTCCTGAGGGGACGCGAAGCCTGCCGGGGCAGCGTCAACCCTACAAGGCGGGCGGGGCCATGCTGGCGGTCGAGGCTGGTGTGCCCGTATTGCCTGTCGCCCTCAACTCCGGGGAATACTGGGGGCGCAATGCTTTTTTCAAATCCTCCGGCACGGTGACGGTCAGCATTGGCCCGCTGATCGAAACGGCGGGGCTGAAGGCTTCGACCGTCAATGCCCGTGCCGAAGCCTGGATCGAGGAGGAAATGGCCCGTATCAGCCCGCACCTGTATCCGGCTGCAACCCCGAAGGCGGCCTCATAGCGCATCACCCACGCCGGGCAGGACACTCCATGGCTTTTGAACAACTCCCGCTTTTTGGCAGGACGCCAGCACCTTCTGCGCCAAGCTCCCCGGCCGTCCGGCAGCGGCACATTCATCTGGCCGACCAGATCATTGCCTACACCCTCCGCCAGGGACAACGTCGCCGCCGTTTATCGCTGACAGTGGATGAACGGGGGCTGATCGTCGGCGCACCTGCTCGTTTCCCGCTCAACGAAATCGAGGCTTTCATCCGGAAAAATCATGAATGGGTTCTTGAAAAACTCGCAACCTACGTTGACCGCCGTGTGCGTCGTCAGCCGGTCATCCAGGATGGGCTCATGCTCTCCCTGCTCGGAAGCGAACTGACGTTGCGTATCGACTCAGGCAATAACGATATTCACTGGCACGATGGCGTGCTCCGGCTTGGCCTGCGTGCATCCGCAGACCCGGTGATCCTGCTCCGGCGCGCCTTGCAGCGTCGCGCCATGGAAGTGTTCGCCTGGCGGATGACGCATTACGCAGGGTTGCTGGGGCTGCCGCTTCCCCGGCTGGGCTTGTCCAGCGCGCGCACACGCTGGGGGAGTTGCAGCCTGCGTAGCGGCATCCGCATCAACTGGCGTCTGATCCATCTTCCGCTTACGCTGATCGACTATGTCATCGCCCACGAACTGGCCCATCTCGTCGAGATGAATCACAGCCCGCGTTTTTGGGAGGTGGTCGAGCGGATTTACCCGGAATGGCAAAATGCCCGCCTCGAACTAAAACGGCTGGGGCGCGAGATACCGCTGTTCTGATGAAGGCCGTTTTCATGCTGTCACCGGTATAGAATCCACCGGATTCCGTCTCCTGATGAGGCGATGCGCCGCCGATGTACCTCCAGTACTTCCAGCTCACCGAAGCACCCTTCTCGATCGCGCCCAATCCGCGCTATCTCTACTTGGGCCAGCGGCATCAGGAAGCCTTGGCACATCTGCTCTACGGCATACGCGGCGAAGGTGGCTTCGTCCTGCTGACCGGAGCCATCGGTGCGGGAAAAACCACGGTTTGCCGCTGTCTTCTGGAACAGTTGCCGGAACACTGCGATGTGGCCTACATCTTCAATCCCAAGCTCTCCGTCACCGAGCTGCTGGCGACGGTCTGTCATGAATTCGGCATCACCGTTTCGCCTGACGAGGACAGCGTCAAGAATTTCGTCGACATCATCAACGCGCATCTCCTGCAAGGCCATGCCCGGGGACGCAGCAGTGTGCTCATCATCGACGAGGCGCAAAATCTAGCACCCGATGTGCTTGAGCAAATGCGTCTGCTCACCAATCTGGAAACCAGCCAGCGAAAATTGCTGCAAATCATCCTGATCGGCCAGCCCGAGCTTGCAGATTTTCTGGATCGACCCGGACTGCTTCAGCTGGCCCAGCGCATCGTTGCCCGCTATCACCTCGAACCCTTGTCACAGAACGAAATCGCCGCCTATGTCCAGCATCGTCTGGCGGTTTCTGGCACACAACAGCCTTTGATTCCTTCGAATCTGGCGGAGCTTCTGTACCGTCTGACCGGCGGCGTTCCTCGGCTCATCAATGTGCTGTGCGACCGCGCCCTGCTCGGGGC
>CAZFPI010000142.1:2136-4648 GCA_964521075.1 uncultured Sterolibacterium sp.
CCGGCGGCGTTCCTCGGCTCATCAATGTGCTGTGCGACCGCGCCCTGCTCGGGGCCTACACCCAAGGGAAAACGCAGGTCGACCGGGCCACACTTTTGCAGGCCGCGCGTGAAACCCTCTCTCCTGCCGCTTACCGGGCGAAGCGGCTTGACCGCTGGCTGGCAGGGCTGCCGGGCGGGCAACATGCCAGAGGGTTGATGCTTTTTCTTTCCGCCGTTGCCTTGCTGGCCGCAGCTTTCGCGCTGGGGTATCACCGGGAGCGGGTCTGGACTGGCGAGCACACTGTTGCACAGAAAAAAACCTCCCCAACGCATCCTTGAACGACGGAGAACCCATGTCCTTCATCCTCGATGCGCTCAAAAAATCGGATCAGCTTCGACAGGGTGCTGCGGCCCCCACCCTATCCGCCTTGCCGATGCCTCTGCCCGCGCGTCGTGCCATTCCTGTCTGGCTCATCGTGTCCGCCGGTTTTTTCCTGCTGGCCGCAGGCCTGCTGATCGGCTGGTGGCAACCCTGGGAAACAATAGCCGGGCCTCCCGCCGGAACCGGATTGGCAATGGCTGGCAAACCCGCGGCAGAATCGGTCTCGCTACATGTCTCATCTCCCGCCATCCTGTCCGGGGTTGACCCACGGCCCGTGAGGGATGCGCGCCACAATATCCCGCAACAGGCCGCCTTGCCATCGCTCCGTCAGTCGAAGCCCGTTCAGGCCTCATCCACACCGGAAGTGGCGGAAATAAAGAGTTCCCCGCCTGCCTTGGACACAACACTCCCGTCGGCCCTTCCTGAAACATCGACTCCCGTCGAATACGGGCACTTGCCCGCAGCCACGCAGGCCGAGTTGCCCAGTCTTTCTGTCACCGCCCACGCCTATTCGAAAAACCCGAAGGCCAGCTATGTGTTCATCAAGGATCGCATGCTGCATGAAGGTGAATCTCTTGCACCGGGGCTGACGCTGGAGCAGATCACGGCAAAGGGTATGATCTTCAGCTACAGGGGCCAGCGTTTCCATCGTGGTCTCCAGCCCTGAAACACGCCCCGGAATACCCGCTGACGCCATGACGACATCGACATCGACTCCTCGCACGATACGGAGCCTGTTTGAAGGTGAATATCACCGGGGGGATTTCTGGGGCGGGCTGGCCGCCATGCTGGTCGCCCTTCCCTCGGCGATTGCCTTTGGCGTCACCATTTTCGGCGTCATTGGCCCGGCCCAGGCCGCCACCGGCGCATTGGCCGGGATGATCGGCACGGCTGTCATCGGTATCATCGCCGCCATTTTTGGCGGAACAGACCGGCTCATCAGTGCCCCTTGCGCGCCTGCAGCGGCGGTGCTGACGGCTTTTGCCATGGAGCTGACGGCCCAGGGCATGGCCCCCGATGTCGTCATTTTGCTGCTCACCATGCTGGGCATCCTGACCGGTCTCATGCAGTTCATGTTCGGCATCTTCAATATGGGCCGACTCATCAACTACATTCCCTATCCCGTGGCCAGCGGTTATCTGAGCGGGGTAGGTATCATCATCATCACCAGCCAGTTGCCCCGACTGCTGGGCGTGGCGAAGGACAATGCCTGGAGCTTGTCCATCATCGAACCCTGGCATTGGGATCTGCGTAGCCTGACCATCGGCCTGACCACGATCATCGTCAGCCTGCTGGCTCCCCGGCTGACGCGCAAGGTTCCCGGCATCATCCTCGGCATCCTGGGAGGCGTGCTTTGCTATTTCGCCTTCGCGCTGGAAGACCCGGCCTTGCTCGTTCTGGAAAACAATCCTCTCGTGCTGGGCTCGCTCAGCGCGGCGACGGAAGGGCATCTGGTCGCCCTCAGTGGCCGCTGGCGCGATATCGGCGAATTGCAGCTCTCCCAGGTGGTCGGCCTTCTCGGGAACGCGCTCACGCTGGCCGTTTTGCTATCCATCGATACCCTGAAAACCAGTGTCATGCTGGACCAGATGACACGCAGCCGTCATGAATCCAGCCGCGAGCTGCTAGCCCAGGGGCTGGGCAACATCACGGCAACCGCGCTGGGCGGCATACCGGGTTCCGGCACATCGGGCCCGACGCTGGTCAATCTTGCCAGCGGCGCGCAAACCCGCCTGTCCGGCGTCATCGAAGGCTTGCTGGCCCTCATCGCCGCGCTGCTGCTGGCTTCCTTTCTGGCCTGGCTGCCCGTGGCCACGATGGCGGCTATTCTGCTCATGATCGGTGTACGCATGATCGACCGCGAGCCTTTGCGCTTCATCGAATCGAGCGCCACCGTGTTTGATTTTGTCGTTGTGCTGGCCGTCATCCTGGTGGCTGTAAACAATGGCCTGATCGCTGCCACCGGCATCGGCGTCGCACTCGCCATTTTGCTGTTTGTCCGCGAGCAGACCGGCAGCTCCGTCATCCACCACAAAATCTACGTCAACCAGACCTCATCCACCTGGCATCGCCCCGAATCCGAACGCCAGGTTCTCGCCCGCCGGGGCGATCAGGCCGTGATTTTCGAGCTGCAAGGCAGCCTGTTTTT
>CAZFPI010000143.1:0-4566 GCA_964521075.1 uncultured Sterolibacterium sp.
CTCGCGACCCCTTGCACCCCATGCAAGTGCGCTACCAGGCTGCGCTACGCCCCGAGACCGTGAATAATACCCGAAAATCGGCTATCGAGGTATAAAAGGCAGGAAATCTTTGAATTTTCCTGTGTGCTTCAAACACGAAGCGATTCGATGATGCTGGTGAGTTCGGCGCGCAGTGCCGTGAATCCGAAAGGGGATTCTGTGCGGGTTTCCTGGGGGTCTGCAGGCAGGGCTTTGCTGTTTGCTTCTTCCAGGCGGCTGCGGGCACCGCTGATGGTGAAGCCTTCCTGGTAGAGGAGTTCGCGGATGCGTCTGACCAGCAGGACTTCATGGTGCTGGTAATAACGCCGGTTGCCGCGTCGCTTGACCGGGCGAAGCTGGGTGAATTCTTGTTCCCAGTAGCGGAGGACGTGCGGTTTGACGCCGCACAGTTCGCTGACTTCGCCAATGGTGAAGTAACGCTTGGCGGGGATGGGCGGAAGAGGGGGGTTATTGCCAGAGGTTGCCATGGCTGCCAGGGTTCAGGGTTTCAACGGCATTTTTGAGTTTCTGGCTGGCGTGGAAGGTGACGACACGTCGGGCCGTAATGGGGATTTCCTCGCCGGTTTTCGGGTTGCGCCCGGGTCTTTGTGGTTTGTCGCGCAATTGAAAATTGCCAAAGCTGGAGAGCTTGACGCTGTCGCCCTTTTCGAGGGCTTCGCGTATTTCTTCGAAGAAGCCTTCGACCATGTCCTTGGCTTCCCGCTTGTTCAGACCGACTTTTTCAAAGAGCAGGTCGGCCAGTTCGGCTTTGGTGAGTGTCATGCCAGTTATCAGGAGGATGTTGGATGGGATCGGCGTCAGGAACGCAACGCGGCGTTGAATTTTTGGGTGGCGATGGCGAGGAGTTCCTGTATCGCTCCATCAACCACGGCGTCGGCCAGCGTTCCGGCAGTATCTTGCATAACTACCCGGAAAGCAAGGCTTTTTTTGTTTTCGTCGATAGCTTTTCCTTGATATAGATCAAATAATTCTATATGGCGAATCAGGGGGGATGCGCCTTGCCGCAGGGCGTCCAGAAGGGGCTGCACGGCCTGTTCCTGGGCAACCAGCAAGGCCAGGTCACGTTCGACAGAGGGGAAGCGCGACACGGGCTGGTAGTTGGGCAGGGGATGTTCGGTCAGCGGGGCAAGGTCAATTTCAAAGACGACGGGGGGCGTGCCCAGTTCGTATTTTTGGACCTGGGCGGGATGGAGTTCTCCCAGGATGCCGATGCTCTGGCCGTCGAGGATCACGCGGGCGGAGCGGCCCGGGTGCAAGGCGGGATGTGCATGTTTTTCAAATCGCAGGGAGCGATTGGGCAGCATGGCTTCAAGGTCAGCCTTGATGTCATAAAAATCGACCGGGCGGCTTTTTTCACCCCATTGAACGGGGTGGGCTGTTCCCGCGCATAAGGCGGCCAGTCGCTGGGGTTGGTGGAAGCCTGCGATGGCGTTCTTGTCTTGCGTCGGGTGAAAGCAGCGGCCGATTTCAAAGATGCGTACCCGGTCAGTGCGTCGCTTGAGGTTGTAGGTCAGGGTGTTGACGAGTCCGCCGATCAGGCTGGAGCGCATCACGCCCATCTGGCTGGCGATGGGATTGGCCAGGAGGATGGGGGAGGAGGTGTTGTCGCTGAAGTCGGCCTCCCAGGCGGCGTCTACAAAGCTGTAGTTGACGACTTCCAGATAGCCGAGATCGGCCATTCGATGGCGCAGGCTCATGGGGGAGCGGCGTTGCTCGGGCAGCAGGCGCATTTTTAGCTGGCCACGCGGTGCTGGCGAGGGGATGTTGTCGTAACCGTGCAGACGGGCAATTTCTTCGATCAGGTCTTCTTCGATCTGGATGTCGTAGCGATAGGCAGGCGGGGTGATGATGAATTCTTCGCCCTGACGTTCGAGCGGGAAGCCCAGCCCTTGTAGCAGTGTCTGGATTTGCGGGGTGGTCAGTGCAACCCCCAACACCTTGCGGGCGCGTTCGCATCGCAGGCGAACCGGAGGGCGGCGAGGGAGGTTGCCGGGGGACGTGGCTTCGGTAACGGGGCCGGCTTCGCCGCCGCAAAGTTCGAGAACCAGCTGGCTTGCGCGTTCGATGGCCGCGCGCGGGAGTTCGAAATCGACGCCGCGTTCGAAGCGGTAGGAAGAATCGCTGGAGAAGCCCAGCTGACGGGCGCGTCCGGCAATGGCGTCGGGTGTGAAGAAAGCGCTTTCAAGGAAAATTTCGGTGGTGTCGCTGGTGACGCCGCTATCTGCGCCCCCCATGATGCCGGCCAGGGCAAGCGCGCGCCCGCCGTTTGCCTCGTCGGCAATCAGCAGCATGTCTGCCGGTGGGGTGGCGGTCTGTTCATTGAGCAGCTTGAGCTGTTCACCATTTTTCGGGTGGCGAATGTGGATGCTGCCCTCGATGTGCGCGTTGTCGAAGGCGTGCATCGGCTGGCCCAGCTCCAGCATGACGTAGTTGGTGATGTCGACGATGACGCTGATGCTGCGGATGCCGCTGCGTTCCAGTCGGCGTGCCATCCAGTCTGGCGTGGCAGCGCGTGCGTTGACGCCGGTGATGATGCGGCCACAGTAGCGGGGGCAGGCAATGGCTGCATCCAGGAGGATGGAGCGTGCCTTTTCCTGGGTGGAGGGAATGGCGGTAATTTCCGGCAGGGTCAGCGGCACGCCGCTCAGGGCTGCAACTTCGCGGGCAATTCCGCGTAACGACAGGCAGTCGGCGCGATTTGGTGTCAGCTTGAGCGTGATGCGGCGATCATCGAGTTGCAGATAATCCCGGATGCTGGTTCCGACAGGGGCCTCGGCTTCCAGTGCCAGCAGGCCGCCCTGGTCATCTTCGCTGATGCCCAGTTCACGTGCCGAGCAGAGCATGCCGAAGGATTCGATGCCGCGTACCTTGGCTTTTTTGATGGTGATCCCGGGAAGTGCTGCGCCGATCATGGCACAGGGGACTGTCATGCCGGCAGCTACATTGGGCGCACCGCAAACGATTTGCAGCGGTTCTGCCTGCCCTGCTTCCACGCGGCATAGCTTGAGCTTGTCGGCATCGGGATGTTTTTCCACCGAGAGCACCTGTGCGACGACGACGTTGTCGAAGGCGGGGGCGACAGCTTCCATTTCCTCGACTTCGAGGCCGGCCATGGTCAGCAGGTGGGCAAGGGCGTCGCTGTCAAGCGGCGGATTGACGAGGCTTCGCAACCACTGTTCGGAAAATTGCATGATGTTGATTGAATTATCTGGGGCTTGGCGGAAGGGATTTAGCGGAACTGCGAGAGAAAACGCAGGTCACCATCGAAGAAAAGTCGCAGGTCGGGGATTGAGTAGCGGAGCATGGTCAGGCGATCCAGCCCCATGCCAAAGGCAAAACCGGTGTAGCGTTCCGGGTCGATGCCGCCATTTTTCAGGACATTGGGATGCACCATGCCGCAGCCGGCAATTTCCAGCCAGCGGCCTTCCTGCTCGCCGCTCATGAAGGCAACATCAATTTCGGCGGCGGGTTCGGTGAAGGGAAAGAAAGAGGGACGGAAGCGCACTTTGAGCTCGTCGCTTTCGAAGAAGGTTCGCAGAAAGTCGGCGATGACGCCCTTGAGGTCGGCAAAGCTGATGTTTTCTCCGACCCATAGCCCTTCTACCTGATGAAACATGGGTGAATGCGTGGCATCGGAGTCGACCCGGTAGACGCGGCCCGGGGCGATGATGCGGATTTCAGGCATGACGGACAGATGCTGGTGACGGGCGACATGTGCTTGCATGTAGCGGATCTGTACCGGGCTGGTGTGGGTTCGCAGTAGCACCCCGGGGGCGTTTTCCAGGTAGAAGGTGTCGTGCATCGAGCGCGCCGGATGATTTTCCGGGGTGTTGAGGGCGGTAAAGTTGTACCAGTCTTCCTCGATTTCCGGGCCGTCGGCGGTTTCAAAGCCAATGGAGCCAAAGAGTTGTTCGATGCGTTCCAGGGTTCGCAGGGTGGGGTGCAGGCCACCGCGATCCCGCTGGCGTCCTGGCAGGGTGATATCCAGTGCCGAAGCTTCGAGCTGGGCTTCCAGCGCGGCACGTTTCAGCGTGTCCCGGCGGCTATTGAGCGCGCTTTCGATGGTTTCCTTGGCGTGGTTGATGACTACACCGGCTGTGCGGCGTTCCTCCGGCGGCATTTTGCCCAGGGCTTTCAGGCGGTCGGTGAGCGCGCCGGATTTTCCAAGGTAGCGCGCCTTGGCTTGTTCCAGCAGGGCGGCATCGTTGATGCTGGCGAACTCGGCTGTGGCCTGCGCGATGAGTTGCTCGATGGTATCCATAGGTGCTTGGGTGCTTGAGGCTTGAGTGCTTGAGGCTTGAGTGCCCTGGTGCTAGAAAACAGGGCTTGATAAGCAAAAAAAGGAGGCCAGGCCTCCTTTTTTTCTGGGCCGGAAAGATCAGGCGGCCAGTTTTGCCTTGGCCTGGCTGACGAGGGCGGCAAACGCCGGCTTGTCGAATACGGCCAGGTCGGCCAGAACCTTGCGGTCGACCTCGATGGCGGCTTTCTTCAGACCGTTCATCAGGTTGCTATAGTTCAGGCCCAGTT
>CAZFPI010000144.1:0-4528 GCA_964521075.1 uncultured Sterolibacterium sp.
GCCGGGTGGTGTGGGAGGGGCGCGGTCAGATAAACTGACCACCTCTATCCCGATTTTGGGTCTGTCATGAAAATCGCTACCTGGAATGTGAACTCCCTGAAAGTGCGTTTGCCACAGGTATTGGATTGGGTCGCCGTGCATACGCCAGAAGTGCTGTGCCTTCAGGAAACCAAGCTGGAAGACAAGGCTTTTCCTTTGGCGGAAATCGAAGCGGCAGGCTATATCGCCGCATTCAGCGGGCAAAAAACCTACAACGGTGTGGCCATTCTTTCCCGCCTTCCGCTTGAGCGTGTCGAATATGGCATCCCGGGGTTTCTGGATGAGCAAAGGCGTGTTGTTAGTGCTGTGGTGGGCGACATACGTATCATTGATATTTATGTGCCTAATGGCCAGAGTATTGAGTCGGACAAGTATGCATACAAACTGGCGTGGCTGGCTGCTTTGCGTGACTGGCTGGACGGTGAGTTACAGAAATATCCGAAGCTGGTTTTGCTGGGCGATTACAACATTGCCCCGGAGGATCGGGATGTGCATGATCCGGTTGCCCGGGCGGGGCAGGTGCTTTGTAGCGATGCAGAGCGGGCGGCCTTTGGGGAATTGCTTGCCTTGGGGTTGTCGGATGCTTTTCGTCTCTTTGAACAAGCGGAGAAGAGCTATTCGTGGTGGGATTACCGCATGATGGGATTTCGCCGAAACCATGGGTTGCGTATCGACCACGTCCTGCTTTCATCCGTGCTGGCGGCGCAGTGTTCCGCCTGTATCATCGACAAGGAACCACGCAGGCTCGAGCGGCCGTCGGATCACGCTCCCGTCATTGCCACGCTGGATGTGGTTTGACCGGATCGGATCGGATCGGATCGGATCGGATACCGGGCCGGATTACAGGCTCAGCGCATGCCTGGCATCATGCCTTTCATGTTACGCATCATTTTTTGCAGCCCGCCCTTGCTGAATTGCTTCATGACTTTTTGTGTTTGCTCAAACTGGTTCAGCAAACGATTGACCTCCTGAACCTGAACGCCAGCACCTGTGGCAATGCGACGTTTCCGGCTGGCCTTGATGAGCTCGGGTTTGGCGCGCTCGGCAGGTGTCATCGAGTTGATGATGCCTTCGATACGGCGAATGGCCTTGTCTTCGACGCCACTTCCAGCCTGCTGTGCGGCCTGGGCGAATTGTGCCGGGAGCTTTTCCAGTAGAGAGGAAACTCCGCCCATTTTTCGCATCTGGGCGATTTGTTCCTTGAAGTCGTTGAGGTCGAATCCCTTGCCTGATTTGAGTTTTTGCGCGAGTTGTTGAGCTTTTTCCTGGTCGACCCCGCGCTGCGCTTCCTCGACGAGCCCGAGAATGTCGCCCATGCCGAGAATGCGGGCAGCCATGCGCTCGGGATGGAATTCCTCCAGCCCCGTGAGTTTTTCACCAATTCCGGAGAATTTGATGGGCTTCCCGGTGACATGGCGTACGGAAAGTGCGGCCCCCCCACGCGCATCACCATCGAGCTTGGTGAGAATGACGCCGGTCAGTGGCAATGCCTCGTTGAAGGCTTTTGCCGTGTTTACCGCATCCTGGCCCAGCATGGCGTCGACGACGAAGAGCGTTTCGATGGGTTTGATCTGCGCGTGAAGCTGTTTGATTTCGGCCATCATGGCTTCGTCGATGGCCAGGCGGCCCGCTGTATCAACGAAAAGCACGTCGTAATAATGTTTTTTGGCGTAATCCAGGGCGGCGGCTGCAATATCGGCGGGATTTTGCCCGGCCGATGAGGGAAAGAAGTCGATGGCGGCCTGCGCTGCTACCGTTTTTAACTGCTCGATGGCGGCGGGTCGATAAACGTCGCAGGAAACAGCAAGAACTTTCTTTTTTTGCCGATCGCGTAACCATTTGCCCAGCTTTGCCGTGGTGGTCGTTTTGCCGGCACCTTGCAAGCCTGCCATCAGTATCACTGCGGGCGGTTGGGTGGCCAGGTTGAGCCCGCTGCTTGCCCCGCCCATCAGTTCCGTCAGCTCCCGATGTACTACGCCTACCAGCGCCTGTCCGGGTGTCAGTGATCCGATGACTTCATGGCCGACTGCTTTTTCCTTGACACGCGCGACGAAGTCTTTGACGACAGGTAGTGCGACATCGGCTTCGAGAAGTGCCATGCGTACTTCTCGCAGCATGTCACTGATGTTGTCTTCGGTCAGGCGAGCCTGGCCGCGCAGGGTTTTGACGACCTTGGCAAGCCGGTGGGTGAGGTTGTCGAGCATGGCGGAATTGGTGAATGGATAGGGTAAACTGAAAGGATGTCGATTCTACTGTATCTGCTGGTTGCCTCTGCCTATCTTGGCCTGGCTGTTCATTTTTGGCGCACCCGCTGGCGGGGGGCTGTGCTTGATCAACCGGCGGGTGGTTTGCGCCGCTGGGAGCGTGGTTTGCTGCTGGCAACGTTGTCGCTGCATGGTGTCCTGCTGGCGCAAAGTATTTTTGCTGATGGCATCATGCGTTTCGGGTTTTCTGTCTCCTTGTCGATGATGTTCTGGCTGGCTATCGCCGTGTATTGGGTGGAGAGCTTTTATGCCCGCATGGAAGGTTTGCAGATGTTCGGCTTTCCGCTGGCAGCCCTTTTTTCTTTCTTGCCAGCCTTCATGCCGAGCCCGCATTTACAGGCCAATACGGATAGCCTGGCGTTTCGCATCCATTTCATCATGGCAATGCTCTCTTACAGCCTGTTTACGCTGGCAGCCTTGCATGCCTTGCTGATGGCAGCTGCGGAGAAAAGTTTGCACAAAGGGCGGCTTTTGCCGATGTTGGCGGGATTGCCGCCGTTGCTGACGATGGAAGCCTTGCTCTTTCGTCTGATTCATATCGCCTTTGTCCTGCTGACCTTGACCTTGCTGACCGGCGTTTTCTTTTCCGAAGACCTGTTTGGCAGGCCCATGGCTTTTGATCACAAGACCATTTTTGCCTTTTTATCGTGGCTGATTTTTGCAGCTTTGCTGCTGGGGCGGCATCTGCGCGGCTGGCGGGGCAAACTGGCATTGCGCTGGACGTTGGCCGGTTTTGCCGTCCTTCTTCTGGCTTATGTCGGGAGTCATTTTGTCGTGGAAGTGATTCTGCATCGCAACGTCTGAGCATTTCCCGATTCCCAAGCACCTTATCTTTCCATGGATGAAATGTCTCTGACCAGCCAGTTCATTCTTCTGGCTCTGTTGCTTGTTGCTTCCGGGTTTTTTTCGATGTCCGAAACCGCCATGATGGCGAGTAACCGGCATCGGCTTCGCCACCTGGCCAAGGAAGGCAATCGCGGCGCGCAACTGGCCACACAATTACTCGGCAAGGTCGATCGTCTGCTGGGCGTGATTCTCCTGGGAAATACGCTAGTCAATGCAGCCGCCGCCATGTTGACGGGGCATATCGCTCTGGTGGTCTTCGGGGCGGAAAAGTGGGCTCTGGAGGCCGGTACGCTGTTCGTGACCTTTTGCTTGCTGGTCTTTTCCGAAATCACCCCCAAAGTCGTTGGTGCGACCTATCCCGATGTGATTACGCGGCATATCGGGTTTGTGCTGACGCCTTTGCTTCGTATCAGCTATCCGGTGATCTGGTTTGTTAACCTTTTCGTTACCGCCTTGCTCAAACTGCTTCGCCTTCAGCCCAAGGCAG
Source organism: uncultured Sterolibacterium sp. (assembly GCA_964521075.1). Taxonomy (GTDB): domain Bacteria; phylum Pseudomonadota; class Gammaproteobacteria; order Burkholderiales; family Rhodocyclaceae; genus Sterolibacterium. The sequence continues at coordinate 3,637 of CAZFPI010000144.1, forward strand.
GGCATGAAGCCGGGCGGGTTTCGTCTGAGGACTTGCGAGCCATGGTGCTCGAAGCCGGGCAATTCATTCCTCATCAGCATCAAAGCATGCTGCTTAATCTGTTTGATCTGGAAAAGGCATCGGTCGAGGATGTCATGACGCCGCGCGGGGAGATTGAAGGCATTGACCTGCACAACACGCTTGAAGACATACGACAACGACTGGGTACATCCTTTCATTCGCGATTGCCGGTTTACGAGAAGGATCCCAGCAATGTTGTGGGTATTTTGCATCATCGTCGCCTTCTGGCTTCAGCTATTGCGGGAGACTTTGATCTGGAGTCCTTGCAGGAAAAAATCGTTCCGCCTTATTACGTTCCCGCCGGGACGACGTTGTACACGCAACTGGCTTTTTTTCTTGAGAACAGACAGCGAATCGCCCTGGTTGTCGATGAATACGGTGAGATTCTTGGTTTGCTGACGCTGGAAGACATCATCGAGGACATCATCGGGAAATTTACGACCAGCCTTCCGGGCAATATGGATTTGATCTGGGAGTGCGATGAGGACGGGGTTGAAACCGTGATTGTGGATGGAGCACGAACCCTGAGGGAACTGAACCGGGCCTTGTTGCTAGATTTTCCACTTCAGGGGCCGAAAACTATCAACGGCCTGATTCTGGAGCATCTTCAGGATATTCCTGAATCAGGACTCAGCATGAAAATCGGAAATACCACACTGGAAATCCTGCAGGCGCAAGATCGCCGCATCCGGGTGGTTCGGATTTTTAATCCGAAAACCCAGCCAATTTGTCGATAACAGTTGATTTTCCCTCACTAAACCCTATAATTGCGCGCTGTTTCGGGTCGTTAGCTCAGTTGGTAGAGCAGCGGACTTTTAATCCGTTGGTCGCA
>CAZFPI010000145.1:0-4476 GCA_964521075.1 uncultured Sterolibacterium sp.
CACCCCGAATTCTCTTTCATCATCAGGGGTGGCGCCTGTCGCAATGATCGTTAGGACAAATGGGGTTGTATCTCACCGAGACCGGCTTGCAGCGTTTACGTCAAAGCAATATCGCCTTTTCCTTCAGGCCGGATGACAGGGGGCTCCGTCGAAAAAATCTCGCCGTCGACGATGCCATGCATGAGCATATTCGGTCACTTCTGAAACGCGATGGACTCGTCAATATCGAAGTTATCTGGCACATCCCTGGTCTCGAATACGATATAGACAGTGAAGGCAGGCCACAAACCCGGATGAACGAGGCTCAGAAAGTGGCCGTGCGCGCAAAGGCAGCACGTGTGCTGTCGCGACTCGGTAATGATCAATTGCCCGATCGAGCTGCCGCCATATCAAAAGCACTGGATGCGATGAATCTGCAACCCGATGCGCCGACGGTGCTGCGCGTTACCCGCCAAGGGCTGAGTGCTCTTCTTGACGAAGACGTACGCATCGTACGACCGCTCGGCCAACAGAAGCCACAAACTCGCCGCGTCGATGACAGAACACTGACACTAGCGGCGCAAACGGGTAGTGCTGAAGTCATCATTACCTTGGCAGACCCGATGCTGACACCAAATCTCGATCAAGCATCCGAACAAGAGCGCATTAAGGCTAACCAACGGGCACTTGATGTCCTGCTGGGCATCGCTGGCGGTGCTACCCAGGTTCGATCCTATCCGGCACTGGGCTCTATGGTTGCACGCATGACACCGAAAGCCCTGCGCATACTGAACTCGTCTACTGATGGCCGTATTCAGGCAATCGAGTTGAATCGCCCCACCGCTACGGCCAACACCAATGTCAGTGTGCCTTCAATGAATGTTCCACAAGCCTGGACACTTGGTTACAAGGGCGCGAATCAAATGATCGCCGTCCTGGATACCGGTATTTATGCCGCGCACCCCATGTTCAAGAATGCGGCCGGGCAAAGCCGCATCCTGGCGGAAGGTTGCTACGGTACCACAGCGGTCTCGAATGGCGTGGCCTGGAAATCCGTCTGTCCGCAGGCCAATGCCAGCGGGGACAGCCCGGAATGGACCGCCGGAGCCGCAGCTGCCGTCGCAGATTGTTCGACTACAGCAGCCCATATGTGTTTTCACGGCACACATGTGGCCGGGATTGCGGCGGGAACGAAGAATTCGCAGGCCCAGGGGGTTGCGTCCGAAGCGCAGATCGTCCCCATCCAGGTTTTTTCCTACGACACCGCGAAACAACAGATGCCTACCGCATTCGTGGCGGACATTCTCGCCGCCTTGCAGATGGCCTACCGATACACTACCGTCGGCCAGCCGAACCCGCTCACCATCAATATGAGTCTGGGAACTCCTTATCCCAATCTCTATGCAACGCCGCAGGCCTGCGTGACCGCTAACCCTGCCTGGGCCACGGCGATCGCCAATCTGGTCGCGCGCAATGTGCCGGTCATCGTGGCGACGGGTAATGACGGCTATAAGGATCGGCTGTCCGCGCCCGCATGCTTGCCCGGCGCGGTGAAGGTCGGCGCGCTGTCGAACGACGGTCAGTTGACGACGGAAGCCAGTTTCAGCAACCGGCCCGTACTGGCCAATTTCCCTGGCGAAGTGTTTCTTCTGGCACCTGGCGGTCAATCCATTAATCCAAAGACATATGTGACCTCCGCCTACAACTCTGGCATTCTTCACGCAGGGATGGCTGGAACATCTCAAGCGGCACCTCACATTGCCGGAGTTTACGCCCTGTTCAAGGCGGCGGTTCCGACGGCCACGAATGTCGAAATTGCCAACTGGCTTATCGCCAATTCGCCGCGAACCGTCAATGGCATCCCGGTGGTTCGTTTGCCCAATCTGTAATCCATCCCTCGGAGACACTTGATATGAATGCACGATTGATCTTGACGTCATGCGCCATGGCACTGGTCGCCGCCTTTGCCTTGTCGGGTTGCTTGAACGACCACGATGATGGTGGCGGCAGCATGGTTTTGATGAGCTACTATAACGCGCTGGCGGTGCCGAACGACGCGGACTCCTCGTTTCGGCCGACGATGTCGTTCGGTGCTGACCGGCAACTGAAAGTGCTTCAGGACGCAGGCATTCAGGCCAGCATTTACAAGTGCGCGACACTCATGCCCGCGCCGCTCGGTGTTGACCAGAATGGTGACCCCCTCTTGGGTGTGGGCATTATTCAAGATGTGGTGCTTTACCTCGTACCTGTCAACCAGGTTACGGCGGCCGAAAAACTGAGCATGATCGTCACTAAACAAGGGCCAGGCGAGGCACTCAACCCGGATCGAACGACCTATTACGATTGCAGGAAACAATCAAATTAACTTTCATGCAGGCAAACGGCCAACACCGTTGTCACGACGGGGACTATCGGACGGGATCAAACATCATATCGAGGGTTCTCCCTGATGCGGATAAATCCGGATCAGCAGAATTCTTGGCCCCTTCATTTTTTTGACGACGGCATCGAAGTGCCCAAAAGCAATTTTCTGCCCTTCTTCCGGGATACTGCCCAGCCGCTGCAGAATCATCCCGCCGACGGAATCCACGCCGGTTTCTTCGATGTCGATACCCAGCGCGCGTTCCAGCGAGAAGATGGGCAGGCTGCCTTTGCCAAGCAGTGAACCATCGTCCATTTTCATCCAGTCATTCCCGGTTTGACGGAATTCGTCGCGAATTTCTCCAACGAGCGCACCCAGCAGATTATCCAGCGTCAGGAAGCCCAGAGGATGATCGGGGCGTTGCGCGACGACGGCAAAATGCGGCGCGCCTTCCCGGAAACGCCGGAACAGTTCGGAAGCCGAAAGTGTCGGCGTAACCGTCAAAACCGGACGCACCAGCGCTGACAAACCGCCTTCTGCAAGCTGCCCCTTGCGCTGTGCGAAAAAAACATCCTTGAGATGGATGACTCCTTGCACCTGTCCGTTCTTGTCCAGATAAAGATAACGGCTGAAGCGATGCTGCAGCATGCGATCGAGGTTGTGCTCCAGGTCTTCCTCCCCGGACAAGGCGATAGCTTCATTGAAAGGGCGCATGAGATCCGCCACCTCCAGATCACGAAAATCCAGTGCCTTGGCGAGAACACGCCATTCATCGCCGATGAAATCGGTATTGGCACGGGAAGAACGCAGAATCAGCTTGAGTTCCTCGGTCGAGTAATGCGCTTCGTGGCCGTGGGCCGTGTCCAGCCCCACTTTTTGCAGCACCCAGTTGGAACTGTGATTAAGAATCCAGATCGCCGGATACATGGCCCAGTAAAAAGCGTACAGGGGAGCAGCCGTCCATAGCCCCACGCGCTCCGTCAAACGAATGGCCATGGACTTCGGGGCCAGCTCGCCGATGACGATGTGCAGATAGGAAATGATGAAGAAGGCAAAGAAAAATGCAATGGCGTGGATGGCCTGTTCGGTTTCAATACCGACCAGCAACAACAGCGGGCGAAGCAGCCCGGCAAAAGCAGGCTCGCCCACCCAGCCCAGCCCCAGCGAGGCCAGAGTAATGCCCAATTGACAGGCGGATAAGTAAGCGTCGAGATTACGGTGTACCTTGAGCAGAATCCGGCCCCGCCAGCCATGATGCCGGGCAATCGCCTGAACCCGCGTCTGCCGCAGCTTGACGAGGCCAAACTCTGCGGCAACGAAAAAGCCATTGAGAAAAACAAGAAAAAGCGCGAAAACGACCAGTAAGAGACTACTACCCACGGTGGAGGCTGAAACAGCCTCTGTCCTTTCTCGAAAATAACAAGGCGGACATACTACACGAAGCTGGCGGGTCCGCTTTTCGCAATTTCCCCGCTGCAGGGCAATCGCATTCGAGATTTTCCCACCCCGTAGGGGCGAATCATCATTCGCCCGAAATCCCCATTCGCCCCGAACCCCCTTCGCCACTTTGCGCGATGCTTCGACGTGTGGACTCTTCTTCAACCCTGCCGGGACTCGCCCCACCTCTACGGGTGGCTCCGCCCTGCGGGCTCCTGCCGGCGGGCGAGTGACTTTCTTGTTGCACGACAAGAAAGTCACCAAAGAAGCGTGCCCCACTTCATCGATCTGGCTTCGCCAGATTTCCCTCCTGCTGGCCTTGCCGTGCGGCCAGCGATGCAAACTCGCCTTCGGCTCAAATATCACCACTGAGCACCCCCGGACTTCCCCGCACACCAAGGCCAACACTCGGCGATTCAGAAGGGGAAGTGGGCGCGCTGGCTGAACTCGGGATGCGCCGTAGGGGCGAATCATCATTCGCCCTGATCATCATTTGCAAATGCCAAAACAAACCATCCTCACGAGCAAACAAGGAGAAAAGTCACAACCAATTATTTTTAATATAAAATAATCGGTCATTTTAGAAGCCTGCGCCATGCAGAACGCAAAAAAACTTTCCAGAAAAACAATCGGGTGGCTTCGGTTCGGGCGGCTGAATCTGCTCGCGCAGCTCGTGTTTTTCTGTGCGCTGGCGCATT
>CAZFPI010000146.1:0-4149 GCA_964521075.1 uncultured Sterolibacterium sp.
CAGAGCCACCCCGGGCGAAAGATATTTCGCCCCTACAGAGATCGTGGATTGTGGATTGTGGATTGCGGCTCAAGGCCGCAATGACAATGTTTCCTCCGCACTCTCCGCCGCCTCCACCAACCCTCGCAACACGCCCCCCAGCGTCTCCACATGGGGTTTCTGGATCAGGTTGAGGTGGTTGCCGGGCACCTCGATCGGCGTCACACCGCCCAGTGCCACTTTCTTCCAGGCTTCCACGTCGATGACATAACTGTTTTCCGTATGGTCGGTCGCCAGGAAGAGTGTCACGGGGGAATGGATGGGTGGGGCGAGGTAGGCATCCGAGACATGGATGTTCGTCGCGATGCGGTTGAGGAACATCTCCGCATCGCGGGTGCGAAAGCCCCGGGGGAGCAGGTCCATGTCGTAGGCGATTTCCAGCACCCGGGCAAAGCGTTTCTTCCCGGTGGTCAGCAGGTAATCCATCATGTGCTTCGGCTCGCGCTTGGCCAGCTCCTCGCGCGGGATGTTCAGCCGGAAGGTTTCCGACAGCAGCATCAGTGAATCGATCATCGACGTGTTTTTATTCACGATGTCCGAATCGATGATGGCGAGCACCGCCACCTTCTCCCCGGCCTCTTCCAGCTGCCGCGCGAGCTCATACGCCACCTTCCCGCCCATCGAATGCCCGCCGATGAGATAGGGGCCGTGCGGCTGCACCTGGCGGATGTCCTTCAGGTAATCCGCGCACATCTCCTCCAGCGTGTGGTGCTGGCTCTCGCCCAGCAGCCGCCCGGCGGATTGCACGCCGTAGAAGGGCCGATGCGCGCCCAGCGTCTGCGCGAGCGAGCGGAAGCTGAGCACATCGCCCCCGGCCTGGTGGGCGCAGAAGAAGGGAATCCGCCCGGCCTCACCCGGCTGGATCAGCACCAGACTGCTTTCTTCCTGCTGTGCCTGCTCCGCCTGTTCGGCATCGAGGGCCGCAGCCATGCTGGCGATGGTCTGGGTCTTGAAGATGGACTCGAGGGCTAAATCCCGGTCCAGCTCGTCCGAGATGCGGGTCATCAGACGATACGCGCTGAAAGAATCCCCCCCCAGATCGAAGAAATTGTCCTGCAGGCCGATGCGCTCCACCCCCAGCACCTCGCTCCAGATCGTCGCCAGACGGACTTCGAGCGGGGTTTCGGGCATGACGTAGGGCACATCGAGCTGGGGCCGGACGCTGAAATTGGCTTGCAGCTTCGCCCGGTCGATCTTGCCGTTGATCGTCAGCGGCATGGCCTCGACCGGCACGAGGCTGTGCGGGATCATGTAATCCGGCAAGGTCTGGCCCAGATGCGCGCGCAGGGCACTGGCGGTGAGGCTTTCTGTCGCGGCATACCAGGCGATGAGCCGGTCCTGGAGGGTGCGCGGGTCTTTCGTCGCCATGACCAGACAGGCCGTGATGGCCGGATGCCTGGCCAGACGGGCTTCGATTTCGCCCAGCTCGATGCGGTAGCCGTGGATCTTGACCTGATGGTCGATGCGGCCTTGATAGTCCAGCTCGCCTTCCGCCGTCCAGCGGGCAAGGTCGCCCGTGCGGTAGAGCCTTGCCCCCGGGGTCGGGTCGAAAGGATGAGGCAGGAAGCGTTCGGCGGTGAGCTCGGGGCGGTTGAGATAGCCCCGGGCCAGCCCTGCCCCGCCGACGTAGAGCTCGCCAGTCACGCCCACGGGCTGGGGTTCGCCATGCGGGTCGAGGATGAAGGCAGACAGATCGGCCAGCGGGCGGCCGATGTTGCTGCGGGTGCGCTGGGTTGGCTGGGTTTGCTGGGATTTGTCTTCGGTTCCCAGAACATCGCGCTCTTCGACGACGCGCCAGGTGACATGGACGGTGGTTTCGGTGATGCCGTACATATTGATGAGGCGGGTCGCCGGGTTGAGGCGGTGACGGTACCAGGGCTTGAGGCTCGCGTATTCGAGGGCTTCGCCGCCGAAGACGATGGAGCGCAGGGATTGGGCCCAGGGGGCGGCCTGGTCGGCTGTGGCCAGCTCCAGCAGCCGCAGGAAGGCGGAAGGGGTCTGGCTCAGGCAAGTCACGCCTTCGGCTTCGAGCAGCTCGGCAAAGTCGGCCGGGGAGCGGGTGACGCTGGCCGGGACGATGGCGATGCGCCCGCCGTAGAGGAGCGCGCCGAAGATTTCCCAGATGGAGAAGTCGAAGGCGTAGGAGTGGAAGAAGCTCCAGACATCGTCGGGCCGGTAGCTGTCGTGTTCTTCACAGGCGCGGAAGAGCCGCAGAACATTGGCGTGGGTGAGCTCGCAGCCCTTGGGCTGGCCGGTGGAGCCGGAGGTGTAGATGATGTAGGCGCGGTCTGCCGGCGTGAGGGGCACGTCAGGCGGTGTTTGCGGCCCGGCGGCGATGGCTTGCGCCTCCCGGCTCAGGCAGAGGAGGTTCTGGGTTAAAGGCAGGTCATCAAGATTTTGCAGACGCTCGCTGCTCTTGCCGTGGCTGATGAGGCAGGCGGCCCCGCTGTCCTGAAGAAGGAAGCGCAGCCGTTCGGCGGGCAGGCCGGGTTCGATGGGGACGTAGCAGGCCCCGGCCTTGAGCACGCCAAGGATGGCCACGAGCATGTCGAAGCTGCGTTCCAGACAGAGAGCGACCGCCTCGCGGGGTTGAACGCCCCGGGCGTGGAGGTGGTGGGCGAGCTGGTTGGCGCGGGTGTTGAGCTCTGCGTAGGAGAGGCTTTGCCCGTCGAGGCTGGCGGCGATGTTCTGCGGATGGGTTTGGGCGATGCGTTCGATGCGCTGGGGAAGGGTCTCGGTGGTGTCGTAGTGCCTGGGCACTCCGGCGAAATCCGGGCCTCGCAGGGTGCGGCGTTCGGCATCATTGATGAGGCGCAGTTGCCCGATGGGTTTGCCGGGGTGGTTCAGGGCGTCTTCGAGGAGATTGAGGTAGTAGCCCGCGTAGCGGACGATGGTGGCCTCGTCGAAGAGGTCGCGGTTGTATTCGAGCAGGAGGCTGGACTGGTCGTCGTCCCAGGCGATGGTGGCACCGAGGTCGAATTTGGCGCGGGGCAGGTCGAGGATGACCGGCTCGACTGTGATGCCCCCGGCAAGCGGGGGGGGCTCTTGCCGGGGCGGGCGGGTTTCGACGGTGAAGGTGGTGTCGAAGACGGCCTGACGGGCGAGGTCGCGCCGGGAGTGGAGTTGGTCGACGAGCAGGTCGAAGGGGTAGTCCTGGTGGGCGAGAGCGTCAAGGGTGTCTTGCCGCACGCGCTGGAGGCAGGAGGCAAAGGGAGCATCATCGGAGAGATCCGCCCGCAGGACGAGGGTGTTCACGAAGAAGCCGATGAGCGTACTCACCTGCGGGTGGCTGCGCCCGGCCAGCGGGCTGCCGATGAGGATGTCCGTCTGCCCGGAAAGACGGGACAGGAGGAGCTGGTAGATCGCCAGCAGGAGCATGAAGGGGGTGATTTGATGCTGGCGGCAGCTGTCCTTGATCTTCTGGTGGAGGCTTTCGGGTAGGGGGTGGTGGGTGTGGCCACCGGTGAAGCCTTGTACCGCCGGACGGGGCCGGTCGGTGGGGAGCTGCAGCATGGGGAGCTCGCCACTGAGGCGTTCGAGCCAGTAGCGACGCTGCCCGTCGAGCGCGCCACTTTCGACCCGCTGGCGTTGCCAGAGGGCGTAGTCGAGGTACTGGACGGGCAAGGGGGAAGGCTGCTGTTCCGGGTGGGCGTAGCCTTGGGCGATTTCGCGCAGGGCGATCTCGATGGACCAGCCGTCGGCGACGATGTGGTGGACGACGACGGCGAGGACGTGATCGTTTTGTGCCAGACGGTAGACGTGGGCGCGCAGGAGCGGGCCGGTTTCGAGGTTGAAGGGTTCGAGACCGAAGGCGGTGAGGGTGTCGGGCAGTTCGGCTTCACGCAAGGGGGTGACGGGCAGGGAAAGCGGTTCGGTGTCGGCCGCGCTGCTGACCCACTGCATGGGCTCACCTTCCATGGGGATGAGGGTGGTGCGAAGGGGGGCGTGCCGTTCGATGAGACGCTGGAGCGCGGCTTGCATGCGGGCAGGCTCGAAGGGGCCTTTGAAGCGCAGGGCGGCGGGGATGTGGTAGGCGGTGGCCGCATCGGCAATCTGGGCGAGGAACCACAGCCGCCGCTGGGCGTGGGAAAGAGGGTGGTAGTCGCCCGG
>CAZFPI010000147.1:0-3764 GCA_964521075.1 uncultured Sterolibacterium sp.
TGGCGATTTGCTGCTGCTGATCCGTGACAATGGCGCGCAAGGCATACAGGCCAGCAGGGTTTTCTGCGGACTGGCCGACCCGCCGGACGGTTTTTGTGACGTTGAGTATGGATCCATCCTGGCAGCGCAGACTGCTCTCGGCTTCCTTGAAGACCAGCCCTTCCGTGTTGATTTCTTCCCAGAAAAACAGGTCAGACAAAGCGCATTCGATGTCACCGATGGGCATGCCGCACAGCTTTTCGGGAGGGTAGGCCAGCGTGGTGCAGATTTTTGGGTTGGCGGCGAGAATGGTCAGCGTTTGCGGGTCAACCAGCAGCAGGTTTTCGCCGGAGATTTCGAGGAGCAGGGCTGAGGTGTCCATGGATGCCTCAATGTTTTTTGCTTGCCGATTCGGCATCGAAAAAATAACTGACGTTTTTACGCGGGTTCAGGTAGGCATGGACTTCGGGAGGAAGAAGCGACGGGGAAAGTGCTTTGGTGATGTTGAGCCCGGGTTCGGTGTCTAGATCAAGCATCACCGCTTCCTCCTTGGGGACGGCCGCATCGTAGAGCAAGACCCAGGGGCGCAGGGGCTTTCCGGTATTGACGGAGATGACGGCGGCAATGGCTTCGTTGGAGAGTTGCACGATGGAGCCTGGCGGATAGACGCCCAGATTTTTTACCATGAGCTGCAGGGCCCGTTTTTCAAATTTCGCGCTGCGCTGGGCAAACATGAAGGACAAGGCGGCATGGGGTGTCATCGCCTTGCTGATGTCGTGCGGGTTGCAAAGCTCATCGTAAAAATTGACGAGTGATACCAGCCGGGCTCCGGGAGAAATTCCGGCTTCCTGCAGTCCCTTCGGATAGCCGCTACCATCGCAGAATTCATGGTGCTGGGCGATGATCCGGCGCGCTTCTTCCGAGAGGCCAAGCTTGCGCCCGATGTCGACGCCGTAGTCGACATGCAGCCGGTACAAGGTCAGCTCGGCCCGGTTGAACTCCTCGTGTCTTTTTTTCAGCACACGGTCGGGAATCTCGATTTTCCCAATGTCGTGAAGCATGGCGGCCGTGCCGAGTTCGCGCGCCGAATCGGCCGTGAAGCCGAGTTGCCTGGCCAGCATCATGGCCAGAATGGTGACGTTCAGGCTGTGGTAATAAACATCTTCGGAGCCGGACATTTTTCCCATCGCATGCAAGGTGGCGTCACTGCTCTCCAGAAAAGCCCCGATCATCTGCCCGACGAGCTCGCCCATTTCGGCCAGCGTTTCCTTGGGGCGGGAGAAGAGATTACGGTTCAGGTTCCGCATCACATTGCCTGCTTTGACGAAAGCCTTTTCTACCTGAAGCTGTTTTTCGCGCTGCTGTTTCAGTGCCTCGATGCGTTTTTGCTTAAGAAGCATCGCCGGTGAGAGCTCGGCGGGCTTTTCGGGGGCAGGTGGCGGCGTCCCGGCAGAAGGAGAGGATGGGGCGGATGGGGCGGGAGACCATCCGGCTGGGGGCGGGGCCGTCTGATCCGGATCGTAACGGTAGCGGGAGAGGCCGAGTGCGCGCAGCTCCTTGAGCTGGCCTTCATCGCTGATCTTGAACTGGTTCAGGACAAAAGGGTGGCTGAACCAGGGAAGTTCGATGATGACATAGACGCCGATACGCAATTGCGACGGTGTCAGGTAATACGCGTCAGTCGAGGATTCCTCTGTCACGATGCGACCCTTTCGATGCGTCTGTTCCAGTGGGATAGACCATGGAAACCGGCGCGTGCGTTGAATGCTGTTTGATTTCTCCGCTGAAGTATATCGACCTGCACAGCTGGCGTCATGGTCATGGGAAAGTGTGGCCAGGTCGTAGTGCTGCCGGGTGGGAATGAAGGCGCGGGTTACGGGAAATTCGCCGGTTTCAAACTAAAAGATGCGTATTTTCTATTGCTTTAGATGGCTAACGAAGGTAAGATGCCCGGCTATTGCTGAATGGGCGCGTTATTTTGTGTTTCTTCGGCGAGACGGCAAAACCGGTTTATTGATCTGCGTCAATGTCCAATCCTTGCAGGATAATAAGATGCGGCGTCGGAAGATCGGCGGTTGCTGTTTTACCTGTTTTTATTTAACCCAAGGGAGACGAGATGAGCGGAGGTACATTCACTACGTCGATGGCCCGGAATATCTTTTACGGAGGAACGCTGTTCTTCTTCCTGATGTTCCTGGCCCTCACGTATCAGACAGAGAAGTCGTTGCCGGCCCGGGACAACCGGGCAGCATTGACGCCGGAAGTCGTGGCAGGCAAGAAGCTGTGGGAAGTCAATAATTGCATCGGTTGCCATTCCCTGCTGGGCGAGGGGGCGTATTTCGCACCGGAACTGGGCAATGTCTATACCCGCCGCGGGCCGGATTTCATCAAGGCCTGGATCAAGGCGCAACCGACCGGTACGCCGGGCCGCCGCCAGATGCCGCAGTTTAATTTCACCGACAAGGAACTCGACGAGCTCGTCGCTTTCTTCAAGTACACGTCGGAAATCAACACTGCCAAATGGCCGCCTAACATCGAAGGCTAAGAGAGGACGACCACCATGCAATATTCATCCCAATCGGTTGCCAAGCCCTATTTCATTGCGGCACTTGGCCTCTTTACCGGCCAGATCATCTTTGGTCTCATCATGGGCCTGCAGTATGTCATCGGGGATTTCCTTTTCCCGGCGATTCCCTTTAACGTAGCCCGGATGGTGCACACCAACCTGCTCATCGTCTGGCTGCTGTTCGGCTTTATGGGCGCGGCCTATTACCTGGTGCCTGAAGAATCCGAAACCGAGCGGTGGAGTCCCAAGCTGGCCATCATCCTGTTCTGGATATTCCTGGTTGCCGGCGCCTTGACTGTCGTTGGCTATTTGGCCGTGCCCTACGCCACGCTCGCCGAGATGACGGGCAATAACATCATCGAAACGATGGGCCGGGAATTCCTCGAGCAGCCGCTCATCACCAAGGTCGGCATCGTCATTGTCGCTCTGGGCTTCCTTTTCAATATCACCATGACGGTATTGAAGGGCCGCAAGACGTCGATCATGTCTGTTCTGCTGATCGGCCTGTGGGGGCTGGCGGTTTTCTTCCTCTTTTCCTTCTACAACCCGACCAACCTCGTTCGCGACAAGTTTTACTGGTGGTGGGTGGTGCATCTGTGGGTGGAAGGTGTCTGGGAACTGATTCTGGGTGGCATTCTGGCCTTCGTTCTCATCAAGATCACCGGTGTCGATCGTGAAGTCATCGAAAAGTGGCTCTATGTCATCGTAACGCTGACCCTGATTTCGGGCATCCTCGGTACAGGCCACCACTATTTCTGGATCGGAACGCCGGAATACTGGCAGGTCTGGGGTTCGGTGTTCTCGGCCATGGAACCGATTCCGTTCTTCATGATGACGGTGTTCGCCTTCAACATGGTCAACCGCCGCAAGCGCGAGCATCCGAACAAGGTTGCCACCCTGTGGGCGATGGGCACCGGTGTCATGGCCTTCCTGGGCGCGGGCGTGTGGGGCTTCCTGCATACCCTGGCTCCGGTGAACTTCTACACCCACGGCACGCAGATCACTGCGGCTCACGGCCACATGGCGTTCTACGGAGCCTATGCGATGGTGGTGCTGACCATAATTTCCTACGCCATGCCCATCCTCCGCGGTCGTGCAGCCAACAGCAATGCGGCACAGGTCATGGAAATGTGGGGCTTCTGGCTGATGACCATCGCCATGGTGTTCATTACCCTGTTCCTGACGGCCGCAGGTATCCTGCAAGTCTGGTTGCAGCGCG
>CAZFPI010000147.1:3774-4021 GCA_964521075.1 uncultured Sterolibacterium sp.
TCCTTCATGGATACACAGGCACAAGTCTCGCTGTTCTACTGGATGCGCGAATGGTCCGGCGTGATCTTTGCCATCGGCCTGATCGTGTATCTGTGCAGTTTCTTCAAGGGTGGAGAATCCGCCAAGGCCTGATGCCACAAAATCCATGTTGTTCCCCTGACGGCTTGCCAGATCATTGACAAGCCGGTCTTTCAAAACCCCGGCTCCGGCCGGGGTTCGTTTTAGTAGAATCGAAAGACCCCGATGA
>CAZFPI010000148.1:0-4013 GCA_964521075.1 uncultured Sterolibacterium sp.
TACAGCCCGCGCTTGACGGGTTCGAGCTCGTCGATGATTTCCATCGCCCGCACCTTGGGCGCGCCGGTCAGCGTACCCGCCGGGAAGGTGGCGCGCAGCACGTCGAGATTGCCGATACCTTCATCGAGAATACCTTCGACATTGGAAACAATGTGCATGACATGAGAATAACGCTCGATGACCATCTGGTCGGTGACCTTGACGCTGCCGGTTTTGGCAATGCGGCCAATGTCATTTCGGGCAAGGTCGATCAGCATGACGTGTTCGGCACGTTCCTTTTCATCCGCCAGCAATTCTTCGGCCAGTGCCTTGTCCTGTTCGGGGGTCGCGCCACGCGGGCGCGTTCCGGCAAGTGGCCGGATGGTGACCTTGCGGCCCGCCGGGGTGGATTCCTGGCGGACGAGGATTTCCGGCGAGGCCCCCACGACCTGAAACTCGCCGAAATCGTAGTAATACATGTAGGGCGAGGGGTTGAGCGAGCGCAGGGCACGATAAAGATTGAGCGGCGTGGCGGTAAAGGGTTTCTTGATCCGCTGGCCGATCTGCACCTGCATCATGTCGCCATCGGTGATGTATTGCTTGGCGCGGGCGACGGCGGCGAGGTAATCCGGCTTTTTGAAATCGCGCACGGTCTCGCCACCTGGCGAAGGTTTGCTGTGCGGAATTGTGAGCGGGCTGCGTAGCAGGCCGGCGAGTTCATTCAGGCGTTCCTGGCCCAGTGCCCAGGCGTTAGGGCTCGCCGGATCGACATAAACGATCAGGTAAATTTTGCCACTCAGATTATCGATGACGGCCAGTTCTTCGGTCTGCAGCAAGAGGATGTCCGGCATGCCGATTTCGTCAGGCAGATCGCAGGTTGCCAGGCGGCTTTCGACGTAACGGATGGTGTCATAGCTGAAATAGCCTGCCAGCCCCCCGCAAAAACGCGGGAGCCCTGCGGGCACATGCACCTTGAAACGGGACTGGTAGGCGGCAAGAAAATCGAGGGGATTACCTTCGTGGCGTTCGATCACCTGCCCGTCCTGCACGACTTCGGTCTGGAATCCCCGGCTTCGCAAAAGGGTGCGCGCAGCAAGGCCGATGAAAGAGTAACGGCCAAAACGTTCGCCGCCCACCACGGATTCGAGCAGGAAGCTGTTGGGCCGGTTGGCGAGCTTGAGATAGATCGACAACGGCGTATCCAGATCCGCGAAGGTTTCCAGCGTGACGGGGATGCGGTTATAGCCGTCAGCGGCGAGTTGCTTGAATTCAGAGGCTTGCATGATGGGAGAGAGAGTCAGGAGGGGCGCGCCGGCGCGACCAGCCAGGCAGCGGCTTCGATCGTCGGGACTATAGCATCGCAGTCTTCCGCCCGCATCTGACGGCCTTCGGCATAGCCATAGGGGACACAGACAACCGGGCAGCCCGCCGCGCGCGCGGCTTCCACGTCATTCATCGAGTCACCGATCATCAAGGCTTCCTGCGGCGCGATGCCGAAATACTCGCAGGTGTGGGTGAGCGGCAGCGGGTCGGGCTTGCAACGCGCCAGCGTGTCGCCACAAACGACGTAATCGAACCAGCCATCGAGCTTCATGAGCTTCAAGAGCGGCGTGACGAAAACTTCTGGCTTGTTGGTCACGCAGGCCAGCCGCAAACCTTTCTCCCGCAGCCTCGCCAGGCCTTCGACGACGCCGGGAAAGGGGCGAGCAAAGCGGCCGTTGCTCTGCTGGTAATGGCGACGAAAGCACTCCAGCGCACCTTCGGGAGCAGTTTCCGGCCCGAAACAGCGGCGCACCAGATTGGCCGTGCCGCGCCCGATATAGCTGCGAACCAGAGCTTCCGGCAAAGGAGGACGCCCATGCTCGACCAGCATGGCATTGACCGCCACGGCGATATCCGCTGCCGTATCGAGCAAGGTTCCATCCAGATCGATCAGCGCGGCGTGAACCCCGAAAGGCGAAGCTGTCGCTCTCATACCTTCGCCAGCTCCCCGCGCAGGGCGGAAATGACGCTGTCGTAGCGATGAGTGTCCGAAGTTTTTCCCGCGCCAAAAATGGCCGAGCCAGCCACGAAGGTATCCGCCCCGGCCCGGGCGATGTCGGCAATGTTGTCTGTTTTCACGCCACCGTCGATCTCCAGCAAGATGTGCCGCCCGGTTTTTTCGGCATGGGCATCGAGCCGTGCCCGCGCTTCGCGGAGCTTGTCCAATGTGCCGGGAATGAAGGATTGCCCGCCAAAACCGGGGTTGACCGACATCAGCAGCACGACATCCAGACGATCCATGACATGATCCAGCCAGCTCAAAGGGGTGGCCGGATTGAACACCAGCCCGGCCTGGCAGCCGCAATCATGGATCAGGCCCAGTGTCCGGTCGACATGTTCGGACGCTTCCGGATGGAAAGTGATGATATTGGCCCCGGCCCGGGCAAAATCCGGAATGATCCTGTCCACGGGCTTGACCATCAGATGCACGTCGATGGGGGCCTGTGTCAGTGGCCGGATAGCCTCGCAGACCAACGGGCCGATGGTGAGATTGGGGACGTAATGGTTGTCCATCACATCGAAATGAATCCAGTCTGCCCCGGCAGCGATGACATTTTCAACTTCATCGCCCAGGCGGGCAAAATTGGCGGAAAGCAGGCTTGGGGCTAGGCGGTAGACAGGATTCATGACAGGGTCGGGGTCGGGCCAGAAAACGGGGAAAACGCGATTTTACCGGCTTGAAGCAAAGATGCCGGAATTGGGTCAGGGCAATCGCATTTGAGATTTCCCAACCCCGTAGGGGCGAATCATTATTCGCCCTGAAATCAAATGCGATTGCCCTGGGAATTGGGTGTAGCGCGGCGGCCCGGCATAAAATGTCGGCTTCTGTTTTTTGTTACCGGAAAATAAATTCACCCGGAATTTTGGATTCAGAATTCAGCCTTCCGGATGCGGAAGACTTCGCACATCCTTATCTTCGATCGGCCCATCTTGTCGCAATCCTCCTTATTTTCCGATTCCGCGACACCCCCGGCTTGCCAGCTGACGGGGCAAGGCTGGGGAAGCGACTATGCGGCCTTGTTGCTGGCTTCGCTGGGGCTTTCGGTAACGCGCATCGCGGGGCAGGAGGAGCCTCACCCGGCACACACCTGGGCTGCGTGTGGCGGCATGGCTCTGACCGGCGGGGCGAAGGCCGCGCCGCAAATGATCCCCTGGCCTTTGGCCAGCGGTGTGGATGGCGTTGCCCGGGCGATCCGTTCATTGCTCGGAGCATCCGGAGTTTCTCTGACAGGCACACTGCCGGATGCGCGCACCCTGGGCGAACGCGCAGCCCTAGCAGGATTGACGCGGCAAGGCCGCATCACGGCAGGCGGGGCCGGGCGATTGCTCGAAACACGGGATGGCGCATTGGCCATCAGCCTGCCGCGTGAAGAAGACTGGGGGCTGATGCCCGCCTGGCTGGAAACGGGCATCGAACTCCTGCCGGGCGAGCCGGGCTGGCAGAGGCTGGCGGCTCTTTTGCGCGACCGCCTCACCGGGCCGATGACAGACCGCGCGCATCTCATGGGGCTGGCCGTGGCACAGGCAGAATCGCTCCCGGACACGACGCCCGACTGGTGCTGCGTGACACGAGTTGCCCGGCCGCCGATGCGGCTTTCCCCCCGGCATTCGCCGCTGGTCGTCGATCTGTCCTCGCTCTGGGCTGGCCCCTTGTGCAGCCATCTGCTGCAGATCGCCGGAGCGAGAGTCATCAAGCTCGAAAGCCTGCAACGCCCGGATGGTGCGCGAAGCGGCCCGGCAGCCTTCTTTGACCTGCTGAACCACGGCAAGGCCAGCGTGGCACTGGACTTCAGCAGCTCCCGGGGACGAGCGCAACTGCGCGCCTTGCTCGCGCAGGCCGACATCGTCATCGAGGCTTCGCGTCCCCGCGCCCTGCGGCAGCTGGGCTTGCATGCCGAAGAAATCATTGCCGAGCATCCGCAACTCACCTGGCTGTCCATCAGCGGTTATGGCCGGAATCAGCCCCAGGCAGACTGGATTGCCTATGGTGA
>CAZFPI010000149.1:0-3887 GCA_964521075.1 uncultured Sterolibacterium sp.
GTGTTTCTTGTAGCCTTGCACCCAGGGCTGGATCAGCATGGTACGCAGGCGCGTGGTATGCAGGCTCCAGGCTGTATCGGCTTCCATCTGCCGGTTCATCTGGACGAACAGCTGGTTGCGTTCGGGGGAGTCCGGCAGCTTCCTGGATTGTTCGTAGAGGCGGTCGAAGGCGGGAGACTGGTAGCAGCCGCTGTTGCTCTGGCCGGTGTTGGGGCCGTAGAGGTTTTGCATGAAGTTGTCGCCGTCGGGGTAGTCCGCACCCCAGGCAGCCCCCATCATCTGCAGTTTGCAGGCGCGGGCGGCCTTGAGATTGTCGGCAAAATTGCTTTTTTCGAATTCGATACGCAGGCCAACGGCATCGAGGGATTTTTTCCAGAGTTCGTCGTAAGGCCGTTGCGCGCCACTGGCATCACCGCGCATTTTCAGTACCAGCGGGCGGCCATCCGGCAAGGTGCGCCAGCCATCCGGGCCCTTTTTGTAGCCGAAGCGGTCAAGCAGGCGGTTGGCGAGATCGGGGTCGTACTGCAGGCTGGATCGGTAATTCGGGTCGTGGCCGACAACACCGGGCGGGATGATCATTTGCGCGTGAATCGCCTGGCCTTGCCGGATGACACGGATTTCTTCGTCGAGATTGTAGGCCAGGGTGATGGCGCGGCGCAGGGCGACTTTTTCCTTGCTAAAACCACCGAGAACCGGGTCTTTGAAATTGAAGAAGGTGTAGGTGATTTCCGGGTCGGTGGCACGGAACAGGCGAATGCCTTGCCGACGGAAAGGAGCGGCCAGCTGGCCATTGACCAGGGCTTCCGGAGCGAATTGCTGGGGAAGGTTGACGGCATCGAGTTGCCCGCCCTTGAAGGCCAGCCAGAGGGATTGAGGCTCTTCGATGAGGCTGATCTCCACACGGCCCACTTGCGGCATGCGCTTGCCCTTCATGGCCTGAACCAGTGCGGCATCATCCGGGTCGGCCGAGGGCTGGAAGTCCCAGATAAAGCCCCGGTAATCCGGGTTGGCGATGAGTACGATGCGGTTGCGTCGTTTCCATTCTTGCAGCATGTAGGGGCCCGTGCCGACGGGATGGGCGATGATCTCGTTGCCGTAGGCTTCGACGACTTCACGCGCGAGCGCGCCTAGCGAGCCTTGGGCCAGGATGTAGCTGAAGTTGTAGTCGGGAGCCTTCAGGCGGATGCGAAGGGTGTGGCTGTCGGGAGCCGTCAGCCCGGCAATTTTGCGGTCGTAATCGAACCGGCCGGTCTTTTTTGCTTCTGCCGCCAGTTCGTCCAGCCCTTCAATCTTGCCTTCAAAGAGGAAGAGCCAGGGGGAGCGTAGCTGCGGGTCCATGAAACGTTCGATGGTGTAAATGTAGTCCCGGGCGGTGAGTTCGCGCTTTTGTCCCCTGAAGGCCGGGTCCGGGGTGAAGTAGATGCCTTTTTTGATCCGGAAGGTATAGGTTCGGCCCCCATCGCTGATTTCCGGCAGGGCTTCTGCCGTCATGGGGGCTAGTCTGGACGGGCGGGCGAGGTAGTCGTAAGTCAGCAGGGGCTCAAAGATGCCTTCGGCCAGCGTGACGACATAGGCACTGGCGGATTGCGCCGGGTCGAAGCCATCTTCTGCAGCAGGAAAATACGTCCGCAGAATTTTGTTTGGGTCGGCTGCAAGGCTGGTGCCGGGCAGCACCAGGCCAAGGAGCAGACCGCAGGCGATCTGGCGCAGTGAGCGTGAAATATGCATGAGGTTCAGCCCGGCGGAGGGGCGGATAACGCGTCGTGAGGTGTGAAGCGTGGCGTGCGGTGTGCAGTGTGCGGCGGGTTATTTGCGCCTGGGTTTCTTGCCTGGGTTTTCCCGGGCTGGCAAGCGTTTGCTGTTGTGGATTTTTGCCTTGGGCTTTTCTTTGGCCTGGGCCTTGCGCTTGCCATGCACCGATGCCGCGTTAGTGTGACGTTTTCCGGTGCGATGTTTGAGTGTGCGGGCAGGTTTGGCGGAGGATGTGGCAATTTCCCGGGGAAGGTTGATTTCTTCCGGTAGATCGGCGGCCATTTGCTGCATGGCTTTGCCCGGCACAAGCAGGGTATTGCCCGGGCGCAGGTGAGTTCGCGCGCCAATGCCGTTGATTTGCCGCAGGTGTGCAATCGTCATGTGGAATCGGGCGGCCACTTTGTCCAGACGTTCTCCCTTTTTCAGGGTGTAGGTGCTCCAGTTGCTCAGCGGTTTCTCATCGGCCTTGTGCTGCTCCAGATTTTCAAGGAAGGTTTGCACCCGGTCGGCCGGCAGAACGATGGGGTTGTTATCCTTGCCAGCCGGCATCACGGGGCGGTTGTAGGAGGGGTTGAGGGCCAGAAATTCATTGAGTGGCATCTCGGCCAGCTTGGCCGCCAGGGCGATGTCCATGGGGCCGGTTCTGCCGATGGTATCGAAATAGGGCTGGTTGGGGATGGGGTCGAGCTTGATGCCGAAGAGTTCGGGGCGGGCGATGATGTTTTTCAGTGCCTGCAGCTTGGGAACGTAATAACGTGTCTCCTGTGGCATGTTGATGTGCGCGTAGTCCGTTGGCAGACCCCGGGCCTGATTCTTCGCGATGGCTCGTGCGACAGCGGCCTCGCCCCAGTTGTAGGAGGCCAGTGCGAGATGCCAGTCGCCGTGCATCTCGTAGATGTTCTGCAGATAATCCAGCGCGGCTCCGGTCGAGGCGATGATGTCGCGTCGCTGATCCTGCCACCAGTCCTGTTCGAGGCGGTAATTCCGGCCAGTCGAGGGGATGAATTGCCACAACCCCGAGGCTTGCGCCGGTGAAAAGGCGCGGGGGTTGTAAGCACTTTCGACCATGGGTAACAGGGCCAGTTCGGTGGGCATGCCACGTTTTTCGAGCTCGCCGACAATGAAAAACAGGTAACGACGGCTGCGATTGAGGATGCTTTTCAGGGCTTCCGGCCGGTTGAGATACCAGGCCTGGCGATCAGCGACCAGCGGGGTATCGAGATTGGGCATCGAAAAGCCGTTACGCACACGTTGCCAGAGGTCTTCTGGGGGCGTGATGAGATCGATGCTTGTGATGCGGGGCAGGTCGCTGCTGATTTCGACAGGCGGCTCGTCGATGCGGAGGCGGCCGCCCCGGATCGTGGGCTGCGGCGATGCCGGGGGCGGGAGTGTCTGTGGCAGGAGAGATGCTGGCGCGGAGGCCGGGGCGGATAGGGCTTGCTGGGCAGGCGGGGCGGATGTGGCAGAGGGCACTGGAGCTGACACTGCAGATGCCGGAGCCGTAACTTTGTGGCTTGGCCGTAGAAAATCGAGGCTGAGCCCAAACAGGGACATCGTGCCCGGCCTGTCTGGTACGGCAGGCTGTTTCGTGGAAGAAGGCGGCTCAGGAGACTCGGCGGGAGCAAGTTCGGCGGGAGCAAGTGCAACTTTGCCAGCGGTTTCGACAGGGGCCAGGCCCTGCGGAAGCGGTCTTCCGGATTCTTCCGCAAAAACCCCTGGAGCCAGGCAGAAGATGCCGGCAAGCAGAAGAAAACGGCGTAATAAAATGGGGAAGGGGGCTTGAGCAGCCAAAACGGGCGCGCGGAAAGCGAAGAGGCCAAAGAGGTGGGATGTTAGCCAAGGGGCGGGGGATTCGTCAATCTTGTCAATCAGCGAGTGCCTTTGTTTGCCCAGTTTTGACGAACGCCGGAGTCCAGAGAGCGGCACAACAGACGAAAGCATACCCCGTTCGTTTTTCGGAGTGCTGTGGGGAGAAATGTGGGTAGGAAAAAGCAAAAAACCCGCAAAGCCTGTAGCAGTGCGGGTTTTCTGGGTATTACTGGCGGAGAGGGCGGGATTCGAACCCGCGTTAGGCTTTCACCTAAACACGCTTTCCAGGCGTGCGACTTAAACCGCTCATCCACCTCTCCTGCATG
>CAZFPI010000150.1:0-3884 GCA_964521075.1 uncultured Sterolibacterium sp.
CAGAGTAACGACGCCAGCGGTGCGGCAAGGGAAAGCAGAACAGCATCAGCAAGGCGTAGGGCGGCGTCACCAACAGCATCACCAGCAGAAAAACGAAAGAGCGCAGAACGTTCATGCCATGAATCAGGCGGTGAGCTGCGCGACGGCCGCCGAAAGATCGGCAAAAACCTGCGTTCCGGGCGGAAGCTCCGGGTCGTTCGCTGTTTTCTTGCCCTTACCCGTCAGGACGAGGATCGGCCGGGCATCGACAGCCACGGCGGCCTGCAAGTCGCGCAAGGCATCGCCGATGACGGGGACGCCCTTCAGGTCGGCATTGAAGCGGGAGGCAATCTCCTGCAGCATACCGGGCCGAGGCTTGCGGCATTGGCACTCATCGGTTTGCGTATGCGGACAGAAAAAAATCGCGTCGATGCGCGCGCCTTCCTGTGCGGCGGCCTTCATCATTTTTTCATGGATGCTGTTGAGCGTATCCATCTCGAACAGGCCACGACCAACGCCGGATTGATTGGTCGCCACGACAACGCGGTAACCCCACTGATTCAGCCGGGCGATGGCCGCCAGGCTGCCGGGAATGGGCCGCCATTCCTCGGGGGACTTGATGTACTGGTCGGAGTCGAAATTGATGACGCCGTCGCGGTCAAGGATGATGAGTTTCATGGCGGGTGGGTGCGGGGTGAAACGGAAGGGGTGGGACGAATGGAATACACGGAAGATGCGGAAGATGCGGAAGACATGAAAGGTCAAGAAAACACAGACCTGCCCGACATCGTCGCTCCGGCGAAAGTACCCGAAGGAATATCCCCCGGGAAGATGAATGAATCAGCGTTTCCCGGAGTAGTCACAACCTTGAAATATCCGCCACCTGGTTCATCAAGGCGGCGAGCTGATTAAGGAGGGCCAGTCGATTTTGCCGGGTCAACGGCTCCTCGGCCATGACCATGACATCTTCAAAGAAGCCATCGACCGCACCACGCAAGCCCGCCAGCGTAGTCAGGGCTTCGGTGTAATTCTCACCGGCCACCAGCGACTGGATGCGGGGCGTAATTGCCGTGACCTGCTCGAACAGTGCCTTTTCGGCGGGCTCCTGCAAAAGCGCGAAATCCGCCTGCGTCCCGGCGGTGTCGGCCTTCTTGAGCAGGTTGACGATGCGCTTGTTCGCCGCAGCCAGGGCTTCGGCCTCGGGCAGACGAATAAAGCAGCGCACGGCTTCGAGTCGTGGCACGACAAGATCGATGCGTACCGGCTTCCGTGCCAGAACGGCATCCACCGCATTTTGTTCGTGCCCTGCATCGCGCAGCAGGCCGCGCAGACGATCCTGCATGAAGTCAAACAGGGACTGGCTGGCCTCAGCTTGTCCCTTGTTCAGTTCGACGGCCAGCCCGATGAGCGCATCCAGCGGCAGGGGCAGCGGCGTTTCCATCAGGATGCGTAGCACGCCCAGCGCGGCGCGGCGCAGGCCGAAGGGGTCTTTGTCGCCAGTCGGAATCTGGCCGATGGCGAATAAACCTGCCAGTTGATCCAGCTTGTCGGCCAGGGCCACCGCACAGGCGACGTTACCCTGCGGCAGGGTATCGCCCGCGAAACGGGGTTTGTAGTGCGCTTCGATGGCATCGGCCACGGCTGCGGGCTCGCCGTCGTGTTGCGCGTAGTAGCGGCCCATGATGCCTTGCAGTTCGGGGAATTCTCCCACCATGTCACTGACGAGATCGGCCTTGGCCAGCAAGGCGGCGCGCTCGGCCTGCGCCTTGTCCGCCCCCAGTTGGGTAGCGACGAATCCTGCGATGGCGCAAAGCCGCTCGATGCGTTCGCGCTGTGTGCCAAGCTTGTTGTGGTAGACAACACGGGCCAGCTTGTCGACTCGGGCAGCCAGCGGCATCTTGCGATCGGTGTCGAAGAAGAAACGGGCATCCGCCAGACGGGGCCGGACGACACGCTCGTTGCCACCGATGACGGCGGAGGCATCAGCGGGGCGGATATTGCTGACGATCAGGAAACGGTTGCTCAGCTTTCCTGCGGCATCGAGCAGCGGAAAATACTTCTGGTTGGCCTTCATCGTCAGGATCAGGCACTCCTGCGGCACTTGCAGGAATTCCTCCTCGAAACAGCCGACAAGCACATTGGGACGCTCGACCAGTGCCGTGACTTCATCCAGCAAGGCGGCATCGTCGATGGGGCGCAGCACCTCGCCGGTCAGTGCCCCGGCCCGGTCGGCAGCGGCCGTCAGCTGGCGGGCAATATCGGCGCGACGTTCAGAAAAACTGGCGATCACAGCACCTTCGGTTTCGAGCTGCTGTGCGTAAGAGTCGGCATCCCGGATGACAACCGGATCAATCGATGCCTCGAAACGATGGCCATGCGTGGCACAACCGGCCACCATCCCCAGGGCTGAAACCGGAACGATATCCTCACCATGCAGCGCGACGAGGCCATGGGCCGGGCGAACGAAATTCACCGTGCTCCAGCCATCAGCCAGCTGATAGGTCATCACCTTCGGAATCGGCAGCCGGGCAATCGCCTGCGTAACGGCCTCCTGCAGTGCCTCTGCCAGCGTGGCTCCGGGGCGGGTGCTGTCGAGAAACAGGGTTTCAGCCTTGCCCTCACCTTCGCGGCGCAAGCGGGAAACATCAGCAGCATCAGAACCCAGGGCGGCCAGTTTTTTGAGCAGTGCGGGAGAAGCATTGCCATTGCCGTCCAGGCCGACGGAAACCGGCATCAACTTGTGCGCTTCCTGCCGGGGCTCGGCCTGCATCACCACCCCCGGCAGCCAGACGGCCAGACGACGCGGGCTGGCGTAGACCTTGCCGTCCGGCCAGGCAGCGGCGGCGACGAGTTGCTGTTTTTCGAGGTGACGGAAAATTTCTTCGGCAAAAGCATTACCCAGCCGCTCAAGTGCCTTGGGGGGCAGTTCCTCGACGAAAAGTTCGACGAGCAGGTTTTTTCTTGTAGTCATGGCACTCATCTCAGGCCACCTTCTTCGCGGCGAGCTGCGCCAGAACTTCATCGGCATGCGCTCTCGGGGCCATTGGGAAGCCCAGACGTGCCCGGCTATCGAGATAGCTTTGCGCCACGGCCCGGGCAAGATTGCGGATCCGGCCAATGTAGGCGGCGCGTTCCGTGACGGAAATCGCGCCACGGGCATCCAGCAGATTGAAAGTATGCGCGGCCTTGAGCACCTGCTCATAGGCCGGCAAGGCGAGCCGCGCTTCCATCAGGTGCTGCGCCTGTTTTTCGTGTGCGCCAAAGGCGGTAAACAGGAAATCTGCATCCGAATGCTCGAAGTTATGGGTGGATTGCTCAACCTCGTTCTGGTGATAGACATCGCCATAACTGAGCCCTTCAGTCCATCGCAGGTCGAAGACATTTTCGACCCCCTGCAGGTACATCGCCAGCCGCTCGAGGCCGTAAGTGATTTCACCGGTAATGGGCTTGCACGCGAGGCCGCCGGCTTCCTGGAAATAGGTGAACTGCGTGACTTCCATGCCATTGAGCCAGACTTCCCAGCCCAGCCCCCAGGCCCCGAGTGTCGGGTTTTCCCAGTCGTCCTCAACAAAGCGGATGTCATTTTTCTTCAGATCGAAACCAAGAGCTTCGAGCGAGCCCAGATAAAGCTCGAGGATATTGGCAGGCGCAGGCTTGAGCACCACCTGGAATTGGTAGTAATGCTGCAGGCGGTTCGGATTCTCGCCATAACGCCCGTCCTTGGGGCGGCGCGAGGGCTGGACATAAGCCGCCTTCCACGGCTCCGGCCCCAGGGAACGCAGAAAAGTTGCCGTATGGCTCGTTCCCGCCCCGACTTCCATGTCATAGGGTTGCAACAAGGCGCACCCCTGGTCAGCCCAGAATTTCTGCAACCGCAGAATGATGTCCTGAAAAGATGGAGAACT
>CAZFPI010000151.1:0-3847 GCA_964521075.1 uncultured Sterolibacterium sp.
CGCGGAATCGTTGACGGTGAGGGCCGGAATCTTCAATGCGCCGCGTTCGTGCATCTGGTAGAGGCGAGGCACGCCGGTTGTAGTTTCTTCGGTGACGCCCTTGATGGCCGCCAGGCGCGTCGAATACCAGGCCGGTTCGGTAGCGAGCTTGGCCTTGATTGCGGCAAACAGGATGCGTTCTTCCTCGCTGGTGGGGTGTGCGAGAAGGCCGATATCCTTTTCGGCGCGGCTGCCCAGGTGCAGCAGCAATGTGGCATCGCCGCCATCGTCGAGGATCATGTTGGACAACACCCCGTTCGGCCATTCGAAAATACGATGGGTGTAATCCCAGTATTCCTCCAGCGTTTCCCCTTTGACGGCGAAGACGGGGATGCCTTCAGCGGCAATGGCGGCGGCGGCGTGGTCCTGCGTCGAAAAAATATTGCACGATGCCCAGCGTACCTGCGCCCCCAATGCCGTGAGCGTTTCGATCAAGACGGCGGTCTGGATGGTCATATGGAGCGAACCGGTGATGTGCGCGCCGCGCAGCGGCTGGCTCCGGGCGTACTCCTCACGGATCGCCATCAGCCCCGGCATTTCGGTTTCGGCGATGCGGATTTCCTTGCGCCCCCAGGCAGCGAGCGAAAGGTCGGCAATCTTGCAGTCGGTGAATTCTTTGGCAGCCACAGCAAACTCCTTGGTCTGTGGCCGGGAATGGAAACGACAAGGATGACGGGGAGCGTAACGGAAATGTGCGGCCCACCTGCGTATCCCATGCCCGGCACGGGTTCAGGTGAGCGCCGTTCAAATGAACAGGATACCGAGCCTGGGGCGGCTTTTGCCATGCCTCGCAGCGCTCCTCGGTAAGAGCGCGGGATTATACGGCAAAGGAAATCCTGCACGAAATTGGCGTACATATTCATGTCAATACAATTGACCAAGCTGACCCAATTGACAAGCAAATTGACTATATTGGCACTGACCCTGTCAGCCGTAGAATCAGACGCCAGATTTGTCCGTTACCCTCCCAGAAACCATGAGCAAAAAAATCGCAGTGGATCAACTGAAGCCTGGAATGTACGTCTGCGACCTTGGCAGCGACTGGATGGCGCATCCCTTTCTGCGAAGCAAATTCATGGTCAAGGATGAAGCCCAGATACAGAAAATCCTGGCTTCAGGCATCCATGAAGTCTACATCGACCCCACCCACGGTCTGGATGTGGCCGACGCGCCGACACACGTCGAAGTCAACGCGCAAATATCGGAAGAACTCAATCAGCTGGCCACAGAAAAGGTGGCGATCCGTCGGGTCAGTGTGGCCGAAGAGCTTCGCCATGCCCGTCAGATTCACAGCGAGGCCAACCACATCATTCACAACATCATGATGGATGTGCGTCTGGGCAAACAGGTCAAGGCCGAAATGGCCGAGCCCGTCGTCGAAAAAATCAGCGAATCCATTTTGCGTAACGGCAGCGCGCTACTTTCGCTCACGCGGGTCAAGGACAAGGATAACTACACCTTTCAGCATTCTGTCGCCGTGTGCGCGCTGCAGATTTCTTTTTGTCACGCCATCGGCATGGATGCCGCCACGACGCATCTGGCCGGCGTGGGCGGGTTATTGCACGACATCGGCAAGGTCAAAGTGCCCAATGCCATCCTCAACAAACCCGGGAAGCTGACGGAAGAAGAATTCGCCGTCATGAAATGTCACGTCGTCGAGAGCAAAAAAATCCTTTCGGAAACCGACGGCATCCAGGAAATATCCATCCAGGTCGCTGCCCAGCACCACGAACGCCACGATGGTTCAGGCTATCCGGAAGGGCTCAAGGGCGAGGCGATTTCACAAATGGGGCAAATGGCAGCAATCTGCGATGTCTATGACGCCATTACCTCGGTGCGCTGCTATCACAACGCCATGACACCGCACGAAGCACTACGCAAGATATTCGAATGGAGCAAATTCCATTTCAACCCGCAACTGGTGCATCAGTTCCTGCGTATTATCGGCATCTACCCGGTGCATACGCTCGTCATGCTCGAATCCGGCCGGATCGCCGTCGTTCTGGAGCAGGCAGAAGACAATCTGCTCCAGCCTGTCGTCAAGGCCTTCTACGACAGCCGGGGGGGGCACTACATCCCGCCGCAGGTGATCGACCTGTCCAAGTCTCTAGGGCATGGTGGCGGCGACCGCATCGTCAGCCATGAAACCGCCGAAAAATGGGGGCTGAGCCCGGAGAAATTTCTGGTGTAAATGCCTTCATTTTTCCGGACGCGAAAAACTGGCGGACATGCGAGTATTTGTGTGTGTCGCAGGGGGAGAAGGGTGGGTGACCCCTGTTTGCTATTTCAGATTGTTTTCCCGCAGGGCATCAGCCACGCGGGCGACGGCCAGCACCCACGCCACGACCCGCTTCAGACCACGGCTTGCAGTGAGCCGCCATGGCTTTGTGAAAATTTCCGGTTGGTATTGATTTCATCGAAGTTATCGCGGAGTAAAGCGACGATATCCCCGTCGATAGCACCGCCCGTGACCTGCTTGTTGAGCAGCTCCTGGGCTTCGCTGCGGCTCATACCGGCGCGGTAGGGGCGGTCTTCTGTGATGGCGGTGAAAATATCGGCCACGGCGATCAGGCGGGAGGGGTAGGGTAGTTCGCCATTCCTGAAGGGATAACCGGTGCCATCGATACGCTCATGGTGCCAGGCCGCCCATTGCCGGATGGTTTCCAGATGGGGCACGCCGGACAGAATCTGGTAGGTATGGTACGAATGCTGGCGGATGACAGAGATTTCCTCATTGTCGAGGGGGCCGGGCTTGTTCAGGATGGTCACCGGGACAGACAGCTTGCCGACATCATGCAGCAAGCCGGCAATGCCGATCTGTCGGCATTCGTCATGAGGGAAGCCGGCCTTGATGGCCAGTACTTCGGCAACGGCAGCCACACCGGTGGAATGTTGCGCCGTAAAGGGGCTGCGATAGTCGATGATGTGCCCGAAAATGCGCGCCAGCTGATGAAGCTCGTCCAGGTTCAGGTCGATTTCCTGACGTGTGAAGCGGGTGCGGATGATGCTTACCTTTTGCGGGCTGACGGCATCGAGCCAGAAAGATTCGCGCTCGGAGACACTCAAAAAAGCATCCACGACATCGGGCTTGAAGCGTCGCCCGGATTCGGTGGCAATGCGGGTGCGAATGGCGGAGGATTGCAACAGGATGTTGCGCTCGCCATCCGGGAGGATGGCAACCCGGTCGGCCAGATTCAGGATGTGACCACCCAGAGATACCGGGCAGCCATCAAAAACCGCCCCCCGCCCTTCATTCCATTCGACGTGATGAAAGCGAACCATGTTGGCTGCCGCAACGAACGGAGGAAAGTCGCGCATCAGCAGGTAAGCATCGTAACCGTGGCGATGCAGGTCTTCGGGTGCTGAAACGGTATCCAGAGTGTAGTTGCTCATGGCGAAATCGAGCAGGGCCAGCCGGGTGACAGATGAAGCTGCCCCGACGTCGTGCAGGGCTCCGGCAATGAATACGTCCTGGATGTCGCTATCCGGCAGCTTCATTTCCTCGGCGATGCAGGCCGCGATATAGCCGACGCGCAAATGATGATCGGAAATCTTGGAGTGCAGCAGATCCAGTGCTTTCGAAAAGCACAGCACCATGTCGAACAGATTGACTTTCATGATTTACCGCACCTTTTCCTGTACCAATGGCGGAGGATCGCACAACATACAACACGTTTTGCCTGTTGTTTTGCTAAAAAACGCACACTTTCAGGCAAAAGCAAACAAGGGGTCATGAAAATAGCAGAAAGCTAGGGACACGCTGAACAAATCAGCATTCTGTCAAAAATGATCCAATCAGATTCTTACC
>CAZFPI010000152.1:0-3737 GCA_964521075.1 uncultured Sterolibacterium sp.
AAGCTGCTGACCAAGACCGACCCGGTGCATAAGGTCACCATCATCCCGCGCGGCCGCGCGCTGGGCGTGACCATGCAGTTGCCGGAAACAGACCGCTACAGCCAGGACAAGGAACGCCTGCTGCAGACCATATCCGTCCTGTTCGGCGGGCGCATTGCCGAAGAAATCTTCATGCAGCAGATGACGACCGGCGCATCCAACGACTTCGAACGTGCGACGGACATTGCCCGCCGCATGGTGACGCAATGGGGCATGTCCGATGCGCTGGGCCCCATGGTCTATGGCGAAAACGAAGGCGAAGTTTTCCTTGGACGCTCGGTGACGACACACAAAAATGTCTCTGAGGCGACCATGCAGAAGGTCGACGCCGAAATCCGCGCCATCATCGACCAGCAATACGCCGTCGCGCGCAAGCTGATCGAAGACAGCCGGGACAAAATGGACATCATGGCCAACGCCCTGCTGGAATGGGAAACGCTGGATGCCGAACAGATCGACGACATCATGACAGGCAAGCCGCCCCGCCCGCCCAAGCCTTCCGCCCCACCCAACCGCCGCTCCTCGGATGATGCTCCCGGTGCCACCCCGGCGGCAACGTCAACCACGGCATCCGCCTGAGAAACCCCTCCGCCTCCCGGGCCGTGCGATGCGCGGCCTTTTTTCATCGTGCCCCCCTTCCTCCTTCGCTGCGGCCGCTTCGAGATTGACCTGACCCACCCCCGGATCATGGGTATCGTCAATCTCACCGACGACTCCCTTTCCGGTGACGGCCTGGGTGCGGATACTGCCCGCGCCATTGCCCACGGTCGGCGTCTTGTCGAAGAAGGAGCCGACATGCTCGACATCGGCGGCGAATCCTCTCGTCCGGGAGCACTGCCGATATCACAAGAACAAGAGCTGGCACGGGTGCTGCCCGTGCTGGAAGGCTTGCGCGATTGTGGCGTACCGCTCTCTATCGACACGCTGAAGCCTGCCGTCATGCAGGCCGCCCTGGCTGCGGGTGCGGACATGATCAACGACATTACCGCCTTGCAAAATCCCGGCGCGCTGGAAGCCGTCGCCGCGAGCCAATGCGCGGTCTGTCTGATGCACATGCAGGGGAACCCGCGCACGATGCAAGCTGCCCCACACTATGCGGACGTTGTAGCCGAAGTCGGGGCTTTTCTTGAAAGCCGCGTTCTTGTCGCAAATGCTGCCGGGATCGAGCCAGAACGCCTGCTGCTCGACCCCGGCTTCGGGTTTGGCAAAACGCTGGCCCATAATCTGGCCTTGCTGCGGCAGCTCGATCAATTACGCATCCGGAACCTTCCCCTGCTGGTCGGCCTGTCGCGCAAATCCATGCTGGGCCAGCTCACCGGACGACCGCCCGAAGCAAGGATGCCCGCCACACTGGCCGCTTCCCTGCTCGCCCTGCAACGCGGCGCATCCATCGTGCGGGTGCACGATGTTGCAGCCATGCGCGATGCCATCACCCTCTTGGAATCCGTGGAGACACAACAATGAGCCGCAAATACTTTGGAACCGATGGTGTGCGCGGGCTGGTCGGCCAGATGCCGATCACCCCTGATTTTGTCATGCGCCTGGGCTACGCGGCCGGGACGGTGCTGATGAACCACGACTGGCGGCGGGAAGCAGGCAGCGTCGAACGGCCGACAGTGCTCATCGGCAAGGACACACGCGTATCCGGCTACCTGCTCGAAGGCGCGCTGGAAGCCGGATTCTCGGCAGCGGGCGTGGATGTCATGCTCTCCGGCCCAATCCCCACGCCGGCAGTTGCCTACCTCACCCGCGCCTTGCGCCTGCAAGCCGGTGTGGTGATCTCCGCCTCACACAACCCTTATCACGACAACGGCATCAAATTTTTCTCGGGAGGAGGCAACAAGCTCCCGGACGCGCTCGAACAAAGCATCGAGGAACGGCTCGAAGCCCCCATGGGCTGCATGGACTCTGCCCATCTCGGGCGGGCGCGCCGCATCACTGACGCCCAGGGGCGTTACATCGAATTCTGCAAAAGCACCTTTCCGAACGACTTTGACCTGCGTGGCCTGAAAATTGCCGTCGACTGCGCGCATGGCGCGGGATATCTCGTCGCCCCCAGCGTATTCCACGAGCTTGGTGCAGAAGTCGTCGCCGTTGGCGTGAGCCCCAATGGCCTCAACATCAACGATGGTGTCGGGGCCACCTCGGGAGAAAGTCTGCGCCGCGCCGTCCTCGAAAATCGCGCCGATCTCGGCATTGCTCTCGACGGTGATGCCGACCGGCTGCTGATGGCCGACGCAACCGGCAAACTCTACGACGGCGACCAGCTCCTTTACATCATTGCCCAGGCCCGCACCTTCAGGCCCGGCGAAGGAGTGGTGGGCACACTGATGAGCAACCTGGGATTTGAACACGCGCTCAAGCGGCGCGGCATCGCCTTCGCCCGCGCGAAGGTGGGTGACCGCTACGTGCTCGAAACCCTGCACGAACGGAGATGGACGCTGGGCGGCGAAAACTCCGGCCACATCATCTGCCTCGACCACCATACCACGGGTGATGGCATCGTCGCCGCCCTGCAGGTGCTGGCAGCCCTGCGAAGCCAGGGAAAAACCCTGGGCGATGCCTGCAGTGATCTGGTCATGTACCCGCAGCGTCTCATCAACGTCCGCGTCCCCGCCGGTTTCGACTGGCAGGCAGACCCGGGCATCCGCGCCGCCCACGCTGCTGCGGAAAAAACCCTCGATGGCCGTGGCCGTGTCCTCCTGCGCCCCTCCGGCACGGAACCATTGCTGCGCGTCATGGTGGAAGGCGAAGATGGCGAAACTGTCAAACAGCAGGCGGAGCTGATCGCAGAAGCAGTCAGAAACGCCGCCGGCGGGTAAAACCGCCAGCTCAGTATTCCCGCAAAAGGATCAGCTCGGCTTCGGCATGCCGCAAACGGAGTGAGAGTGCTCTGGCCAACGCCATGACAAGGTTCAGGGCCAGCTTCTTGTGTTCTTCGGCAATAACGTAGAACTGCTCGCGGGAAAGCGCATAGACATCCGTATCGCTCAGGGCGATGGCATCGTTGTCATGCGGAGTGTTGTCGAGAAAAGCCAGGCTCCCGAAGAAATCGCCCCGGCCAAAACTGGCGACATGGCGCATGCGCCCGGCACCCAGCGGCGCGAAGATGCGAACGGCACCACGCCGTATCCAATACACTTCGTTACCGGCCTCGCCCCGGGCGTAGATCGTCTCGCCCGCCTTGTAGTGCCGCTGGGTCATGCGGCCTTCGAGGTCGCGCAATGTCTCGTCCTTGCGCTTGTGGAAAAGCTCCATTTCCTGCAACAGCATCAGGGTTTCCGGTTCGGGGGTGAGAACATGTTCGCCCAGCAGACGGTCTTCGACCCATTCCACCGCCTCATCGAGCTCGCGGAACTGGCGAATACTGCCCCCGCTTTCCCCGGTTTTCCCGCCGTCTCCACGATCTTCCAGCACCCCGGTTTGCTGCAGGAACTCCTGCAGATTCCGGCCATTGGGCAGACGCGGGGAGAGGCTGCTCAACAGCAGCATGCCGCCATGCTCCTGCATGATGTCCCGGATGTTTCTCAACATCTGGACGGCAGTGACATCGACTGACTGGACGCGGCGAAAATCGAGAATGAGGTAGCTGCGCGTGACCAGCTCCGGTTCGATCTGCAAATAAAGCTTGCGGGTCGTGCCAAAAAACAGGCTGCCTTGCAGCTCGAAAATCACGGCCTGATCGCCCCGGCGGGCGA
>CAZFPI010000153.1:0-3571 GCA_964521075.1 uncultured Sterolibacterium sp.
TGGCCTGACGTTATTTGTTCAGTTGGCGCATGGCCTGGGTGAGTCCATCCAGCGTCAGCGGGAACATGCGGTTGCCAACGAGTTTTCGGATGATCTCGATGGAGCGACGGTGATCCCAGAGGTGGAGCGGCTCCGGGTTGAGCCAGACTGCGTGGGGGTATTTGTCGAGCAGACGCCCCAGCCAGACTGCACCGGATTCGGCGTTCATGTATTCGATGTTGCCGCCAGGCTGGAGGATTTCGTAGGGGCTCATGGTGGCATCTCCGACGATGATGAGCTTGTAGTCATCGCTGTAGGTATGGAGGACGTCGTAGAGCGGCAGCGGGTTGGTGCGTCGCTGGTGGTTGTCTTTCCAGACGAAATCGTAGATACAGTTGTGGAAATAAAAATGTTCCAGATGTTTGAATTCACTGCGGGCGGCCGAGAAAAGCTCCTCGCATTGCCGGATGTGGTCGTCCATCGAGCCGCCGACATCCAGAAAGAGCAAGACCTTGACCTTGTTGTGACGTTCCGGCTGCATTTTGAGGTCGAGCAGCCCCGCATTGCGGGCTGTTTTGCGAATGGTGCCATCCAGATCGAGCTCTTCGGCAGCCCCTTCGCGGGCGAAGTGGCGCAGGCGGCGCAAGGCGACTTTGATGTTGCGCGTGCCCAGTTCGACGTTGTCGTCGAAATTGCGGAATTCACGTTTTTCCCAGACTTTTACTGCCGTGCGGTTGCCCGCCGACGGGCCGCCGATGCGGATGCCTTCGGGATGGTAGCCACCGTGGCCGAAGGGGGAGCTGCCGCCCGTGCCTATCCATTTGTTGCCGCCTTCGTGGCGTTCTTTTTGCTCGGCCAGGCGTTCCCTGAACTGCTCCATCAGCTTGTCCCAGCCGAGCTTTTCAAGCTGGGCTTTTTCAGCATCGGTCAGGTGTTTTTTCATCAGCTGGCGCAGCCATTCTTCAGGAATGTCGGCTTCCAGCCCGGGGATTTCGGTTACGCCCTTGAAATAGCTGCCAAAGGCGCGGTCGAACTTGTCGTAGTGGGCTTCATCCTTGACGAGGCAGGTGCGCGCCAGTGTGTGGAAATCGTCGATGCTGTGAGTGATGACGCCTTCCCTGAGGGCGGACAGCAAGGCCAGGAATTCGCCCGTGGAGACAGGCAGTCCAGCCGATTTGAGATGAAGAAAAAAGTCGATCAGCATGTTTTCTCAGGCCGGGCGAGCCCGCTGCTCCAGCGGGTTCTGTCTGGTGAAGTTCAATCCAGCTCGAGGTCAGGCAGAATGAACTTCCCGGTGGATTCAGATGAATCAAAGGATTCGGTCGGGTCGATTGCGCCTGGGGGGGCCGGCAAGGGTGCCAGGGGGGCGACGGGGGCGGGTTCGTGGTGGTCATGAACCGGTTTTGCCGTGGGGGCGGCGTGAGGAGCGGGAGCATTGCTCGCCGGATCTCCCCTGTAGAGTATCGCGCGATTGCGGCCTTCGGTCTTGGCGACATAGAGAGCCTGGTCGGCGTTATTGGTCAGCTCGTCCGGGCTTGATCCGTGTTCGGGGAAGATGGCAATGCCGATCGACAGGGTCGTTCCGATCTGGGTGTCACCAAAGGGGATGCGGGTGGCAGCGAATTTTTCGCGCAGCAGGTTGGCACGGTCGATGGCAACCTGTGTCGGCATCTTCGGTAGCATCAGCATGAATTCCTCACCGCCGTAGCGGCAGGCCACGTCGCCTTGACGCGCATGGTCTTTCATCAGGTTGGCAAAGGCTTTCAGAACTTCGTCTCCCCCCAGATGACCGTAGGTGTCATTGACCTTCTTGAAGAAGTCGAGATCGATGAGGATGACACACAGCGGATAATTTTCGCGCTGGGCGCGTGAGAGCTCACGGATCAGTGTTTCGTCCAGGTAACGGCGGTTGTAAAGGCCGGTGAGGCCGTCGCGCACGGCCTGTTCGCGGAGTTTTTCCTGGAGCTTGGTGATTTCCTCGTACTTTTCGCGCAGCTCCGTGTGGGCTTTGGTCAGCGCGAGTTCCATCTGTTTGCGTTCGGTGATTTCCTGCGTGACGACGGCAAATTTTCCGGGCGAGGGGCAGTAGGCATCGGTAGCAAACCAGCGGCAGGTTTTTTGCGAGAATTTTTCGAAGTATTTAGGCTGGCCGGTGGCAACTACTTCGGCGCATTGTTCGAGCAGGTTGTCTTCCGTATTCTGCAGCACTTCGCTGGCGCGCTTGCCCAGGAGTTTGTCACGCGGCTGGCCGGAGAATTTCTCGAAGGCCGGGTTTAGCTCGACGAAGCGGTAGTCGATGGCTCGCCCGTCTTTGTCGTTGATGAGTTCGTTCAGTGCGAAG
The DNA here is from genome assembly GCA_964521075.1 of uncultured Sterolibacterium sp. Lineage (GTDB taxonomy): Bacteria > Pseudomonadota > Gammaproteobacteria > Burkholderiales > Rhodocyclaceae > Sterolibacterium. Next base: position 2,321 of record CAZFPI010000153.1, read on the forward strand.
CCATTGTCCATCGAGTTGAACAGGCCACGATAGCGGTCTTCATTGACGCGGATCTGCTCTTGCAGGGCAAGGTGGCGTTGCCGTTCGAGATGCAGGGCGAAGCGGGTGCGAGCCAGCCGGGTGGCCAGCAAGGTGTAGATGCCCGCCAGGAGGGCAGCGACGATGACGCCTGCGGCGATGAGCCAGAGCTTGATATCCAGGTTGAAGCCGGAGGTTTCCGCCGGTTTCTGGGGGGCGGCTGCCGGGTTGTAGAGGAAATCGGTGACGGGTGCGGCTTTCGGCATTTTGCCGACGCTGGCGAATGTCGCGCCGATCTTTTGCCAGCGATCGGCACTCATGCTGCCCAGCGGGGTCTTCTCGCTATCGACCAGGGCTTGCATCTGTTTGGCCTGAAAGGCGAGAAAAGCCGCATCCGGGCGTTGGGAATACTGGCTGCGGATCAGTGTGGCGATTTCGTTGGGATGGGCAAGGGCATATTTCCAGCCTTGCAGGCTGGCCTCGCGGAAGGCGCGCACCGTGTCCGGCTGGTCGTGCGTCATTTGTTCGGAGGTGAACAAAACGCCGTCGTAAAAATCGATTCCGGCGGAAATTGGTTGCAGCGCGGTGTAGGCAAAACCGGCGTGTTCAAGGAACCAGGCTTCATTCAGGAGCGAGCCGGACATGATGTCGGTGCGGCCACGGATCAGGTCTTGCGGGTCGTAGCTGGGGTCCAGCTGGGTGAAACGTTCCGTCGGCAGGCCTTCTTTTTTCAGCCAGGCATGAAGCTCGTTGGACATGGGGTCGAGCATCATGCGCTTGCCTGCCAGTTCATTGAGGCCGGGCTTGGCGCGCTGGCGGCTGAAAAAAGCGGCGGGAGAGTGTTGAAAGATTGCGGCCAGGGCTACGACAGGCTGGCCCTGGGTGCGGGAAATCAGCAGATCGCTGCTGGCGATGCCAAACGCGGCTTTGCCACTGATGACGTTGATGACAGGGTCTGTGCCGGGAGAGACTTCGTTGATGGCGACATCCAGCCCGGCTTTTCGGTAATACCCTTGTTCGACTGCCGCGTAGTAGCCTGCGAACTGAAACTGGTGATACCAGTTGAGTTGCAGGACGATTTTTTCCGCGCTGGCTGGCAGGGGGATGAGGGCAAGCAGAAGTGCCAGAAGGCCAGCCAGGTGACGGAGCGGATGCGGCAGAGGGATATTTTTCATTATCGGTTTTGTCTTGCCATGAAAATCAGACGTTCGAACAGGTGGACGTCCTGTTCGT
>CAZFPI010000154.1:0-3453 GCA_964521075.1 uncultured Sterolibacterium sp.
CGTGTTCACCGGCGCGGGCCTCGGGCTGCTGATCGGCGTCACGCTGACCATGGCCGGCGTCTATCGCGGCATGGTCGATGACGGCAAAGTGCTGCTGGACAACAGCGGTGCTGATCTATGGGTGGTGCAAAAAGACACCCTCGGCCCCTATGCCGAATCCTCCAGCATTCCCGATGACCTCTGGCGCAGCATCCGCATCATGCCCGGAGTCGCCCAGGCCGCCAACGTCACTTACCTGACCATGCAGGTTGGCTCCGGCATCCATCCCGGGAAACAGGAAGTCCGGGCGATGGTCGTCGGCATCACGGCCGGCCAGCCCGGCACACCCGGCTGGCCGCCGCAGCTCATCGCCGGGCGTCAGATCACGCGCGGCCACTACGAAGCCGTTGCCGACCGGGCCAGCGGCTTCCAGCCGGGCGACGTGCTGAAAATCCGCCGTAACACATACACCGTCGTCGGTCTGACAAAACGCATGGTCTCATCCAGCGGCGACCCGATGATCTTCATCCCGCTCAAAGACGCCCAGGAAGCCCAGTTTCTCAAGGACAACGATGCCCTGCTCATGCAACGCCGCCGCAACGAGGCGAACCCTGCCTTCAACCGCCCGGGGCTACCCGAGCTGCCCGAAGCCGTCAGCACCTCACAAAGCAGCAACCATTCAGTCAACGCCGTCCTGGTACGCCTCCACCCGGAAGCCAGCCCGGACGACGTGGCCGAACCCATCCGGCGGTGGCAACGCTACACCGTCTATGCCCGAAGCCAGATGGAAAGCATCCTGGTGGGCAAACTCATCGCCACCTCGGCGCGTCAGATCGGCATGTTCCTGGTCATCCTCGCCCTGGTTAGTGCTGCCATCGTCGCCTTCATCATCTACACACTGACCATGGACAAAATCCGTGAAATCGCCGTACTCAAACTCATCGGCACACGCAACCGCACCATCGCCTGGATGATCCTGCAACAAGCCCTGGTTCTGGGACTCATCGGCTTTGTCGTCGGCAAGATCAGCGCGACTTTCGCCGCCCCCCTGTTCCCCAAATACGTCCTGCTGATTCCGGCGGATTCTGTCACCGGCTTTTTTGCCGTCCAGGCCATCTGCATCCTCTCCAGCATTGTCGCCATCCGCATGGCACTCAAAGTCGACCCGGCGGAAGCCATCGGAGGCTGACCATGGCGAAGCCTACGAAACCGGGTATCCAAATCGAAGGACTGAGCAAACGCTACGGTGCTGGCGACACCGCCGTTCTCGCCCTGAAAGAAGTCAACATGCACGTCGCCCCCGGCGAAGTGGTAGGACTCATCGGCCCTTCCGGCTCGGGCAAGAGCACCTTACTCAAATGCCTAGGCGCGGTGATCGACCCGACGGCCGGCCGCATAGTGCTGGGAGAAGAAGTCATCTTCGACGGGACATGGAAAGTGCGCGATCTACGCGCCCTGCGCCGGGACAAGATCGGATTCGTCTTTCAGGCCCCCTATCTCATCCCCTTTCTCGATGTCATCGACAACGTCGCCCTGCTGCCCATGCTCGCCGGGCTTGCCAATGACGAAGCCCGGCAACGCGCGCTGGAACTGCTCACGGCACTCGACGTTCAACACCGCGCCCGCGCCATGCCCGCCCAGCTCTCCGGCGGAGAGCAGCAACGCGTCGCCATTGCCCGGGGCCTGGTCAACCGCCCGCCCGTCATCCTCGCCGACGAACCCACCGCCCCGCTGGATTCGGTTCGCGCCCTGTCCGTCATCCGCATCCTCAACGACATGGCGCAACGCTTCGAAACTGCCGTCATCGTCGTCACCCACGACGAAAAAATCATCCCCACCTTCAAACGCATCTACCACATCCGCGATGGCATCACCCACGAGGAAACCGGTGAAGGCCGCAGCCTCGCCCCCACCCCGACAACCCCGGACACGAGCCTGACATGAACCACGCCATGACCCGACAAGCCGGGCTGTTCCTGATTTTCGCCAGCCTCTTGACCGGCTGCGCGAACACACCGGATTTCAAACCGCCAGCCATACAGACCAGAGGCATCACCCTCACCGATGCCGCCACCGCCCCCCCGGAAACATCCGGAACGCCCGAAATGGCGAACGAACCCTGGTGGAAAAACCCCGGAGCCCCCCGTCTCGACGCCCTGATCAAAACCGCCCTGCAAAACAGCCCAACGCTAGCCGCAGCGCAGGCAACACTACGCCAGGCCGAAGAACTCCACGCCGCGCAAACGGGGGCGACGCGCTACCCGCAGATCGACGCCAGCCTCGGCACGCAACGCCAGCGCATGAACCCGGCCAGCCAGGGGCTCACCGGCGAAGCCCGGGAATTCACGCTCCACAACGCAAGTCTTGGGCTGCGTTACCGGCTCGACCTGGCCGGTGGAAACCAGCGCGCGCTGGAAGCCCTCGCCGCGCGTGTCGACTATCGTCGGCACGAACTGGATGACGCACGCCTGATACTGGCCGCCAGCATTGCCCGCGCCGCCATCACCCGGGCCAGTCTGGCCGACCAGATCGACGCCACCCGGGCCATGATCGACGCCCAGGACGAACAATTCCGCATCCTCGTCGATCGTATTCGTCTGGGCCAGGCATCCGCCAGCGAAGGGCTCGCGCTGCAAGGTCAAATCGAGCAAAACCGCGCCGCCCTGCCCTTGCTGCAGCAGCAGCTACAAAAGACAGAGCATCTTCTGGCCACCCTCAGCGGACAATCCCCGGACAAAGCCCATCTGCCGCCATTCACGCTGGACGAATTCCGGCTGCCCGCCAGGCTGCCGACGAGCCTGCCTTCCCGCTGGCTGCGCCATCGGCCCGACATCCAGGCCGCCGAAGCCTTGCTGAATGTCGCCACAGCCGAATATGGCGTGGCCGCAGCCCGGCTCTACCCGCAGATCAACCTCAGTGCCGGCCTCGGCACACAAGCACTGAGCAGCGCCGCCCTGTTCGGTGGCGGCTCGGCGGTCTGGAACCTCGTCGGGCAGCTGACCCAGCCACTGTTCAACCCCGGCCTGCCTGCGGAAAAACGCGCCGCGCTGGCCGCACTGGATGCCGCCGCCGCCAACTACCAGCGCGTTGTGCAGGATGCCCTGCGTGATGCCGCAGACACCCTGAGCGCGCTGGAGCAGGAGGCCAGCTCCATAAACTCGCTCACTCTGGCCAGCACCGCCGCACAAGAACTGAGTGACATAACGGACCATCAACATACTCTCGGAGTAGCCAGCGAAAGCCAGCGTCTGGTCGCCAGACAGCAAGCCTTGCAAGCCCGGATCAACCTCAACGCCGCGCAAGCCCGGCAACTGGGCAACAGCGTGGATTTTTATCAGGCCACGGGGATGCAGCCGTAACATCATCCTGACACCCGTCATAAGCTCGCCATCGTCAAAGCCATCAAACCCCGGGGAGAAATCATCGCCACCCTTCCCGACATCGCCGCACTCTTTGCCCTGGCCCCCCTCACTC
>CAZFPI010000155.1:0-3446 GCA_964521075.1 uncultured Sterolibacterium sp.
AGCGAGCTCGACGATTTCATCATCGCCCGTGATGACGGCACGCCGACCTACAACTTCTGTGTGGTGGTGGATGACTGGGACATGCGGATCACGCACGTCATCCGTGGCGACGACCACGTCAACAACACGCCCCGGCAGATCAATGTTCTGAAAGCTTTGGGGGCAACGGTTCCGACGTATGCCCATCTTTCGATGATCCTGGGCGACGACGGCCAGAAACTATCCAAGCGTCACGGGGCAGTGAGCGTGATGCAGTACGACGAGGAGGGCTATCTGCCCGAGGCGGTGCTCAACTATCTGTCGCGTCTGGGCTGGTCGCATGGCGATGCGGAAGTGTTCAGCATGGAAGAATTCTGCGCCTGGTTCGATCTGGACCACATCACGGCTTCTGCCGCGCAGTTCAACACGGAAAAGCTGAACTGGCTCAATAGCCATTACCTCAAGGCAGCAGACAACGCGCGGCTGGTCGGCGAGGTGCAACGTCGCCTGGCCCGGCAAGGTATCGAAACCGGCGAGGAGGCGAAAGGGCTCGATCTGGCGCAGGTCGTGGCTTTGTACAAGGAGCGGGTGGCCAATCTCAATGAGCTGGCCGATGCGGTGCATGCCTACCTCGTTACCCCTCAGCCGGGCGAAGAAATCCGGGCGCTGCATCTCACTGAAACGGCCCTGGGCGCGCTGGCCACGCTGCGCGAGAAGCTCTCGGCACTTTCCGGGGCAGACTGGCAGGCAGCCAATCTTTCTGCCGCCATCAAGGAAACCACGGCAGCGCATGGCCTGAAAATGCCGCAAGTCGCCATCCCCCTGCGGGTTGCCCTGCTGGGCCAGCCGCAATCTCCCTCCATCGATGCCGTGCTGGCCGTATTGGGCCGGGCGCGGGTGCTGGCACGGCTGGAAAAGGTGATTGCCTGAAGGCGATTGCCTGAAGGTGCTCGTTTAGCTACTGAGCTTCAACCCGACCACGCCTGCAATGATGACCGCGAGGAAAAAGCCGCGTTGCAGGGTGAGTGGTTCGTGGAACACCAGTACGCCGATGGTGGCGATGATCGCGATGCCCACGGCCGACCAGATGGCGTAGGCGATGCTGATGTCGATGACCTTCACTGCCAGCGTGAGGCAGGCGATGCTGGAAGCGTAAAACACGAAAATCCCCACCGAAGGCCACAGGCGGGTAAAGCCTTCGGAGAGTTTCATGCAGGTCGTTCCTGAAATCTCGAAGGCGATGGCGGCGAAGAGATAGAGCCAGTGCATGGGCAGGTGGTGGCCGGCGCGCACGCGGCGCGCCGGTTTGGGAGTGATGGTTAAGGATTCTTTCGGGCGATGAAGCGGCCCTGGGCGATCTTGCCGTCTTTAGCGAGCTGGTGCAGAAACATCATTTCACCGGCCACGGCCCCGAGCATGTTGGTGTCGAAATTGAGGATGCTCAGCGCGTCATAGGTGAGTTGCTGATCGACCATGGCCAGATAAAGCTCGACATAAGGCGCGAAGCGGCCGGTGTCGCTGGCTTCCACGATCGTGCAGCCGTTGTCCTGCAGGAGCTTGCGATAGCCGGGGATGGATTCGACATTGGGAAACTTCATGAAGGCGAGGTAACGCTGGCTTTCTTCCGCGCTCATGGGGGTCGCCCCCAGTACCCAGTCGGTGAAGGCGATGGTACCGCCGGGCTTGGCGATGCGCGCGGCTTCGCGGATCAGGGCGGGCTTGTCGACCACATAACACCAGGCATCCTCACCCCAGACGAAATCGGCATGGTTAGCGGGCAGGCCGCTTTGGGTGACGTCGGCCTGAACAAACTGGATGCGGTCGGCCAGTCCTTCGCGAGTCACGCGCTGGCGGCCACGCTCGACGACCGTGGTGGTGGCATCCACGCCGGTCATCTTCTGCACATTGCGGAAGCGTGCCAGAAAACGCATGCCCGCCCCCGTGCAGCAGCACAGATCCACGCCTTGCGCTGCACCCGTGATGCCCGCCCGTTCGGACAGGTCCATCGAGGACTTGAAACCGCCGATGTGAATCTGCTGGCCCATGATGAGCTCCCACAGATCACCTTCCGCGCCGTCATAGACCGCCTGGACATCATTCAGACTGATATTGCTCATGCTGCTTCCTCCTGGTTGTGGTGGGGTGGTGCGGGAATGGTACGAGGTTTTTGTGGGGGGGGGGGCAGGGCGGATGCCCGGTTTGGGCAAGCGTGTGGATGCCGGTGGTCAGGCTGGCCTCCGGGGCTAGTCGTGATCTTCATCCGCATGGTCGTCCAGCGGCCACAGCTGGTGGCTGTCGAGGAGCAGGCGGTTCTTTTTTTCCAGTGCGTCGAGGCGGGTGTGCTGGGCGGCAAGACGCGCTTCGAAGGCGAGGCGGCGGGCGGCGAGCGATTCGGCGAGCGTGCCTTCGCCCAGATTCCAGGCGCGCGTGGCCAGATCGGCTGCATCCCAGAGTTCGCGGGCGGCGGTGTCGCTGGCTTGCCAGGCCTCGAACGCGCCCCGCACCTGCTCGATCTGGCTCAGGGCTTCGGTGCTGACTTTTTGCAGGATGGCGGCTTCGCGGCGGGCGGCCGCGTCTGCGCGGGCGAGTTCGGCATCCCGCTGGGCAGCGCGTGATTCACCCGGCAGGGCAATGCTGAAGGTGATACCGGCCACACGCTCCTCACCGCTACGTTCGCGGCCCAGCATCAGGCCGAGTGTGGGGTCGGGCAGGCGTTCCTGATCGGCGCGGCGGGCGAGTAACTGCGCCCGGCGGGTTTCGGCGCGCGCCGTGCCCAGTTCGTGATCCTGTTTGAGGATGGTCTCCAGCCAGTGCGTCGGGGGTTCCGTCAGGGCCTGGGGCGTGGTTTCGGGCAGGGTTTCCGGCAGTGTGAGTCCGGAATAGCGTTGTCGCAGTTCAATCCCCGTGGCATTGGCGCGGCTGCGGCTCATGCGCGCCTGGCTGCGCGCCTGGGCGGCGGCGGCGGTGGCTTGCAAGGTTTCGAGACGCGAGGCATCGCCCAGTTCGCGGCGGCGGTTGAGCTGCTGGGCCTGCTTGTCCAGCAAGGCGGCCTGTTCTGCCCAGGCCCGTGCGCTGGCTTCTTCGCGCAGCCCGCTGAACCAGTCGGCCAGCAGCTTGCGGCTGGTTTCGTGCAGCGTTTCGCCGCGTGACCAGTGCATGGCCTCGATGCCGGCATGCGCGAGTGCCTCATCCGTTTGCGCCTTGCCTGGCAGGCGGATGCCGCGTTGCAGGCTGGCATCCCATTCGTTGTAGCGGGTGGTTCCTGTAGCAGGATCAGGCGTTTGGATGCGTCGCTGCTGGCGGCTCATCCCCAGGTTCCATTCGTGCGGCCCGGCCTGGAGACGCCGGCCTTCGGCTTCTTCGGCGCGCAGCAGCGCATCCTTGATGCGGATTTCCGGGTGGTTCTGCAGGATGTGCACGACGATCGCCTGCGGCGGCAGTTCGGGGTGGGCCGCGTCGATCTCCTG
>CAZFPI010000156.1:0-3399 GCA_964521075.1 uncultured Sterolibacterium sp.
CTCGCGGCCACGGATGTCCGGCAGCGGCACGACGACCTGGCGATCGAAACGCCCCGGGCGCAAGAGTGCCGGGTCGAGCACATCCGGCCGGTTGGTGGCGGCAATGACGATTACGCCAGCCGTGCCTTCAAAGCCATCCATTTCGACCAGGAGCTGATTGAGTGTCTGTTCGCGCTCGTCGTTTCCGCCGCCCAGCCCTGCGCCGCGCTGGCGGCCGACGGCGTCGATTTCGTCGATGACGCCGACGAACATCTCGACGAAGTCGGAGCCGGAAATCGAGAAGAACGGCACTTTGGCTTCCCCGGCGATGGCCTTGGCCAGCAGGGTTTTCCCGGTGCCGGGGCTGCCGACCATCAGGACACCGCGAGGAATGCGGCCACCGAGCTTCTGGAATTTGGAGGGGTCTCGCAGGAAATCGACGAGCTCTGCCACGTCTTCCTTGGCTTCGTCGCAACCGGCGACGTCGGCGAAGGTGACCTGGTTGGCGTTTTCATCGAGCAGACGCGCCCGGCTCTTGCCAAAGGAAAACGCGCCGCCCTTGCCGCCGCCTTGCATCTGGCGCATGAAGAAAATCCAGACGCCGATCAGCAGCAGCATCGGGAACCAGGAAACAAACAGGTTCAGCAGGAAGGATTGTTCTTCCTCGGCCTTGGCCACGACCTTGACGTTGTATTTGAGCAGGTCGCTCACCATCCAGAGGTCGGGCGGCGCGTAGCTGGTGACCTTGCGGTTGTCCGTCGTCGTGGCGTCCAGGGTTCGCCCCTGAATGACGACCTTGGCGATGTGGCCCTGTTTCACTTCGTCGAGAAACTGGGAATAGTCGATGATCTGCTGATTGGGCTGGCGTGCGCCAAACTGGTTGAACACCGTCATCAGTACGACGCCGACGACCAGCCAGACGGCCAGGCTCTTGAACATGTTATTCATGCTGTTCCTTCCGGCAGGGATGCCGAAACTGTTTGTTTCTGAATGGTTCTGAAAAGACCGGATGATGATTGTAGAGCCCTTCCACGGGGGGCGCAAACGACGGACGGGCTGGGACGGGCGGGCTGCAAGTTCTTGTTGATGGGTTACGGACGTTTGCGACGGGCCAGCAAAAAATTCTCCGCGCTGCGATCACGCGAAGCGTCGGGCTTTCGCACCAGGATCACTTCAAAAACTTCACGCATGGCCTCACGCAGTTCCATGTAGCCGCTGCCCTGAAACACTTTCACCAGCATGTCTCCGCCAGGCTTCAGGTGTTCCCGGGCAAAATCCAGGGTCAGTTCCGCCAGATGCATCACGCGTGACTGGTCGACCAGTTGCACTCCAGACATATTGGGGGCCATGTCTGACAATACAAGGTCGACTTCACGTCCTTCCAGTCCGGTTTCGAGTTGATGCAGCACGTCGTCTTCCCGGAAATCTCCCTGAAGGAAGATCACGCCATCCAGAGGTTCGATGGGCAGCAGGTCGAGCGCGAACAGGCGGCCTTGTGGCTGGATGCGGCGGATGGCGTATTGCGACCAGCTGCCCGGGGCTGCCCCCAGGTCTACGACGGTCATGCCAGGCTTGAGCAGGTGGTCCTTTTCGTCGATTTCCATGAGCTTGAAAGCTGCCCGGGAACGCCAGCCTTCGGCCTTGGCGCGTTGAACGAAAGGGTCGGTGACATGCTCATGCAGCCAGGCCTTGTTGCTTTTGTGCTTTTTCACGGGGAATCAGGGGGAGTCGATAAGGAGTCGATTAGAATGCTCGGATGAGTACGAATACGAATGATACCCGGCTCGATGAAGCCACAGAGCCCGCCACAAATGCCACCGTGCCCGCGTTGAGCCCGGCACGTCGCAGCGAATTGCGCGCCGCTGCCCACGCCCTCAAGCCGGTGGTTTCCATCAGCCAGAAGGGCTTGAGCCCGGCCGTGCTTGACGAAATCGAGCGTTGCCTGAAGGCGCACGAGCTCATCAAGATCCGGGTTTTCGAGGATGAACGCGAAGCACGCGATGCCTTGCTCGACGAGATCTGCGCGAATCTGGGGGCTGCTCCGGTGCAGCACATCGGCAAGCTGCTGGTGGTCTGGCGGGAAAAACCTGCTGACCCCGGCAAGGAAACCACGCAGTCTCCTCCTCGTCCGCGCCGCAACCCCCCTCGTCTGACCAAAAAAGCCGCTGCCGCCAAAACCGACAAGGCTGCCCGGGCGCGGCCCCTGGAAAAGGGCAAGCCCAGAAGGCCAACGCGGACGCGTTGATGGTGGGAATGCCCCGGGTGTCCGCCGGGGCCTGTTCTCCTGCCGGGTTCCGGGGAGGGTGTTAAAGATACTTGACGTCGATGACTTCGTATTCCCGCACACCGCCGGGGGTGTTAACTTCGGCAACGTCACCGGCGAATTTGCCGATGAGGGCACGCGCCACGGGGGAGTTGACCGATACCTTGCCGGACTTGATGTCGGCCTCGTCGTCCCCAACGATCTGGTAGCAGACGGTCTTGCTTTCTTCGAGGTCTTCGAGTTCGACGGTCGCGCCGAACACCACGCGACCATCGGCATCGAGCAGCCTGGGGTCGATGATCTGGGCATTGGAGAGTTTGCCTTCGACTTCCTTGATTCGGCCTTCGATGAAGCCTTGCTTTTCCTTGGCAGCATCGTATTCCGCGTTTTCGGAGAGGTCGCCATGTGAGCGGGCCTCGGCAATCGCGGCGATGACGTTGGGACGGTCGACGGTTTTCAGACGGTGCAGCTCAGTGCGTAGCAGCTCGGCACCGTTGATGGTGATGGGAAACTTGTTCATGACGTCCTGCCTGCTTCAGTTCAGTTCGGCGTGCAGCGATTGCAGCGCGTAGGTTTCGAGGTCGGCGATGTGGCGCATGCCAGCGCAGGCAGCGCGCGCGCCTTCGATGGTGGTGAAAAGCGTGATACGGGCAGCCAGCGCACTCACTCGGATCGAGCGGGAGTCGGCAATGGCAGCGCGTTTTTCTTCGACACTATTGACGATCAGGCTGATCTCGCCGTTTTTGATCATGTCGACGATGTGCGGACGGCCTTCGGCGACTTTATGGACGAAGGTCACGGGGATGTCGGCTGCCTGGATCGCGGAGCCCGTGCCGCGTGTGGCGACGACGGTAAAGCCCAGTTCGTGCAGTTCGCGTGCAACTTCAACGGCTTTTTGGCGATCCGCCGGCTTGACGCTGACGAAGGCGCGGCCACCGGAGGGCAGCTTTGTGCCTGCCGCCAGCTGGCTCTTGACGAAAGCCTCATCAAAGCTGCGGACCACGCCCATGACTTCGCCGGTGGATTTCATTTCCGGGCCGAGGATCGTGTCAACACCGGGGAATTTGGCGAAGGGGAATACGGCTTCCTTGACGGAGAAATACGGTGGGATCACTTCGCCCTTCACGCCCTGATCTGCAAGCGAGCGGCCCGCCATG
>CAZFPI010000157.1:0-3354 GCA_964521075.1 uncultured Sterolibacterium sp.
TTTCCGGCGCGCCGGGCACGGTGCTGCGCGTGGTGCTGGGCAGCGACGATGCCGACAGCCTGGGCATGGCGGCAAAACAGGTGGAAGGTGATCTTCGTACCTTGCCGGGCATCGGCTACATCAGCTCGACCGCTGCCTTGCAAAAGCCGGAAATCCACATCACGCCAGACCCGGCGCGTGCCGCCGATCTGGGTGTGACGACCGACAATCTCGCCCGCACCATTCGCATTGCCACCGCCGGGGATTACCGCGTCCAGCTGGCCAAGCTCGATCTTCCGCAGCGGCAGGTGCCCATCCGCGTTCAGCTCGATCCTTCGCAACGTGATGATCTCGACCACATCCGGCAGATTCCCGTTCCGGCCCGGCGCGGGACGGTTCCGCTGGAAGCCGTGGCGAAAATCGAGATGGGCAGCGGCCCGGCCCGGATCGACCGGCTCGACCGCATCCGCAATATGTCTATCGAAACCGAGCTGGGCAGCCGTGTGCTGGGCGATCTGCTCAAGGAAGCCAACGAGCTGCCCTCGCTCCGGCAGCTGCCCGCCGGCGTCATCCGCATCAGCGATGGCGATGTCGAATACATGGAGGAGCTCTTCGAGCGCGTGAGCGTGGGGATGCTCGTCGGCGTAGTCTGCGTGTATATCGTGCTGGTGTTGCTGTTTCACGACTTCCTGCAACCCGTCACCATCCTCGTCGCCTTGCCGCTCTCGCTGGGCGGGGCGTTCGTTGCCCTGCTGCTGACGAACAACGCGCTCTCGATGCCATCCATTTACGGCATCCTGATGCTGATGGGCATCGTGACAAAGAACTCCATCCTGCTCGTCGATTACGTCATCATCGCCCGCCGGGAACGCGACCTGAACCGATTTGATGCCCTGGTTGATGCCTGCCACAAACGGGCGCGCCCCATCTTCATGACCACCATCGCCATGGGGGGCGGGATGCTGCCCTGCGCCCTGGGTTTTGGCATTGCCGACCCGGGCTTTCGCGCGCCCATGGCCATCGTGGTCATCGGCGGCCTGATTACTTCGACCCTGCTCTCCTTGCTGGTGATTCCGGTCGTATTCACCTACGTCGATGACCTCATGGAACTGCTGCGGCGTCTGGCAAAGCGGGCAACCGCCAGCGCGACGGGTGTTGCGGCAGAGTAAGCTCTGGGCAAGCCGTCCGAGGAAACGCTAAACGCTAAGGAGACACTGATTTATTCCGTTCGCCCTGAGCTTGTCGAAGGGCACCACCTGTAAAAACAAGGGCTTCGACAGGCTCAGCCCGAACGGATTTGATTTAATCAGCAGTTCCCTAAATGCTGATTGCGTTGATTGTGCGGATTGGGTTGATTGCGCGGATTGTTTCGTCACCCCGGCGAAGGCCGGGGCCCAGTGCTTTGATACCCCTGGGTTCCGGCCTTCGCCGGAACGACGATTTCGGGGTGATATAACGCACACCAATAAATAACAAAACCTTCGTCTGGGTTCCGGCCTTCGCCGGAACGACGATTCCGGGTCCCGGATTGGCCGACTTTTTATGCCCCGCCGCCATCGGCTGGCGGCGGGGGGTTCTGCGAAGGCTAAGACTTACTGTGCGGTGTAGACGTAATCCGCCGTGTAGGGGATGCTCATGGTGATCGGCGAGGTGATGGTCACCGTCATCGACATCCGGCCTGTATTGCCGCTGAAGCTGCAGCTATTGAGCGTCCAGCTGCCCGCAGCACTCATCGAGTCGTTGAGGTTCTTCTTGACTTCGGCGGAATCACAGAATTCCGACTGGGTCGAAGGCTTCGGCACATTCTTGATGATGATGGGGGATACGGCCACACCGTTGGCTGTCACCGTCAAGCTCAGATTGTAGTTGCCCAGCCCTGATGTGCCGCCATTGTTCAGCTCGGTCAGGGTGCAGACAAATGCGCCACCGGTGAAATCGCAGGAACCTGCAGACTGCGTGTTGTGGCTGTTTGTCTTCCAGGAGTAGGCCGCGCCCTGAATTTCAGTGGTCAGCGCGCTCGAGGACGACCAGACCATATCCTTGGCATGCATGAGCCAGGCGGTCAGATCGCAATCCGAGCCCGAGCCACATTGTTTCTGCTGTGCCTGGGAGGCCACCGCCAGCAGGTTGGCATAGGTACGGGCACCGCTGTCGTTCCCCGAAGTGGCGGGCAGCTTCGACACGAGCTTGGCAATGGCATCGGTTTCATTGCCGGGGTTCAGGCCGAAGACTCGCGCCACTTGCAGATAGGCAGCGGCCAGATCGGCCTCCGAATGCGTCGCTGCACTTCCCACTGCCAGTTCGGTCAAGGGCGTGATGGCGGCATTGCAATCCGCAGCCGTGCATTTGGCCACCGAGCGCATGGGGGCTGTCTGGGGAATGTTCTTGGTCTGGCCCGTGGCTTCGTCGATGTAGTTGCCATAGGCTTTGAGCAGCACTTGTCCGGCATAAGAGGAAGTCGGCCAGCTCAGGGTGTAGGAGCCATTGGCATCCGTCGTCGTGCAGGCCAGCTTGTTTTCATTCCAGGTGCCGTCATTCGCCTGCGAATAGGCGCAAACTGTTCCTTGATTCAATGCACCTGCCATCGCCACGCCGCTCACCTTGGTCGTTCCGGCAGAAGGCGTTGTGGGGGTCGTCGGCGTTGTCGGGGTCGTGGGGGTGGTCGGTGTTGTGGGGGTCGTGGGAGTAGCCGCCGGGCCATCGCTGCCGCCGTCCAGGAAGCAGCCACTCAACAACAGCGAGGAGGTCGCCGCCAGTGTTAGTGCGTAGTGATTGAATTTCATGAAAGCTCCATTTTATTGTTGATGTTCAATGCGGGATGCATTTCTTGGGAGTCCTTCAGGGGGCACCGGAGCCAGCAGGTTTTGTTTTTCGCCGGAGAGGAAGCCGCCGGTTTGTGCGGGCATCCTGGTCAATCACAATCAGCGTTGCATTGATCGTTGTTTTGATCGTTGATTGTTTTTGGCCATGGTTGATCGTTTAGCCCTGAAGAATCCGGGCGTATTGTAGTGAAATTTCATATAGGAGGCAGGTTTTTCGCGGGGTGGTCGTCCAGCCCGCGTGCGACGAAACCTGTCATGTTGCCCGGCAAGGCGGCGTGGGCGCGCCCGGCGGCGGCTTCATCGGGGAATTCCGCGAAGACGCAGGCCCCGGAACCGCTCATTCGAGCCTTTCCGGCGGGGGCGATTTGTTTGAGCCAGGCTAGATACTCGGCAACCATGGGATAAAGCGCGCAGGCGACGGGCTCCAGGTCGTTTCCTCCCATGCCGGGCTGCCAGTTGCCCGGGGCGATAACGGGTGTGTCGCGACGCAAGTCCGGGGAGCGGAAAATCTGCGCCGTCGGGACGGCAACGGGCGGCACGAGTACCAGATACC
>CAZFPI010000158.1:0-3351 GCA_964521075.1 uncultured Sterolibacterium sp.
GATCTGGTGGGTGGCCAGCGTGCCGGAGCGGAAGCCGCGCTCGTGGCCACCGCCGTGCATCTGGGCTTCCAGACGGATGCGCGGCTTGCGGCGAACGTAGAGCGCGCCGATGCCCTTGGGGCCGTAGGTTTTGTGCGCGCTGAAGGACATGAGGTCGACTTTCAGCTGGCTCAGGTCGATGGGCATCTTGCCGGTGGCCTGGGCGGCATCGACGTGGAAAATGATGCCCTTTTCGCGGCAGATTTCGCCCATTTCAGCGATGGGCTGGATGACGCCGATTTCGTTGTTGACGGCCATGATCGAGGCCACGATGGTGTCGGGACGCAGGGCCGCCGTGAATTTTTCGAGGCTGATGAGGCCGTTTTCGTCCGGGTCGAGATAGGTGACTTCAAAACCCTGGCGTTCCAGTTCGCGCATGGTGTCGAGCACGGCTTTGTGCTCGGTGGAGACGGTAATCAGGTGCTTGCCCTTGCCCGAATAGAAATGCGCCGCCCCTTTCAGGGCGAGATTATTCGATTCCGTCGCGCCGGAAGTCCAGATGATGTCCTTGGCGTCGGCATGAACGAGAGCAGCCACCTGGGCACGGGCTTCTTCCACAGCGGCATCGGCTTCCCAGCCGTAGGCGTGGGAGCGGCTGGCCGGATTGCCGAATTTCTCGGTGAGGAAGGGGATCATCTTTTCCGCAACACGCGGGTCGACGGGGGTCGTCGCCGAGTAGTCGAGGTAGATGGGGAATTTGATCATGTTGAACTCTCCTGAAACAGGGTTAGCCTGCGAGTGCCGTCAGGCGTCGAAGCTGAAAAAGGGTTTCGCTCAGGGCCGCGAGGAAGTCACGAACCTGCTGGGCGGTGTTGTCGGGGCCGAGGCTCACGCGTACCGCACCGCGCGACAAGGCGTCGGGTACGCCCATCGCCTTCAGGACGTGGGAGGGCTCGGGTTGCGCGCTGGAGCAGGCTGCGCCGCTGGCAACCGCGAATCCGGCCCTGTCGAGCTTGCCGACGAGGGTGTCGCCTTCGATTTCGGGCAGGGCGAAGTAGAGGGTGTTGGGCAGGCGTTCGGCGGTATCGCCGAAAATGACGGCTCCCTGGGCCCGCAGACCGGTTTCCAGGGTTGCGCGCAGCAGGTGCAGCCCGGCCATTTTGTCCAGTCGTTCTGAAATCAGGCGGCAGGCTTCGCCAAAGCCTGCGATGGCGGCGACGTTTTCCGTGCCGGAACGCAAGCCGCGTTCCTGGCCGCCTCCGGCGATCTGCGGCATGAGTTCGACGCGTTTGTCCAGTACCAGTGCCCCGGCTCCTTTCGGGCCGCCGAGCTTGTGGGCGGAGAGCGTCAGCGCATGTAGCCCGGCGGCGTTCAATGCGCGAAAGTCGACAGGAAGTTTGCCCAAAGCCTGTACGGCGTCGCTGTGAAACCATGCGCCGCTGCCGTGTGCGGCCCGGGTGAGCGCGTCGATCTCTTGCACGACACCGGTTTCGTTGTTGGCCAGCATGACGGAAACGATGGCCGGGCGTTGGGCCAGGGCTTGCCGGAAGTCGTCCTGGTCGATGCGTCCTGCCGCATCCACGGCGATTTCTCGCAGATGGCCACCCGCTTTGGCGAGTTGACGCGCGGGTTCGCGCACACAGGGGTGCTCGATGGCGGAAATCGCTACGCCCGGAAAACGGCCCTGTTCGCGGCGCATCGTGGCAGCACCCTTGATGAAGAGATTGTTTGCTTCCGAACCGCCGCTGGTAAAAATGATTTCCGTCGGGTGTGCGCCCACGGCGGCAGCCACCTGCTGCCGCGCCTCGTCAATGGCCCGCCTTGCTGCGCGGCCATATTCGTGGCGGCTCGACGCATTGCCGTACTGCTCGCGCAGCCAGGGCAACATCGCCTCCAGTACCCGCGCATCCAGCGGGGTGGTGGCGTTGTGGTCGAGATAGACGGGAGCAAACATGGCGTGGGCTCAGGCGGAGGCGACGGCAATGGTGCGGCGGGGGCTTGCGTGGGAATGTGCGGATTCGAGATCGTGTTCGTGAGGATGGGACGTCTGGCCACAGGCATTGCGCTGCTGGTCGACCAGTTCGGCCAGGGTGACGGAGCGCAGGTAGTCGAGCATGCGCTGGGTCAGCGTCGTCCAGAGCGTGTGCGTCATGCAGGGCTGGTCGTCGTGACAGTTGGCCTTGCCGCCGCAGAGTGTGGCATCCATGGGCTCATCGACGGCATGAATGATGTCTGCCACGGTGATTTCTTCCAGTGTCTTGCTCAGGCGATAGCCGCCACCCGGGCCGCGAACACTGGCAACCAGCGCGTGACGCCGGAGTTTTCCGAATAGCTGCTCCAGATAGGAAAGGGATATTTTCTGACGCTCGCTGATGCCCGCCAGCGTTACCGGGCCATCTTTTTGTCGCAAGGCCAGGTCGATCATCGCGGTGACGGCGAAACGCCCCTTGGTCGTCAGTTTCATGTCTGTCTCATTCCCTTGACTGAGCCGCGCATCGAGTGCGGCGAGGTCGTTACTGTACGATTCCCGAGTAACTTAGTCAACTATCTTGCCCAGGTAGTTGGGGTCAAACTTGTCCGCAGTGGCCATGCCATCGCTGCCGGTTTCTTGCAGCAGACCGGCGCGGTCGAGTTGTTCCAGGAGCATCGACAGGCGGCGATCTGTATCGACTGCATGGTCGAGCAGGCCGTGGATGGCCTTGGCAAGCGGGTCGTCGTCGCGTGTGACGGCGTAGGCCGAAAAGCCCATGGTTTCCGCCTTGGCTTCGCGGGCTTGATCTCGCTCGCTTTCGATGATGCGTGCGGGAATGCCGACGGCAGTCGCCGCAGGCGGTACATCCCGTACGACAACCGCGTTGGAGCCCACTCGTGCTTCCTCACCGATGGTGATCGGCCCCAGCACTTTCGCTCCGGCTCCGATCACTACACCGCGCAAAAGTGTGGGATGGCGTTTGCCCTTGTTCCAGGATGTGCCGCCGAGAGTGACGCCGTGGTAGAGCGTACAGTCATCACCAATGACGGCCGTTTCTCCGATGACGACACCCATGCCGTGGTCGATGAAAACCCGTCGGCCGATGGTCGCCCCCGGGTGGATTTCGATGCCGGTGAGCCAGCGGACACAATGTGATAACCAGCGCGCCAGCCAGCGAAAACCCGCGTTCCACAAGACGTGGATCAGGCGATGGCATTGCAGCGCGTGAAAACCCGGGTAGCAGGTCAAGACCTCCCAGATGGACCGGGCGGCGGGATCGCGGTCGAAGACACAAGCGATGTCTTCGCGCAGGCGGCTGAACATGAACGGCTCCCAAGCCTGAAACCGCGAGATTATAAATAGCCCTCAATTTTGTTCAAGTATTCATTGTGGTTTTGACT
>CAZFPI010000159.1:0-3310 GCA_964521075.1 uncultured Sterolibacterium sp.
CGCATGATCTTGGCGCGCTCGCCACACGGCATCTGGGCGTCTCCAGCCTTTCCTATGATGAGCTGACCGGCAAGGGAGCGGCGCGCATTCCTTTCAACCAGGTGAGCCTCGAACAGGCAGCCCCTTACGCTGCCGAAGATGCCGATCTCACCTTGCGGGTGCACCAGGCTTTCTGCGAGCAGTTCGCCGGGGAAGAACGCCTGTGCAAGCTGTATCACGAGCTGGAATTGCCTGTGGCCGAGGTGCTCTATCGCATGGAACGCCAGGGGGTGCTGATCGACATTTTCGCGCTGGCACAGCAAAGCGAGGAGCTCGGGCGCGGCCTGCTCGATCTCGAAGCCCGGGCCCATGCGCTGGCCGGGCAGCCCTTCAATCTCAATTCTTCCCGGCAGATACAAGAACTGCTTTTCGTGCGCCAGGGCCTGCCCGTGCTCAAGAAAACCCCGGCGGGTGTGCCCAGTACGGATGAAGAAGTCCTGAGCGAACTGGCACTCGACCACCCACTGCCCAAGCTGATTCTCGAACACCGCAGCCTGGCCAAACTCAAAAGCACCTATACCGACAAACTGCCGCGCATGGTGAACCCGGCGACGGGCCGGGTGCATACGCATTTTTCCCAGGCGACCGTCGCCACAGGACGGCTGGCGAGTTCCGAGCCCAATCTGCAGAACATCCCCGTGCGAACCCCTGCCGGGCGGCGCATCCGCAGTGCCTTCATCGCGCCGCCCGGCTGCAGCATCGTTTCTGCCGACTATTCGCAGATCGAGCTTCGCATCATGGCGCATCTGTCTGGCGACCCGCGCCTGCTCGATGCCTTTGCCCATGGCGAGGACGTGCACCGCGCCACCGCCGCCGAAATTTTTGGCATCACCCCACTGGAAGTCGCCCCCGACCAGCGGCGCGCCGCCAAAGTCATCAACTTCGGGCTGATCTATGGCATGTCGGCCTTTGGCCTGGCGCGGGAACTGGGCATCGAGCGCAGTGCCGCCGCAGCCTACATGGAACGCTATTTTGCCCGTTACCCCGGGGTGGCGCGTTATATGGAAGAAACCCGGGAACAGGTACGTCGGCAAGGTTATGTCGAAACCGTTTTTGGCCGGCGGCTCTGGCTGCCTGAAATTCGTTCCTCTCAGGCGGGGCGACGCCAGGGGGCGGAACGCGCGGCGATCAATGCACCCATGCAGGGCACGGCTGCCGATCTCGTCAAGCGCGCCATGCTGGCCGTGCAAGGCTGGCTGGATGCCGAAAACCTGGCCGCGCGGCTGGTGCTTCAGGTGCATGACGAACTGGTGCTGGAAGTGCCGGATGGCGAGCTGGCCCGGGTTCGCGAGCATCTGCCACGGCTAATGAATGGCGTGGCGCAACTGGCCGTCCCCCTGCTGGTCGATATCGGCATTGGCCCCGACTGGGAAGCGGCGCACTGACACCGTTAATCTCGGCCAGAAAACCGGAGCCACAAAAAAACAGTGGCCGACCGTCTTGCGACAGGTCGACCACAGGTTTAGCCACTGGTTCAGCCTCTTTCCGGAAAACCGGCGGCGGATCACCCTTGCGGGTTAGGACATCCGTTTCTCCAGTGCCTGTTTCGCCATGTCATGGCCGATGGGGTGTGGATGATGCCCTTGCTGTTCCATGTAAATTTTCACGAGGAGCAGCAGGATCAGCCCGCCCGGGCCAAACATGCCGAACATGACCACGTCGTCGCGCTGCTGCATGAGAAGCTCTTGCGACATATAGCTGGTAAACCAGGAAAGATACATGGCAAAAGGGATGTAGATATCGAGATACTTCGAGCGGACATGACGTTTGGAAGGCGTCATCTGCAGGATGTAATACCAGGCAACCATCATGGTAAAGCCGCAGACCCACCAGCCGATGAAGTTGGTGATAGGCTCACCGCTGCCGTCGAGCCAGGGATAGATGCCGCCATTGTTGTGCCAGGTAAAGTTACCGGCCTCGACGGAGATCGGGTCGACGATGAAATCCAGCGCGACGCAAAACAGGCCGCCAAGCGTGGAAACGGCCAGGATGTGAAGGAAGCGGTTCCATTGCGACAGCTCTGCGCCGAACTTCTCGCTGGGCATCAGATAGAGCACCAGATAAAAAGCCGGGTAAGCGAAAGATTCCCAGCCCAGGGCAACGACCCAGGGCACACCGAGAAAGTGCCCCAGCAAAATGGTGTCGTTGTAGTGGTAGGGGCCAAACACACCGCCGTGATGCGTATTCGTACCCAAATATTCATAGAACCAGGCAATCAGGAAGCCCACGCCGATACAGGCGATGGTGCGCTGCCAGCCCTTGACCACGCAAGAATGCCAGATGACGATGCCGACACCGCCCATGGTGATCCACATACCCGCCAGCACTTGCGGTTGCGCGAGCGGAGCGGTCTTGGCGGATTCCCACCAGATCTGCATCTGCTCGGGGCCGTACATCAGGCGCAGGGCAAACATCATGAAGGGAATGCCCAGCGCGCCCAGCAAGGCGAGATAAAAAACGCGCTTGCCGCGATCGGGGTTATCCAGCGTGTAACCGTAGGTCGGTTCGAGCTGAGTTGCGTTGTTTTGCATGATTGGAGGCCTGTGAAAAAAAGGTTTAGCGGAGCCAGCGTTCGCGCGTGCTGATCGGTTCGCGAATGACAGGGGTTTTCGAGGCGACCTGCCAGGTGCCATTGTTGTTTTGCAGGGTCACGCTGCTGTATTGCATGACCTTCCAGCCATCGGGCACATGCCGGTTGTCGGGGGTGCGCTCCGCCAGCGGGCCGCTGACGATCACCTGATTCTGGTCTGCTCCCACGGCGGTATCGATGACGTGCTTGTTGAGCAGCCAGCCCTGATCCCGCATGGTCTTCAGCACGGCTTCGCGCTGCGGCATGTCTGTGCCGACGGCAGTCGAGCAGCCCGCCAGGCCGATCACCAGTGCTGTGGCCAGACCCGCCAGCAGCCGGGTTGAAGCACGCCCGGCGCGGCCACGAATACAATGAACAGAGGTCACGTTTGCTCCTTTCCTTGTTAACAGGCAAGCCCAGCCTGCCAAGACGAAAATTCTTGATTCTAATGGAGTATTCCTTCATCTCGCCAGCGTAGTACCCGATATGGTCACCTTCCGATGACAGCCGCCGCCGATATCCTGCTGCAAAAAATCTCGTCCTATCCTTTCCGGATGACGATCATGCCGCGATACGCCGACGTGGACGTCTTTTGCCAGCTGAGCCGTCGCGCCCTGGCCGAGTACCACGAAGAATCCCGGACGCGTTTCATGGTGCAAATTTTCGGCGAGCATTTTCTGGATGAAAAGCGGGATTACCGGA
>CAZFPI010000160.1:0-2835 GCA_964521075.1 uncultured Sterolibacterium sp.
GCAGTCGTAACTTTGATCTTGGCGCGCGCGACATGAAGGCCGCGGGCAGGATCGCCCTGGAGCGCGGGATGTGCTCGTTCGCCAGTATCGACACCATGGCCGATCGCTGGAATCGCTTCGTCGACTTCGCCCGCGAGCATTACGAGATCGGCCGCATGGAGCGCATCAGCCTGGACGTCGTCGTGGCCTATGGTGCCTGGCTGGCCGACCAGGTGGATGAGGAACTGCTGGCGGAATCGACGGCCCAGAACTACGTCAGCGCCGTGAACCGGGTGCTGGAGATCGCCCGGGGCGACAAATCGCTTCATGTTTCACCGACACGGGATTGCGGCATTCCCAAGCGCGTCGGCGTAGCTATCGACAATCTGGCGGTTTCTGCTGAAGAACACGAAACATGGCTGGGCATCATTGATCCGCGCATTGCCTTGCTGCTGGAATTGCAGCGGGCATTCGGCTTACGCTTCGAGGAATCGGCCAAGCTCGATGCACGGGCTGCCTGGCAACAGGTCCAAACTGGCTGGCTAAACGTGACCGATGGCACCAAGGGCGGGCGCAAGCGTCGCGTGCCGATCGTCCGGGATGAGCAGCTGGCTGCCCTGGAACAGGCGGCCGAAGCGCAGGGCAATGACCGGTCATTGATCTTCTGCCGAATGTACTACGATGAGTTCCGGCAGGAGTGCTATGGCCAGACGGTTCGTCATGGCATACGTTTTCATCGCGAGCGCCATGCCTATGCGCAACAGCGCTATCGCGATCTCGTCGGCGAGGATTGTCCGGTGGCCAGTGGGATCGACCATGGCCGGGCGCATCACACCTGGCTGTCAAAGCAGTTGGGGATTTCACTGGATGCGGCGAAAGAGCTTGATGACACGGCACGGGATCAGATCGCCCTGGAGCTGGGCCACAATCGGCGTGAGGTGAGCAATGCCTACCTTGGCTGACCAGGTCAGGCGTCGAGCGCATGTCTATGTTGCCCACGGTGGAAAATCCAACCGTCGCCAGCAGGTCGACCGCCTGGTCATCTTGGTCAACTGGATGCAGGCGCATTTCCGCGTGACCGGCCTGGAGCAGATCGGCAAGCGGCAGGTGATCGCGTTCTGGAAGGCCCACCGAGACATGGCGCCGGCCACAGCCTATGCGTACTGGCTGGCCATCAAGGTGCTGTGGCAGTGGCTGGGGCGGATGGAGGATCCGCCGAAACCTCGATAGTCGTTGCGTAGCAACCCCAAGCCGTGACGATTGGAAGCCATACAACGCGTCACCGACTGTCGCACATCCGACCCATCATGTTCACAACCGGCAAACCTGCCGGCCTGTCATCGAACAAGGAGGAACATCATGAATGCCCAACTGCAGAACCTGATCAACCGGCAGCATCAGCGCATGCGCGAATTGCGCGAGGATGCCCGCGACCTCGCCAACACAATGGCTGACGAAGTCTGGGATAAGTTCGAAGTGGAGATTGAAGAAGCAACGACGGATGGCTATATGTTCGACATGGCGACGAGCACGAAAATGGCCCTCTCCAGCATGCTGGCGCTCAGCTACGACGAAGCCTTTGAGCGTCATGTTCTCGGCTTGTTTGAACGGCAGGAAAAGGATCTGCGAGAGACTGGTGCTGGCGAGGCCGGGTTCGATACAGCACGGATCGACCTCACTGGTCTGCGCAAGGGGCTGAAGCTACGCCGCCATGCTGACGACCTGATCGGCCAAGCTATCGAACAAGCCAAGCCGGGCTTGATCGGCCTGATATTCCTTTCCAGAGACCCGTGCTCCGATGCCTGGGACCGGGAGAGCCGCGACAATGCCCGCCGCTTGCGCAGCAACTTGCTTGACCTGCGCGGAAAGATTGTCGAAGCGATCCGCGAGGAAACCGGCACCGTCATCCAGACGGCGCGGCTGGCCTATATCGACATGCTCGACACCATTGCCAGAAAACTTGGCGCACAGCAAGCCATCGAGGTTACCTGATCGGCTGAACTCGTTCCCTTCATGCCGTTCGTGTGAAAGAATGGCGGGCGATTTGCACAGCATGTTTCCAGTCAGCAGCCAACAACAAGGATTTCCCCATGGCATCCCCCGATTCCTATCAGACATTGCCGCAAAGCCAACGCTCAGAAACCATGAACATGCTCGCCCTTCGTATCGAAGAAGATGCAAAAAATGCCGAAGCTGGGGCGGATGTCGTCGAGACAGCATTGGAAATCGACACGGCCGGTGGTAATCGGCAAAGGGCACGGGAAACCGTTCTGTCCTTCGTCCACTCCTATCACCAAAAGTCTGATGAGACGCCAGATACTGCTTGGCTGGATAACGAATTTTCCAAATATCCGGAAATATGGGTGGACGAAGATGAACGCAAAAGTACAACGCTAATTATCGTTGAGCGCATTCGTCGATTCGAGGAAGAAAAAAAGAAGCTCGCCGAATACCGTGAGCGGGGACTATCGCGCGAAAGTTATCTCAAATCTGCCATTGAGAGCAGTGCGAAGGCACAGGGCGTGAGCAATGTTGGAAGCTACGCTGCCGAAATAGACTACGCTCTCGATCAGGCGAACAAAGACAACATTGACCTGATGTATCGAACGGACGGCGGAATCAACCAGTCGTGGCATCTCGATGGCTTCATCGCCGAGCAACACCACGTGGAGAGCTTCAATATAGAAGCTGCCGCTCAGGGCAGCCCCTGCCGTGCCGAAGTACTCAAGCCTGCGCCGGGTGAAACCTATGGCAAGAATTCTGTCGATATAGTTATCCGTGATGGCAATGGCAAGGTCGTGAAGCGTTACCAGTCGAAATACGGCGCTGATGCGGAATCGACCAATGAGCTTTTTG
>CAZFPI010000160.1:2845-3226 GCA_964521075.1 uncultured Sterolibacterium sp.
CGATCGGGGGCAAAGAAAGCTGGTTCCGGAAGGGCAGGGAAAAGACATCAAAAAGAGCACCGAGGTCATCGAACACGAAGGCGTCAAGTCAAAACCCTTGTCCAAAGAGGAAGCCAAGGAGCGCCAACGAAAAATCCAGGAAGAACACGAGGCCAAGCAGTACGAGTGGAACGACGTTAATAGCAAAGCTATTGCCAGAAATATCGGCCAGAAGGCCGGTGTTGCAGCCATGCTGGCAGTCGGATTCCAAGGCGCGCGCGTTCTTGGGCGGCGCATCTGGAATACCCTGACAGGCCAGAGTAACAGTAGCATCGAAAAAGACGCAGCCGAGTTTGCCGAAAGCGCCCTAACGATCATTGCGACAGGCGCCACCCCTGATGA
>CAZFPI010000161.1:0-3221 GCA_964521075.1 uncultured Sterolibacterium sp.
CTGGGGTCTGGCTCCGGGCGGCAGACGCTGACTTATGCCGGGCTCGATGCCCGGGCGAACCGGCTGGCGCATCATCTGCTTTCTCTGGGGGTGGGGCCGGAGGCTCTTGTGGCTGTCTGTCTTGAGCGGTCGCTGGATATGGTGGTGGGTCTGCTTGCTATCCTCAAGGCTGGCGGGGCTTATGTGCCTGTCGATCCGGCCTATCCGCCGGAGCGGATCGCTTTCATGCTGGAGGATGCCGCTCCCGTTGTCTTGCTCACGCAGGCGAGCCTTCAGGGCAGCTTGCCCGCAACGAAGGCGAAACTCGTTCTGGCAGAATCAAGCTGTAATGCGGCCCACAGCGAGTGCACCTGCTCACCTCTTTCTCCCGGGGTTCATGCCCGCCCGGAAAACCTCGCTTATGTCATCTATACCTCGGGGTCGACGGGGCAGCCCAAGGGGGCGATGAACGAGCACCGCGCCGTCGTCAACCGCCTGCAATGGATGCAGGACGCCTACCGCATCGGCCAGGCCGACCGCATCCTGCAAAAGACCCCCTTCAGCTTCGATGTCTCCGTCTGGGAATTTTTCTGGCCGCTCATGACCGGCGCGCAGCTCATCGTCGCCCCGCCTGGCGCGCACCAGGACCCTGACGCCCTGCGGCGGCTGATCCGGGAAGAGGGCATCACCACGCTGCATTTCGTGCCCTCCATGCTGCAAGTCTTCCTCGACCAGCCGGAGGTATCGGCCTGCCAGAGCCTGCGCCACATCGTCACGAGCGGCGAAGAACTCCCGCTCGCCTTGCAGGACCGCTGTCTGGAAGCCTTCCCGCAGGCGGGGCTGCACAATCTTTACGGCCCGACCGAAGCGGCCATCGACGTGACGTATCACGAATGCCGTCTTGATCCTTCACAGGCCCGTGTGCCCATCGGCTTTCCCATCGCCAATGTGCGGATGTACATCCTCGACCCACAAGGCCAGCCTGTGCCCGTGGGCGTGGCCGGGGAGATTTTCATCGGCGGCATCGGCGTCGGGCGGGGGTATCTCAACCGCCCGGAGCTCACGGCGGAACGCTTCCTGCCTGACCCTTTCAGCGAAACGCCACAGGCCCGGCTCTACAAGACGGGGGATGTGGGCCGCTGGCGGGCCGATGGCGCGATCGAATATCTTGGCCGCAACGATCATCAGGTCAAGATACGCGGCCTGCGGATCGAGCTGGGCGAAATCGAGACGGCGATCACCCGTCACAAGGCGGTGCGCGAAGCCGTCGTCATCGCGCGGGAAGATCGCCCGGGCGATAAATCCCTGGTGGCTTACCTCACGCTGAAGGAAGGCCAGACGCTGGCGGAGGAAGCGGGCGGGCTGGACGCCCTGAAATCGCAGCTTCGCACGGGCCTGCCGGATTACATGATCCCCGCCGCCTTCGTCGTGCTGGACGCTTTCCCTCTTTCCCCGAACGGCAAACTCGAACGGCGGGCCTTGCCAGCACCTGATGCCTGCCTGATGCACGAAACAGACGCGCACGCTGCCCCCGAAGGCGAGCTCGAAATCATGCTGGCGAATCTCTGGGAAGAACTGCTGGCCCTGCCCTCCGGCAGCGTGGGGCGACACAGCCGCTTCTTCGATCTGGGCGGCCATTCCCTGCTGGCAGCCCAGCTTGTCGCCCGCCTGCGGCAGCAGCTCGGGCACGATGTGCCTCTCCGTGCGATCTTCGATCACCCCGAGCTTGCCGCCCTGGCGCGGCAACTGGAAATCCGGGAACCCCATGAAGATGCCCAGACACCGCTGCCCCGCGCCGACCGCAGCCGCCCCCTGCTCCTGTCCTGGTCACAGCAACGCCTCCGGGTGCTCGAACAGCTGTCCGGCGCAGACAGCGCCTACCACATCACCGGCGCGCTACGCCTTTCAGGAAAGCTCGACCGCGCAGCACTGCAATGGGCTCTCGACCGCATCATCGAACGCCATGAAATCCTGAGGACGACATTCGCCGAACATCCGTCCGGATCGCAAACAAGCCAGGTCTGCCAGCAGATCTCCCCCGCCGGGGCTTTCGCCCTGAAGTTTGCCCGCCTGAACCTGAGCGACACCCAACGCCGTTCAGCGAAAATCGAACGGCATTTATCCGCCCTGGCCCGCGCGCCCTTCGATCTGGCACGCGGCCCGCTGATTCGCGGCCTCCTGCTGGCACTCGACGAATCAGGAAGCGAACATGTGCTGGGCATCGCCATGCACCATATCGTCTCCGATGGCTGGTCGATCGGCAACCTCATTCAGGAATTCGCCGCCCTCTACAGGGCGCGGCAAGAAGCGGGCGAAAAAGCAGGCGAACAGGCCGCCCTCCTCCCGCCGCTGCCCCTGCAATATGCGGATTACGCCCTCTGGCAACGCCAGGCATTACAAGGCGAACGGCTGCAGACCCAGCTCGATTTCTGGCGTAAGCACCTGCAGGATGCCCCGGTACTGCTCGAGCTGCCGCTTGACCACCCCCGCCCTGCCATCCAGCACTCATCCGGTGCTGCCCTGCCCCTCCGGCTGGGTGCCACGCTCACACGCGCACTGTCACAGCTGGCGAAATCGCAAGGCATGACCATGCACATGCTGCTCCTGACGGGCACGGCACTCCTGCTGCAAAAGCTCTCCGGACAAAACAACATCGTCATCGGCACACCGGTGGCCAACCGCCCCCGCCCAGAGTTCGAAAAGCTCATCGGCTTCTTCGTAAATACCCTGGCCGTGCACATCCCGATCGACACGAGCCTGAGCACGACACAACTGCTCGAACACGTCCGGGCACGGACACTCTCGGCCTACGAGCATCAGGAAGCCCCCTTCGAACAGGTTGTCGAAGCCCTCAACCCGCCGCGCCATCTCAATCACAGCCCGCTGTTCCAGGTCATGCTGGCCTGGCAAAACACACCGGCCACCGCACTCGAACTACCTGGCCTCACGCTCTACCCCGCAGACATCCCCAGCCAGACATCGCCCTTCGACCTGACATTCAACCTGCATGAGCAGCCAGACGGCATCTCGGGGGAACTGATCTACGCCACCACACTCTTCGATGCCGCCACGATCACCCGCTGGGCCGATCACTGGCAGACACTCCTCACCGGCATGGTGGCCCAGGCTCACCTCCCCGTCAGCCAGCTCTCCTTGCTCAACGAGGCCGAGCATCAACGGCTCGTGGCCATCGAAGCCACCCCCACCTCCCCTGCCCTCCCGCCCGGCCAGACGGCTCCCCT
>CAZFPI010000162.1:0-2990 GCA_964521075.1 uncultured Sterolibacterium sp.
GCAGGCCGTCGGGGTCCAGCGTCTGCTGACTGTAGACCTGCATGCCGACCAGATCCAGGGCTTCTTCGATATTCCGGTCGACAACATCTACGCAGGCCCGATTCTCCTCGGAGACATCTGGAAACAGCGTCACGAGGAACTGCTCGTCGTATCGCCGGATATCGGTGGTGTCGTGCGGGCCCGCGCGCTGGCGAAGCATCTCGAATCCGATCTGGCGATCATCGACAAGCGTCGCCCGAAGGCCAATGTCTCGGAAGTCATGAACATCATCGGCGAAGTCAAGGGCCGTACCTGCGTCATCATGGACGACATGGTCGACACCGCCGGAACGCTCTGCAAGGCAGCGCAGGCCCTCAAGGAACGGGGAGCCCTCAAGGTGCTGGCCTATTGCACACACCCCGTCCTTTCCGGCGCGGCCATTTCGCGCATCAGCGAGTCCGATCTGGATGAACTGGTCGTAACCGATACCATCCCCCTGAGCGAAGAAGCCCGCGCCTGCCCGCGTATCCGCCAGGTTTCCATCGGCGGACTGCTGGCGGAAACCATGCTTCGCATCAGCAACGAAGATTCTGTCTCATCGCTTTTCATGGAGTGACCGGGGAAACGGGCGAATGAGGTCATCCTCCCGTGCCCTTTCCTCACACTCTTAACCCCCCACTGCCTGGTCGCGGGCAGTTTTTATCTGGAGCATCAAATGCAATACGAATTCAACGCGCAACCGCGCACTCTGCAGGGAACCGGAGCGAGCCGCCGCCTGCGCAAGGCTGGCCGTGTGCCCGGCGTTGTGTATGGTGGAGAAAAGCCGGCGCAAGCCATTGACATCGATCACAACGAAATCTGGCACAAGCTGCGTAAGGAGGCGTTTCACTCCTCCGTTCTGGCCATGAACCTCGCTGGCACCAATGAAACCGTGCTGCTGCGCGACATCCAGATGCACCCCTTCAAGCGTCAGATCCTGCACCTTGATTTCCAGCGTGTTGACGCCACTCACCAGATTCACCAGAAAGTGCCGCTGCACTTCGTCAATGCTGATATCGCTCCGGGCGTCAAGCTGCAAGGCGGCATCGTCTCGCACGTCATCAACGAGCTCGACGTCAAATGCCTGCCGGGCGACTTGCCCGAATTCATCGAAGTCGACCTGAAGGAACTCTCCGCCGGTCACTCGATCCACGTTTCCGCACTGAAGCTGCCCAAGGGCGTCGAAGCCGCGCTCCACAAGGGCGAAGACCCCGTCGTCGTGACCATCGCCATTCCGCGTGGTGGTTTGACGGAAGAGGCTGCTGAAGCGGCTCCTGCCGAAAAGAAGTAATTTTGTAGAGACGCTGATACTGGCGGCCTGTCGCATTCCATGTCATCCATGCAACGACCGCCCCGTCTCGTCATCGGCCTCGGTAACCCCGGGGTCGAATACGCCAAAACCCGGCACAACGCCGGGTTTTGGTTTTGTGAGCGGCTCGCTGCCGATCTTGGTATTTCGCTGGCAAAAGAAAGCCGCTTCCACGGCATCGCAGGGAGTGCCCGGGCCGGAACAGCCACGCCGAATGGCCTTTGGCTATTGCTGCCCCAGACCTTCATGAATCGCTCTGGCCAGGCCGTTCGCGCCCTGGCCCAGTTTTATCGCATCGAACCCGACGAAATGCTGGTCGTGCATGACGAACTGGATTTACCCCCCGGGCAGATGCGCCTCAAATTCGGTGGCGGCCTGGGCGGGCACAACGGACTCAAGGACATCACCGCCCATCTGGGAACCCAGGATTACTGGCGACTTCGCATCGGCATCGGCCATCCGGGTGACCGTAACGAGGTTGTCAATTTCGTGCTCAAGCCCCCGCAACGTGCCGAACAGGAAGCCATCGACACCGCACTGGATCGTGCGCTGCTCGCCTGGCCATCCCTTGCCCGTGGCGAATGGCCGGTGGCCATGCAGAAGCTGAACGCCAAGCCTTGATTTCAATTCCTAATCTTGGATTCGCGGGAACGCCCGCATCCCTGAAATCTTCATTTTCACGCCTAACAGGAACTCACCATGTCCCTCAAATGTGGCATCGTCGGCCTGCCTAATGTCGGCAAGTCCACCCTCTTTAACGCCCTGACCAAATCCGGCATCGCGGCAGAAAATTATCCCTTCTGCACCATCGAGCCGAATGTCGGCATCGTCGAAGTCCCCGACCCCCGTCTCGACGAGTTGTCGAAAATCGTCAAACCGCAAAAAATCCAGCCCGCCATCGTCGAATTCGTCGATATCGCCGGCCTTGTTGCCGGAGCTTCCAAGGGTGAAGGTCTGGGCAACCAGTTTCTCGCCAACATCCGAGAAACCGACGCCGTCGTTCATGTTGTGCGGTGTTTTGCGGACGACAACGTGGTGCATGTCTCCGGAACGGTCGACCCGATTCGCGACATCGAAGTCATCGACACAGAGCTCGCCCTGGCCGATATGGGCACGGTTGAAAAAGCATTGGCTCGTTACTCCAAACAGGCGCGTGCCGGTGGAGACAAGGAAGCCAAATTGCTGGTCGATGTCCTGGAAAAATGTCTCGCTCAATTGAATCAGGCCAAACCGGTGCGAGCACTCGATCTCTCAAAGGAAGAATGGGCCAACCTCAAACAGTTCTGCCTCATTACCGCTAAACCGGTGCTCTATGTCGCCAACGTCTCCGAGAACGGTTTTGAAACCAACCCTTACCTTGAGGTCGTGCGTACTCACGCCAGCCGGGAAGGCGCGGAAGTGGTGGCCTTGTGTGCTGCCATGGAAGCCGAAATTGCCGATCTCGACGACGCCGACAAGGTGGAATTTCTCGAATCCATGGGCCTCACCGAACCCGGCCTCGACCGCTTGATCCGCGCCGGCTACCAGCTGCTCGGCCTGCAGACCTACTTTACTGCCGGTGTCAAGGAAGTGCGCGCCTGGACCATCCACGTTGGTGACACCGCCCCGCAAGCCGCCGGCGTCATCCACACCGACTTCGAACGCGGCTTCATCCGCGCCCAAA
>CAZFPI010000163.1:0-2958 GCA_964521075.1 uncultured Sterolibacterium sp.
TCATGCCCGCCCGGAAAACCTCGCTTATGTCATCTATACCTCGGGGTCCACCGGCAAGCCCAAGGGTGTCATGCTGGAGCATCGCGGCATCGTCCATCTCGTGGCGGCCTTGCAGCAGCGTTACCTGCCGCTGCCTTCAAACATCCCGGGGCCGCCGCGCCTGCTGCAATTTGCCAGCATCAGTTTCGACATGTCGGTCGAAGAAATTTTCGGGGCTCTGTGCAGCGGCATGACGCTAGTGCTCCGCACGGACGCCTGGATTGCCGATGCCGCGACTTTCTGGCGGCATTGCGCCGAAGCGGAACTCAACATTCTTAATCTGCCCACGGCTTTCTGGCATCTGCTGGTGCAAGCCGACGATGTGCCCATCCCCGCCGGTGTCCGCCAGATTTTCATCGGCGGCGAGCAGGTGAATGCCGAAATGGTGGCCCGCTGGTTCCAGCGCGAAGGCCATCGCCCGAAGCTTCTCAACGCCTATGGCCCGACGGAAACCTCGGTGAATGCGAGCGTTAGCGAAATCCGGCCAGGCAAGGATGCCGCCAGCCTGATCGGCCAGCCCATCGCCGGAACACAGGTCTATTGTCTCGACCCGCAAGGCCAGCCTGTGCCCGTGGGCGTGGCCGGGGAGATTTTCATCGGCGGCATCGGCGTCGGGCGGGGGTATCTCAACCGCCCGGAGCTCACGGCGGAACGCTTCCTGCCTGACCCTTTCAGCGAAACGCCACAGGCCCGGCTCTACAAGACCGGCGATCTTGGCCGCTGGAGCGCGCGCGGAGAGCTGGAATATCTTGGCCGCAACGATCATCAGATCAAAATTCGCGGTTTCCGTGTCGAGCCAGGCGAGATCGAAGCCTGTCTCGTCCGTCACCCCGCCGTGCGTGAAGCCGTCGTCGTCGCACGGGAAGAACAGGCGGGTAATCGCCGCCTGGTGGCCTACCTGACGCGCGCCGCCAGCAACGAAGACGATGAAGACCGGCTCATCGCAAGCTGCCGCCAGCAGATCAAGGACGTCCTGCCCGATTACATGACGCCCTCGGCCTTCGTCGTGCTCGACGCCATGCCGCTGCTGCCCAATGGCAAGCTCAACCGCGCAGCCCTGCCAGCCCCCGGGGCAAATGCCTGGCAGGAACGGGGCCAGGCCGCCTCCCCGCCCGAAGGCGAAATCGAAGAAACCCTGGCCCTCATCTGGCAGGAAATCCTGCCCGATGACCACGCGAACAGCATAAGCCGTCACGACAATTTCTTTGATCTGGGCGGCCATTCCCTGCTCGTCGTGCAGATGCTCGAACGGCTGCGCCGCGCGGGCCTGCCCACCGAAGTCCGCACGGTCTTCCAGCACCCCACCCTGGCTGCACTGGCCGCCGCCCTGCAGCCGGGTGCGGCATCCCCGGCCCCGGTCTTCGTCGTCCCGCCTGGCCGGATTCCGCCGGGGGCTGCCTCGCTCACGCCGGACATGCTCCCGCTGCTGCGGCCGGGGCAATTAACCCAGGCCGGCCTCGATCATCTCGTGGCGCAAATCCCCGGCGGGGCGGCGAATGTACAGGACATCTACCCGCTGGCTCCCTTGCAGGAAGGCATCCTCTTTCATCACCGGCTCAATCCGCAGGCCGACGCCTACATCCTGCCGATGCTGATGACGCTGGAATCACGGGAAACGCTGGATGCCTTCCTCGACGCCCTGAAAAAAGTCATCGCACGGCACGACATCCTGCGTACCGCCGTGATCTGGCAAGGGCAGGAGACTCCCGTTCAGGTTGTCCTGCGCGAAGTCGACCTGCCCGTGACATGGCTCGCCCCCGGCCAGGGCGGCAATGCCCTCGCGCAAATGCAGGCCCGCATGCGCTGTGCGGATGACATGGGGAGCATGGATCTGCATCGCGCGCCCCTGATCCGTCTGGCGGTCATGGAAGAAAAGCGGCGGAGCAAAAAGGCAAAAGCCCCCTGCCACCTGCTGCTGCAACTGCACCACATCATCAGCGACCACGTCTCGCTGGAGCTTGCCATCGAAGAAGTCATGGCCCATCTCGCGGGCCATGCCGAACGCCTGCCGCCCTCCGCGCCCTATCGCGGCTTCGTGGCCCAGACCCTCGCGCAATACGACGCCCGCGAGGCCGAAAATTTCTTCCGCGAACGGCTGGGCCATATCGACGAACCCACCGCACCTTACGGCATGCTCGATGTACATGGCGATGGCCGCCACATCGAGGAAGACACCCTGCCCGTCGCCCCCGAGCTCGCCCGCCGCATCCGCCGCCTGACGCATCGGACATCCGGCTCCCCGGGGGAGACGGGCACGGGCGTGAGCATAAACGTGAGTGCTGCCACGCTCTTTCATGCTGCCTGGGCCCTGCTTGTCGCACGAACCAGCGGACGCAACGAAGCCGTATTCGGCACGGTGCTCTCTGGCCGTCTGCAAGGCGCGGCGGGGGCAGACAAGGTGCTGGGCATGTTCATCAACACCCTGCCGCTATGTCTCGATCTCTCGGCGGGCAGCGTAAGCGGGCTAGTCGAGCTCACCCACCGCGAGCTCATCGAGCTCCTGCCCCGCGAACAAACGCCGCTCACCCTCGCGCAGCAGACGAGCGGGATTCCTGCCGGCCTGCCTCTATTCACCTCGGTGCTCAACTATCGCCACACGGCGGCCCGGGATCTGCCCGCTTACCCTGGCATCGAAGTCATCGCAAGCCAGGAACGCACGAACTACCCGCTCGTGCTCTCCGTCGACGACCGGGGCGACAGTTTCAGCCTCACGGCGCAGGTAGCGAAGGAAGAAAACACCGACGGGCAAAACTTCTCCCCCTCGCCCGGGCAGATCACACGCCTGCTCGCCGACGCACTGGCCGCCCTCATCGACGCGCTGGAAAACTCCCCCGAAATCTCGCCACTGGCCCTGAAGCTTCTGCCCATCGAAGCCACCCCCACCTCCCCTGCCCTCCCGCCCGGCCAGACGGCTCCCCT
>CAZFPI010000164.1:0-2917 GCA_964521075.1 uncultured Sterolibacterium sp.
GCTTATTTCTCCTGCGCCGACCGCATCCTGAAATTGCAGGATGGCCATCGGGCGGCCAAGGCCTGACACTCGCAACCATCGACAGCCACCGGCATGCACCAAAAAAACCGGGCAGCCCGCAGGCCGCCCGGTTTTTGGGATACGGGAACGGATGAAGCCTTGCCTTAGCCTGCCTTGGCTTCTTTCTCGCACTTCTTGAGGAATGCCGCCTTGGCAGCCCCGGCCAGCGGTTTGCCATTCTTGCCGATGGCGCGGGCTTCGCAGCCAGAAGTTGCATTGGCTGCATTGCCTGCAGCATCAGTTGCATCGCCTTTCTCGCATTTCTTGAGGAAGGCTGCCTTGGCAGCTCCGGCGAGCGGTTTGCCGTCCTTGGTCAAAGCACGGGCTTCGCAGCCGGCGGCTGCAGGTTCGGCGAACGCGACGCTGCTTCCCATTGCAAAAGAGGAAAGCAGCAGGGTGATCAGCAATTTCTTCATGAAAATCTCCAGGTCAGGGTGGTGAAACAGGGTGGGGGGTTAAAGGTGGTTGTAAGCTTCTTCGGGCGACATTCGGGAAATGCTGTCGTAGCAGCGCAGCCATTCCTGTTCGCGGTTGAATTGCAGGGAAGTCATGGATGTTGACCACTGGCCGATGTTGCTTCGCTCAAGATCCGGATTAATGGGAACCGGCGTTTCAGTACAGCGAGTTTCGTAGGATTCCGGACGACTTTCCTTGCAGGTTGTTTGGTTGCCATTCGTTGTGCAGGTTGTCGTCGGGTTGCCGTAAACTTTGACCTGATGGCACTGTTGATGCAATTTATAACCACGGCTCAGGGCGATTTGAGATTCACTGATCTGCCTGGAAAGCAGGCTGATCTGCTGGTCATAATTCCGGACGGTGGATTGCTGGTCGCAAACCTGCCGGGCCCGTTGATCCGGGGTCATCTTCCGGAAATCATCCAGTGTCGTGCAGGCCGCAAGCAATCCGGCCAACGTGAGCATCCACGCTGACCGGCGGGCAAAGACAGGGAAGTTTTTCATGGCATGGGCCATGGCTTATCCGCAGCTGCCAACAGCACCGCAGGCGGAGCAGAAGTCGCAGCCATCTTTGCGGATGACCGTGTAATTGCCGCACTCGCCACACAAGGCACCTTGCATGACCTTGGGCTCGCCCTTTTCACGGGGGGTTTCGAGGATGCCCATTTCGCGTGTCGGGTAGCCGTTTTCGTCGAGGATGCCGAGCATGGCGTAGCGATGGATGATGAGCCGGGCAATGTAGGCCACGGTAGACGGCCAGTTTTGCTGGCGGCGAGTGCCCGGCACGAATGCCATGAAATCCCCCAGGGGTTCCGGGTAATCGACCAGTTTTCTCAGCTTCATGCCGATCCAGGCAGGATCCATGACACGCATATCGAGGGAGAGCAGCTTGGTCAGGCCGTCGAGTGCGCGGGGGTAGTGGCCAGAGAGCCAGACCGAGTAGGGGCGAGTGACGCCGTCAGGCAGGGCGATTTCCTTGAGACCGAGGACAAATTCTTCGCCAGCGGCCGGGTTTGCGATGTCTACTGTCCAGGAGAGTGTGCCATCCGTTCCGGTACGCGGTTCGTCACGGCTAAACAGGGTATCGATCACGGGAGTCGGATCGTTACCTTCAAAAGCACCCAGCTGTTCGCAGCGGTAACGGACAACCTGGGCCATGGCGGCGACGACGCCGGGCATCAGTTTTTGTTCGCCGTGCGGCGGGAAAGGCATGTTGAAGGCTTCATCACCGATGGTTTTTGCCAGCATGTCGAGTTTGAGCTGGAGCCAGCCACGGTCATTGGCACGCATGTCCATGGATAGCGTCTTGGCGACGGCCCCCAGGCCACGGGGTTGTTCGGAGCCGTTGACCCAGATTTCGAAGGGGACTTTTTTGCCATTTTCGATATGGCCGACGAACAGGGCAAAAGCACCGTTCGGAGTTTCGATCATGTAAGTCCAGGCGGCATTGCCGTCGGTCAGGCGCGGCCGACCGGGCCAGCGCAGGGAGGCTAGCACCGGAGCGGGCAGCGTGCCGATGGACAGGCGGCGGTTGGCATCGTTGATGACGACATCCTGCGGCTGTTTCTTTTCGGCCCCTTTGTTATCCGCCACCGAGAGCACACTGCCCAGCACTGAATTGGGCCGGTAAGTGGCCAATCCCTTGAGCCCGGCTTTCCAGGCGGCCATGTAGAGATCTTCGAATTCGGCGTAAGGATAATCTTCAGGCACATTCACCGTTTTGGAAATCGAGGTATCCATG
The DNA here is from genome assembly GCA_964521075.1 of uncultured Sterolibacterium sp. GTDB lineage: Bacteria > Pseudomonadota > Gammaproteobacteria > Burkholderiales > Rhodocyclaceae > Sterolibacterium. Next base: position 2,257 of record CAZFPI010000164.1, read on the forward strand.
TAAGGTGCGACGGCTGCGACCATGTCCTTGTGGGCCTGGGCAGAGATTTCCAGTGCCGTGACAAAGTATTCCGGCAAGCGGGCGTCAACATTGCCCCCGAGATGCTTGTAGTAACGCCAGGCGTAATCTTCGACGGCATATTCCTTGAACGTGCCATCGGCCATGCGTTTTTTGCGTGTGTAAGTCCAGGAGAAGGGGGGCTCGATACCGTTACTGGCGTTATCGGCAAAGGCCAGCGAGATCGTGCCTGTCGGGGCGATGGAGAGGAGATGTGAGTTGCGGATGCCGTGCTTGCGGATCTGATCCTTGATTTCTGTCGGCAAACGCGAAGCAAAGTTTCCGCCGGAGAGATACAGATCGGCATTGAACAAGGGGAAAGCACCGCGTTCCCTGGCCAGTTCGACCGAGGCAAGATAGGCGCGGTCACGCATGAATTCGGAAATCTGCGTGGCCATGGTGCGGGCGGCCGGGGTGTCGTAACGCTGGCGCAGCATGATGAGCGCGTCCCCAAGGCCCGTGAAACCGAGGCCAACGCGGCGTTTGGCACTCGCTTCGGCTTGTTGTTGTGGCAAGGGCCAGTGTGTGGCGTCCAGCACGTTGTCCAGCATGCGTACCGAGGTATCAATCACCTTGCCGAAAGCTGCGTAATCAAAGCTGGCTT
>CAZFPI010000165.1:0-2884 GCA_964521075.1 uncultured Sterolibacterium sp.
TTGGTGATGTCCCAGGCCTGCAGCCCGCGCCGGGCTTCTTTCCATGGCGCGTCTGCCTTGATCATTTTTTCCAGTTCAGGCAGCGAAAAATCGCCGTAGGCTTGCCACACATCATCGAGCAGCCCTTGCGTTTCTTCGTCGAATTCGGGCGGGGGGGCAAGGTCGTCCGCAGCCAGGTCGTTCCAGCCGCGATGCCCGAGCAGGTTCCAGAGTGCCGGGTACATCGGGCCGCTGTCCCAGGCCTGAAGTTCATCCGGGGTGATTTCGCGCTCGAACATGGCCAGCGACCAGGCTTCGGCGTAGTACAGCAGGGCACCCAGCTTCAGGGTGTTGATGGTTTCGCCCGCCGGGTGGCGGACTTTGCCCAGCAAATAAGCAGCGAGTTCGCAGGCGGGGTAGGGAGTGGCGTTCATGGGGTTCCTGTCACGAAAACGAAAAATGACCGAGTTGTTTTGTCGGGTATTGTAATGCGGGTTTTCGTGGCTGGAAAGTTGAGGCTTGAAGTTTTTTTGGAAAGGCTTGCCCTGTTCAGCCGATGGTGCTGTGTTCCCGCATGGGAGTCAGCTTTTGCTGGAGTTCTTGCAGGAAGGCGTCCAGTCGGCCTTCGCTGGCAAAGACGTTGGCCATGGCCACGCAGACTTCAAATTTTCCCTGAAAGCCGACGGCAGTGATGAAGGCATTTTCTTTTTGCGGCAGGCCGTAGAGGGTTTCGGCCTGAAAGCCGCCGCCGCAGAAGGGCGTGCGTTTGAGCGGGCCCAGAACGGTCAGCAGCGCAGTTTCTGCCAGATGCGGGCGCGTGTAGTTCCGGTCGTTGACGGAGAGCAGGCGGTCCAGCCAGGTAAAAGGCAGGTATCGGACGAGTTCCAGAGCTTCGGAGTAGAAGGCATCGGCGTTGCGATTCAGTAATTCGCGCAACTGGGTTTTGATTTGCCGGGCATCGGCTTGCGGGGCGATGTCCAGGTAGAGCATGTTGGTGAAATTGCAGGTGCCGGTTAAGTCGGGTGCGTGTCGTTTGACGCTGATGGGCAGGGCGATGCGTACGGGGGCGGTGTCTTCCGTGTAACGCCGCGCATGTTCGGCCACGATCTGGATGATGTGCGGCAGCAATGCCGGTTGAGGCCCGGGCAAGGTGATGCGACGCCATTGCCCGCCACGTTCTTCACCTCGGGGGGGGCCGCCTAGCGGAGCGGGTTTGACGTAATGAAAGGGTTGGTGGCGGGATTCGATGTGCCGCATCAACTGGATGTCTGTGTAGGTGGCGTTGGTCCCCAGCAGTGGTTCTCCCCGCAGTACTCGCATCAGTTCCTGCAGGCAATGATTGACTCCCATGCCGTCCATGGCGGCGTGGGCTGCGCGAAAGATGAGCTTGATTCGCTGCCTGCCGGTGACGATGAGCTCGCAAACCCGGCCATCTTCCAGGCAGAGGGGCGGGTTGAAGATGAATTCGTCGCCTTCGCTGGAGCGGCCATCCCAGGCGCACTCGGGCAGCAGGCGTACGCGCGGGCTTTGTCCGTCGCTGCGCCAGCGTGTTCCCTGGAGTTTTCCGTAAAGACGCAGGCGGCAGCCGGGGTTGGCGGCACTAACCTGGTCGAGGGCGGCTTGCCAGTCGATATGGGTATTTTCTGCCAGCGTGCCTTCGAGCACGGCAACCACGTCTCGTGGACGAAGCAGTGTGCGGGGATGTCTGCCGACAGAGGCGTGGTAGTACTCGGGGCCGCTGAGCAGGCGGTCAATCGCGTGTACGGGGGCCAGAGGAGGCAGGGCGGGGCGGGTTTTTCCCATGGGGTGGCTCAGGCGGCTGGCTTGTTCCAGGAGTCTTTGAGCGTGACGGTACGGTTGAAGACGGGCTGGCCGGGGCGGCTGTCGGCGCGGTCGGCGACGAAGTAGCCGTGACGCTCGAACTGGAAGCTTTCTTCGGGGCGGGCGGCCCCGAGCGAGGGTTCCAGCCAGGCGGAGATCGTCTGGCGGCTGGCCGGGTTGATATCGTCGAGGTAGTCGCGCTCCATGCCTTCGGCATCGCCTTCGCGTCGCGCGCCAGGGTGGGGGTAATTAAAGAGCCGGTCAAAGAGGCGCACTTCGGCATGACAGGCATGGCGGGCACTGATCCAGTGGAGATTGCCCTTGACTTTGTAGTTATCCGCACCGGGGGTACCGGATTTCGAGTCGGGCTGGAGCTGGGCGTGGACGGCGGTGATGTTGCCCTGGGCGTCCTTGTCGCAGCCGGTGCATTGGATGACGAAGCCATAACGCAGGCGGGCCATGTTGCCCGGGTAGAGGCGGTGAAAGCCTTTGGTCGGGGTTTCCATGAAGTCTTCGTGTTCGATCCAGAGTTCTTTCGAAAACGGTATTTCGCGTTTGCCCAGTTCCGGCTTGAGCGGGTGGTTTGGCGCGTGACAGGTTTCCACGGCATCTTCGGGGTAGTTGTCGATGATGAGCTTGAGCGGGTCGAGCACGGCGATACGGCGTTCGGCCCGCACATTGAGATCTTCCCGCATGCATTCTTCCAGCACGCTCATGTCGATCCAGGAATCGGATTTCGAGACGCCGATGCGGTCGGTAAACAGACGGAAGCCGGCGGAGGTGTAGCCGCGACGGCGCGCACCGGCAAGCGTGGGCATGCGTGGGTCATCCCAGCCGTCGACGTGCTTTTCTTCGACGAGCTGGATGAGCTTGCGTTTGGATAGGACGACGTAGGTGAGGTTGAGCCGGGAGAATTCGATCTGTTGCGGGAGCGGGCGCGCGAGCAGCCCGGACTCGGCCAGACGGGCGAGCAGCCAGTCGTAGAAGGGGCGTTGATCCTCGAATTCCAGGGTGCAGATGGAATGGGTGATGCGCTCCAGCGCATCCTCGATCGGGTGGGCGAAGGTGTACATCGGGTAGATGC
>CAZFPI010000166.1:0-2743 GCA_964521075.1 uncultured Sterolibacterium sp.
CCTCCTGCATCCGTTGAGCCAGGTCACGCGCGCCCTCCATGCCGACCTCTCGCGGCGTCAGAATGATCTCGGCACCATAAGCAGTCATGCTTTGTCGACGCTCAACAGACAGATGCTCGGGCATGATCAGTATCATCCGGTAACCCATCACCGCAGCAGCCATTGCCAGAGCGATACCAGTATTGCCACTGGTCGCCTCGATCAGCGTATCTCCTGGCCTGATCCGTCCTCGTTCAGCTGCACGGGTAATCATTGACAGGGCAGGCCGATCCTTGACCGACCCGGCCGGGTTATTTCCCTCAAGCTTGAGTAATAGGGTATTGCTCGTAAGTCGTGGCAAACGCTGCAACTTGACCAATGGCGTGTTGCCCACGAAATCCTGAAGGGTCTGGTACATGATGCGGGAAAATTGAAATTAAGAAGGAGCCGGGATTCTAACAGTCACCCCCGATTCTGGCGACGACTGGCTTGGCGCAGAGACAGCTCACCCGCCACACGAAACACGGGGCAAGTTCAGAGGGTGGTTAAATCAAGACTACGGAAGCTGGCCAGCCTTGCAGCCGAACGCCAGCACCAGAGCTAGGGAACAGCCCGGACTATTGCTGCTTTGTCGTGATAAGAGGCCGGGAGAAGCACTGTTGCCACGCATGGCAAAGAAAGGGATTGAAGGATATTCAAAATCAGAAAACGAGTTATACCATGTATCGCTTACCCTACTCGGCTACTGCAAAAATCCTGAATGACAAGAACGAAACGCTTTGTTTTCTGCCGGCGTCACAGCACACAGTTACCATTTAGGCTCAACAAACGGGATATGGATGGCTGATAACGTCGCATACCTGATCAGCCACCGACTCCCTGCCACAAACGCAACCGCCGGCCACCGCAAACACCATCACACGGCAACCATTCTGCGACAATGAAGGTTATTTCTTGGCGATAGGAGCGACTGGCGCTGCGCCAGGCTTGGCGGGTGCAGCAGCAACCTTACCGCCGACGCTGATTTCACTCTTGATCTTGTTTAACGTTGCAGCCTTGATCCCGGGAACCTTGGTCAAATCCTCTGCCGACTTGAATGCGCCATTTTTCTGCCGATATTCAACAATGGCCTTGGCCTTGGCCGGCCCGATGCCGTTTACGCCTTCCAGCTGCTGCTGGCTTGCAGTATTGATGTCAACCGCGGCGAATGCCGATGCAGTAAAAGCGAAAGCACTCACCAGAGATAGCAACATTTTCTTCATGGGGAAACTCCTGACATAACAGCAATTCAAGAAATATCCGATTGTCAACAACGCCAACAATCAGCTGACCGGAAACCGCCGGCCATCGTTCAGGCTAAGAAAGGTAACCGAAAATATCAAGCCGACAACGCAAGTATCTATTGAAAGCAATGGGAGCAAGTCGGGCATAAATGATCGTCGCGAGCCAAATAAGGGTGTAAGAATTTTCCTGATTATGCCCCTATCTCAGTCTCACCCAGCAAAGTCTTTCTAGAACAAGGCTTTGCCCTCATTACGGCCACGGCCAGCCTGGGCAGCATCGCAACGAGATCACTTCGTCGGTTGAATCGGTATTGCACATCCGCCAGATAACGGGCCGCATATTTGCGGAATTTGAAGGCATGGTAGGTGCCGGTCAGCGAGGTCTTCAAGTTGCCCAGTATCACATTCAGCCACTTGAACGGCTCAATCTCTGTGCCTGCCTTGCCTTTGGGGGGAATCACCACGTGATGCTCGTAGCCCAGTTTGCCCAATACCTCGAAACCCAGCAGCCCGTCCGACTGGATACAACTTCCCGGCACCAGCGCCTGCGCAGCCCAAGGCGTCAATGCGGCAAACGAAAATCCGGCGACCGGGTCAAAACGGACGCGTTGAGGACGGCCATCGCATAGTTCCACCGCCGCGACAAAGGCCACTTTGTTTTCCGAGCCACGCCCAGCCTTGCCTCCGGTGCGCTCTCCGCCCAGATAGGCGTCATCGACCCGGACGTCGCCTTGCAAGGGGCGATCCGCTTCTCGCTGGCGCATGGCTTCCATCAGTTTGTGCTTGAGCAGCCAAGCGGCCCGCCAGGAGATGCCCAGTTGCCGCATCAAGGCCAGTGCCGCAATGTTGGTTTTCGACTGCGTCATCAGATACATGGCCAGGAACCATTTGCCGAGTGGCAGCCTGCTGTGTTCCATCAGGGTGCCGGCTCGCAGGCTGGTCTGGTGCCGACAACCGCTGCACTGCCAGTAACACAGCCCTGCGCGCCGGAACTGCGATGCCTGATCGTGCTGGCAGCGGGGACAGCAAAATCCATTCGGCCAGCGAGCTTTTGCCAGAGCCGCTTCACACTGCTCTTCCCGGCCATACTGCTGCATGAACTCGGCCAGGGACAAACCCTTCTGAAACTGGATGGGATTGATCGACATCGCCACTCCTGATTACTGTTGTCTTCGCGGAAATTTAGCTCAAAATCGGTTTGCTGGCTGAGGTAGGAACATAATCAGGAGAATTCTTACACCCTCAAACTGCAGGGCGGGATTGACTGATTGGCTACCTGCACCAACACTTCGCTGTCACTGTGCCCCATCATTCATCTCCTTCAGCAAATAAAAGTTGCCATTGGCAACCATGAAAGCAGATTAATGCCGGCATGGGCCGGCAGTCAACCTGCAGATCGATTTGGAATTTTGCGGAACAGGTATGCTTTTGCGGAACAAATGAAACGGGCCTTACATCGCTGTAAGGCCCGTCTGTATTGG
>CAZFPI010000167.1:0-2686 GCA_964521075.1 uncultured Sterolibacterium sp.
CCGTACCAACAGCTACGGCTTCATGGAAACACCCTACCGCAAGGTGGTGGACGGCCGCGTGACCGAGCAGATCGATTACCTCTCGGCCATCGAGGAAGGCAACTACATCATCGCCCAGGCGAACGCCAATCTCGACAAGAAGGGCAAGCTGACTGACGAATTCGTGTTCTGCTGCCACAAGGGCGAGTTCGAGCTGCAGGCTCCGGCGGATATTCATTACATGGATATCGCCCCGAGCCAGATCGTCTCGGTCGCCGCTTCGCTGATCCCCTTCCTGGAGCATGACGATGCAAACCGTGCGCTGATGGGTTCGAACATGCAGCGTCAAGCGGTTCCCTGTCTGCGTGCAGAAAAGGCTCTGGTGGGCACGGGTATCGAACGTACCGTGGCGGTCGACTCCGGTACGGCGGTTCAGGCATTGCGCGGTGGTGTGGTGGATTACATCGATGCCAACCGTATCGTCGTGCGTGTGCATGACGACGAGGCTGTAGTGGGTGAGGTCGGTGTCGATATCTACAATCTCATCAAATACACCCGTTCCAACCAGAACACCAATATCAATCAGCGTCCTCTCGTCAAGGCGGGGGATGTCATCGCCAAGGGCGACGTGATCGCCGATGGCGCGTCGACCGACATGGGCGAACTGGCCTTGGGCCAGAACATGCTGGTGGCGTTCATGCCCTGGAACGGCTACAACTTCGAAGATTCGATTCTGATCTCCGAACGTGTGGTGGCCGATGACCGCTTTACCTCGATCCATATCGAGGAGCTGACGGCTGTCGCGCGTGATACCAAGCTGGGGCCTGAAGACATCACCCGCGATATCGCCACGCTGGGCGAAGTGCAGCTGTCACGTCTGGATGAGTCCGGCATCGTTTATATCGGTGCTGAAGTCGAGGCAGGCGATGTGCTGGTCGGCAAGGTGACACCCAAGGGTGAAACCCAGCTGACGCCGGAAGAAAAACTCTTGCGCGCCATCTTTGGCGAGAAGGCTTCCGACGTGAAGGACACCAGCCTGCGTGTGCCGTCCGGCATGGTGGGCACGGTCATCGACGTGCATGTCTTCACCCGTGAAGGCATCGAGCGCGACAAGCGCGCCCAGCAGATCATCGACGATGAGCTTCGCCGCTACAAGACCGATCTGGCGGACCAGATGCGTATCGTCGAGCGCGATTCCTTCGCGCGTATCGAGAAGCTGCTTATTGGCAAGATCGCCAACAAGGGCCCGAAGAAGCTAGCCAAGGGAACGAAAATCACCAAGGCGTATCTGGAGTCGCTCGACCCGCATCACTGGTTCGATATCGCCCTGGAAAGCGATGAAGCCGCCCAGCAGCTCGAAAACCTGCGTGAAAGCCTCGAACAGACCCGCAAGGACTTCGATATCGCTTTCGAGGAAAAGAAGAAGAAACTCACCCAGGGCGACGAATTGCCGCCGGGCGTCCAGAAGATGGTCAAGGTTTATCTGGCCGTCAAGCGTCATCTGCAGCCGGGCGACAAGATGGCCGGTCGTCACGGTAACAAGGGGGTGGTTTCCCGCATCGTGCCGGTTGAGGATATGCCGCACATGGCTGACGGTACTCCCGTGGATATCGTGCTCAACCCGCTGGGTGTGCCGTCCCGGATGAACATCGGCCAGATTCTCGAAACCCATCTTGGCTGGGCGGCGAAGGGGCTGGGGAACCGGATCAACGCCATGCTGCGTCGCGAGGCTGCTGCTGCCGAAATGCGTAAGTTCATGGACAAAATCTATAACGCCAGCGGCAAGAGCGAAGATATCGCCAGCCTGACCGATGACGAAGTCATGGCCCTGGCCGGAAACCTCAGCAAGGGTGTGCCGTTTGCCACGCCGGTCTTTGATGGTGCCAGCGAGGCAGAAATCAAGGATATGCTGGAGCTGGCGGAATTGCCGCGTAGCGGCCAGATCACCCTGTACGATGGCCGTAACGGTGAGGCCTTCGAACGTCAGGTGACCGTGGGCTACATGCATGTGCTCAAGCTCCACCATCTTGTCGATGACAAGATGCATGCCCGCTCCACCGGCCCGTACAGCCTCGTTACACAACAACCGCTGGGTGGCAAGGCGCAGTTCGGTGGTCAGCGTTTCGGTGAAATGGAAGTCTGGGCACTGGAAGCCTACGGTGCTTCCTATGTGTTGCAGGAAATGCTGACGGTCAAGTCCGATGATGTGAACGGCCGGACCAAGGTCTATGAATCCATCGTCAAGGGCGAGCACAAGATCGAAGCCGGCATGCCGGAGTCCTTCAATGTGCTGGTCAAGGAAATCCGCTCCTTGTGTATCGACATCGATCTGGAACGCTACTGATTTAGTGAGAAGTGTGGAGTGAGGGAACAAGGATAAGGAGCTTGTCTCCTGCCCCCCCTGACTCCCCACTCCGACACCTCACTCCTCACTGGAGAAAACGATGAAAGCACTACTTGATCTGTTCAAACAGGTTACGCAGGAAGAAGAATTTGATGCCATCACCATCGGCCTGGCTTCGCCCGACAAGGTTCGGTCGTGGTCGTATGGTGAAGTGAAGAAACCGGAAACTATCAATTACCGTACGTTCAAGCCCGAGCGCGATGGTTTGTTCTGCGCCAAGATATTTGGCCCGGTCAAGGATTACGAATGTTTGTGCGGCAAGTACAAGCGCCTCAAGCATCGCGGTGTCATTTGTGAAAAGTG
>CAZFPI010000168.1:0-2624 GCA_964521075.1 uncultured Sterolibacterium sp.
GAGCGGAAAATCTGCGCCGTCGGGACGGCAACGGGCGGCACGAGTACCAGATACCAGGCGGGAGGCAGGCTCACTTCGCTGAAGCGTTCGCCCACGCCTTCGGCAAACGCCGCACGGCCATGAATGAAGATGGGGACGTCGGCCCCCAGTGTGAGGCCGATGGTCTGGAGTTGCGCCGGGGTCAGCTTTGCGCGCCAGAGGTGGTTGAGCGCTAGCAGCACTGTTGCCGCATCGGAGCTGCCGCCGCCCAGGCCGCCGCCCATGGGCAGGCATTTGTCGAGGCGGATTTCGACGCCTTGCGTGTGGCCCGTCGCCTGCTGCAGGGCTTGCGCGGCGCGAACGGTCAGGTCTTGCCCGGGGGGGACGCCGGGCAGGGGGGTGGCCAGGACGATGCGATCATCGGTGCGTGGTGAAAAATGCAGGGTGTCTGAGCGGTCGATGAAGCGAAAGACGGTCTGCAGCAGATGCAGGCCGTCGGCGCGGCGGCCGACGACATGCAGGAAAAGGTTGATTTTGGCGGGGGCGGGCCACGCGCGCTGCCAGTCGGGGGAGGCGGGAGGGGTCATGGGGAAATCCCGGGGGTGTCCAGCCGCCATTCGTCGATTTTCAGGCGGATGTCGATGTCGCCCTGGTGCAGTTCGAGACGGGTCGGCAGGGCGTCTGGCGTATCGCTTTCATATTCCGGATAGTCGATGCGCCAGCCCTGAAGCGTCATGCTCCGGGGGCGGCCCAGCGCGTCACGGCTGAGCCGGTGCGCCAGGGCCGGGGCATCGCCCACCAGCCAGGTGGAAAGGGAGGTGAGCGGCAAGGGGAGTTCAAAGAGTTGTGCGGCCAGGCTGTCCCAGTCTGCGGCGAGAAATTCACGTTGGTCGGCCAGCTTCAGCCGCGCACCGTGCCCGTCGCGGGTCAGCTCGGCCATGCCTTGTCCTAGCGGGTTGGACAGTAGCAGTTTGTCTTGCTGCGGCGTGTGCTGCCAGCTCAGCTTGCCGGAAAGGTGGCGTTCTGCCTGGCGGGTTGCGATTCGCCCTTCGATGTCGAAGGCGTGGATGTGGGCGCGATCCGGACGCTGCAGGGCGGGCGGACGGGATGCCTCCGGCAGGGTGCTGCATCCGGCCTGCAGCAGGGCTGGGGTTGCGATACAGAGAGAAACAGCGATGTGTGCTGCGCGCAAGGCAGGGCGCATGGTGTTACTGAAGGGAGCCAGCCGCTGCCCGGGGGGGCGCATCCCCTGCCGTGTTTTCTGGCTCGCGACGGGGCTTTTCTCCCAGGAAACGGGCCATGGTTTTGTCGAGGAGTTCATTGTCTGCGTTTTTGGCGGCAGCTTCCTGCCACATCTGGCGCGCTTCTTCTTCCTGGCCGCTGACCCAAAGGACTTCGCCCAGGTGTGCGGCAATCTCCGGGTCTGTTCGTAATCCGTAGGCCTTGCGAAGGATTTGCAAGGCTTCTTTGCGCTCGCCGCGGCGGTAGAGCAGCCAGCCTTTGCTGTCCAGGATGAAGGCGTCTTCCGGTGAAAGGGATAGGCCCTTGTCGATGAGTTTTGCGGCTTCTTCCAGGTGCTGGCCGCGATCTGCCAGCGAATAGCCCAGGGCATTGTAGGCGTGGGCATCATCCGGCTTGACGCGGATCAGGCGGCGCAGGTTGCGTTCGAGAACGTCGAAATGCTTGAGGCGGTCGGCCAAGAGGGCGGTTTCGTACAGCAGTTCCGGCTGGTCGGGTTGCTGGCGGAGATGGCCTTCGAGCAGGTGGTAGGCATCCGCCGGACGTCTGGCATTGACGAGCAGTTGCGATTCCGCAATGAGCAGGGGAATGCGCGCATCCGGCTGGTCTTGCCCCGCTTTTTGCAGCACGACCCGCCCCTGGTCGATCTGCCCCTCGCGCGCCAGCAGGCTGGCTGCCCGGCTGAGTGCCGGCAGATACTGCTCGCCCGGCGTGACCTTGAGATACCAGGCCAGGGCTTCTGTGGGCCGCTTCGAGGCTTCAGTGACCTGACCCAGGTAATAACGCAGCAGATTGACATTGCCCGTTCCCAGTTCGAGCAGGCGTTTGAGATGCAGCTCGGCCGCTGGCAGGTCGTCGAGCTGGATGGATAGGAGGGCCACGGCATACAGGGCTTCGGGGTTGTCGGGGTTGTGCTCCAGCAGTACGGAGAAGGCCTGTCTGGCGGGATCGTAGCGTTTTCCGCCGATCAGGGAGCGCGCATAGGCCAGGCGCACTTCGTCGGCCCCGGGGTGGGCATCGAGGTAGGATTTCAGCGTCGCCTCGGCACGGGTGCTGCTTGCGCGCTGCTCGATTTGCGCCTTGAAGAGCACGGCCTGTTCCCAGTCCGGGCGTAATTGCAAGGCGCGGTCGACGGCGGCCAGTGCTGCCGCATCGTCCCGTGCTTCGGCCGCAGCGCGGGCGCGAATGAACTGCACTTCGGGCACGCTCTCGTAAGGACGGCTCAGACGTTCGAGAATATTTCCGGCGACGGTTTTGTCTGGATACCGGGAGAGGACGCGCTGAATCTGCTCAAGGCGCAGGATCAGTAAAAGATCCGGCGATGGCGCGGGCACGTTGGCCAGTTCTTCAGGCAGGCCGCTGCCGGGCAAGGGTTGTGGCTTGATCGTCAGCAAGGCCGTCAGGTG
>CAZFPI010000169.1:0-2590 GCA_964521075.1 uncultured Sterolibacterium sp.
CCAATCAACTTCGGGGTAAGCCGAAAGATGCGCGTTGTAATTACCGACGGCCCCATTGAACTTTGCCGTCAGCGAAACGGCGGCAATGCGCTGCGTCGCCCGTTCAAGGCGCGCACAGATGTTCGCCATTTCCTTGCCCAGAGTGCTGGGCGAAGCGGGCTGGCCGTGCGTGCGCGAGAGCAGGGGCATTGCGGCCAGCTCGTGGGCAAGATTGCGAAAAGTCGCAACGAGCTTCGACAGGGCCGGCAGCAGCACCGTGCTGCGTGCTTCCTGCAACATCAGTGCATGAGACAGATTGTTGATGTCTTCGGAGGTGCAGGCAAAGTGGATGAATTCGGATGCCGCCATCACTTCGGCATTGCTCGCCAGCCGCTCCTTGAGCCAGTATTCCATGGCTTTGACGTCGTGATTGGTGCGCGATTCGATCGTCTTGATCGCCTCGGCGTCCGCGACACTGAATCCGGCCACGAGTGCATCGAGCTCGGCAAGCGTTGCGGGCGAGAAAGGCTTGATCCCGATAATCTGCGGCGCGGCAGCCAAGGCCTTCAACCACTCGATTTCGACCCGGACACGACGCTTGATGAGCCCGTACTCGGAAAAGTATTCACGCAAGGCATCCAGCTTCGCAGCGTAGCGGCCATCCAGGGGAGAAAGAGCGGTCAGGGCAGTCAACATGTCAGAAGATCCAGAGTTCGGGGTCTGCCATTCGGCATTCCCCCATGGGAAAAACGCGGGATTTTAACAGTCTGGCCCGTCGCAGTCGTTTCCACTGCAAAGACTTTCCGTCTCGAAGCCGACGATGTTGCGGCTGTCCTTGCTGAATTCCACACCAACCAGATGAACCGGGCCCCCGGCCCGATATTTGTCGGCGTAGTTACGCTCGCGTAGCTGCGCCATGGCCCGGCCTTCGGGGGCGAGCTCGACAACCTTGAATTCGAACAGCCAGGTCTGACCGTTGAACCGCACGGCTATGTCGATACGGCCATGATTGGTGACATCTTCCAGCACAATGTCGAAGCCCAAAGCAGCAAAGTGGCTGTAGAAAATGCTGGCCCAGTAGCCTTCGTACTGGGTGATCGGGTTGTTGGTGATCCAGGCATGGGGAATGCTGGCGTAAAAGGCGTGAAACAGGTCGCGCAGCCCGGGCAGGTCGTTGGCAAGCAGGAGGTTGTAGAGCCGGCTGAGATTGCGGGCCGGGATGCTGGGGCTGCCACACAGGCTGCCCAGCAGACTGTCGTTGAGGCTGGCGCGAACTTCGAGATTGGGGTATCGCAGCTTGAATTCCAGGCGGCCGGGAATGTAATGAACTTCGTCGATCGTGAGGTAGCCCGCCTGAAACATCAGGGCTTCGGTGGGGATGGTCTCGACATCGAAGGTAGACAGGAGGGTTTCCGGGGCAATCAGGGATTCCAGATCGGGCGTGAATTTCTGCCGCTGGGTGAGAAGCTTGATAAGGAAGGTGGGCGTGCCAGTTTCAAACCAGTAGGGGCGGAACTGGCGTTTCTGGAAAAGCAGCAGCAAGTCGAAGGGATTGTAGACGGATTCGCCACGCCAGTTGTAGCCGTTGTACCAGCGACGGATGTCTTTCCGATCGAACCCAGCGAGCTCAGAAGCGAAGACGTCGTCGACGTCCTGATCCGTGTAACCGCAAATTGACGAAAATGGCGGGTCGATAGTGATATCGTTGAGATTGTTCAGCCCGGAAAAAAGACTGACTTTGCTGAATTTGGAAACACCGGTCAGAAAGGCGAAACGGATGTATTCGTCGCTGTCCTTGATGACAGAGTAGAAATCTTTGAGCCCTTCGCGGATGCCCAGTGCCTTTTCGGGTTCTTCGATACGGTCCAGGATGGGTTTGTCGTATTCGTCGATCAGCACGACAACCCGCTGGCCGGTTTGCTGGGCAAGGCGGCGGATGAGGTTTCTGAAGCGTTCTGGGGTATTGATCGATGCCGGCGTGAGTTGTGCATCTTCTTCCAGCCGTGCCAATTGTGCATCCAACCGTACTTGCAAATCCGCTTCATCACGCACGACGCCGCCACCAAAGCTGAAGCGCAGCACCGGGTAGCGTACCGACCAATCCCAGTGATGCTCGGCGTAGAGCCCTTTGAACAGGGCGACGTTACCCGCAAAGAGTTCTTTCAGCGTATCGAGAAACAGGCTTTTGCCAAAACGCCGTGGGCGGGAAAGAAAGAAATGCGAGCCCTGATCGATCAATTCCAGAGCAAAACGGGTCTTGTCGACGTAGTAATAGGCGTCGTTCTCGCGAATCTTGGCAAAGGTCTGGATGCCAATGGGAAGCTTTTTACGGGTCATGCTCCGATTATGGCACTTCCCGGATAGAGGGCGGCTAGTGAGCTCAGGGCAATCGCATTTGAGTTTCGACGATCGATTACCCCCCCCAGCTTGTCCAGTGCGCCCGCCGGGGCGAATGGGATGCAGGGCGAATAATGATTCGCCCCTACGGGATTGGGAAATCTCGAATGCGATTGCCCTGCTAGTGAGCTCCATTAGGACAAATCCACGAAACTTTTTAGTCAAAACCACAATGAATACTTGAACAAAATTGAGGGCTATTTATAATCTCGCG
>CAZFPI010000170.1:0-2514 GCA_964521075.1 uncultured Sterolibacterium sp.
CAGTCGTTTGTTGGTGCGAACGATGCCGACGGAGTCCCACATGAAGCGGCGTAGTTCGTCCCAGTTGTGCGAGATGACGATTTCTTCGTCGGCATCCGTCACGCGGCTTTCATCCCAGCAGGGCAGGTCAGGCAGGGTACGAGGCGGGGTGGCGAGGATGTCGGCTGCGGCGGCTTCGGAAAAGACAAGGCATTCGAGCAGGGAGTTGCTGGCCAGCCGGTTTGCGCCGTGCAGGCCGCTGGCGGCCGTCTCGCCAATGGCATAAAGACCGGGGATGTCCGTCCGGGCATGGAGATCGGTGAGCACGCCACCGCAGGTGAAGTGGGCCGCCGGCACGACGGGAATCGGGTCCTGCGTCATGTCGATGCCCAGTTCCAGGCAGCGGGCGTGGATGTTGGGGAAGTGCTCGCGGACGAAATCGGCAGGTTTGTGGGTGATGTCGAGAAAGACGCAATCAAGGCCGTGTTTCTTGATTTCGAAGTCGATGGCGCGGGCGACGATGTCGCGGGGGGCAAGTTCGGCGCGGGGGTCGTGGTCGGGCATGAAGCGGCGGCCATCGGCCAGCCGGAGTAGGCCGCCTTCGCCTCGCACGGCTTCGGAGATGAGGAAGGATTTGGCTTCCGGGTGATACAGGCAGGTGGGATGGAACTGGACAAATTCCATGTCGGCCACCCGGCAACCGGCACGCCAGGCCATGGCGATGCCATCGCCGGTGGAGGTGTCCGGATTGGTGGTGTAGAGATAAACCTTTCCGGCCCCGCCAGTGGCCAGCACGGTATGAGGGGCGCGGAAGGTGAGGACGCGATCATTCCGGATATCGAAAACATAGGCCCCCAGGCAGCCCAGCGCGGGCTGGCCGAGTTTGCTGCCGGTGATGAGGTCGATCCCGATGTGGTGCTCGAATATCTGGATGCTGGGGTGGTGGCGGACCCGGTCGGTGAGCGTTTCCTGAACGGCTGCGCCGGTGGCGTCGTCGACGTGGATGATGCGGCGGTGGCTGTGGCCGCCTTCGCGCGTCAGGTGGTAGCCCAGCTCGGCGGAGGTGTCACGGGTGAAGTGGACGCCCTGGCGGATGAGCCATTCAATGGCATTGCGGCCGTGTTCGACGACATAACGGGTGGCGGCAGGGTCACACAGGCCCGCCCCTGCGGTGCAGGTGTCCTGGATGTGGGCTTCGATCGAGTCGGCGGCGTCGAGGACGGCGGCAATGCCGCCCTGAGCCCAGCCGGAGGCTGAGTCTTCGAGAGTTTTCTTGGTGAGGATGGCAACGCGGAGTTTGTCCGCCAGACGCAGGGCCAGGGATTGGCCGGCCAAACCGCTGCCAAGAATCAGGACATCGAAGTCAATCATGATGTGCTGCGCTCGTTCGGGAGATCAGGGAAGGGGCTTTTTACCTAAGCCACCAAGCAGGGCGGCAACTGGGCGTTGTGATCGGCGGGGAGATTGTTTTTCGCTGACGGGGCGGGAGGGGGTACTGCCCGGGCGTGATTCGTAAGGCTTGTAAGGGTCAAAATCGAGCTTGGGCAGGCGCGGGTCATGCGTCGGGCCGGCAGGGGCGTTGCTGGTACGCCGGCCACGGGAGAGCGTTTCTTGTGCGCGCTCGCGGTCGGCCTGGCGGGAGCGTTCCTGGAGGTATTCGCGGCGGTCATGATTCTGGTTCCGGCGTCCTCTGACGTGGTCGTCTTCCTCGTCGAGGTGGGCATCGGCGGGCAGCTCGAACCCCGGGGCGCTGACTTGCTCGATCTTGATTTTGATGAGCTTTTCGATTTCGGCCAGATGCTGTTTTTCTTCCGGGCTGACCAGCGAGATGGCGTGGCCCTTTTTGCCGGCCCGGCCGGTGCGGCCGATGCGATGGACGTAATCTTCCGCAACGTGGGGCAGTTCGTAGTTGATGACGTGGGGAAGATCGTCGATGTCGAGGCCGCGTGCGGCGACGTCGGTCGCTACGAGTACACGGGTTCGGCCAGTCTTGAAGGCTTCGAGGGCTTCGGTACGCTGCAGCTGGGATTTGTCGCCATGGATGGCATCGGCTTCGATGCCTTGGCGTTGCAGGTAGTGGGAAAGGCGGCTGGCGCCGAATTTTGTGCCCACGAAAACGAGGACTTGTCGCAATTCCTGCTGGCGCAGCAGGTGGACGAGCAGGTGGCGTTTGTGCCCCTGGCTGACCGGATAGACGCGGTGGCTGATGGTTTCGGAGACGGTGTTGCGGCGCGCCACTTCGATGAGCTGGGGCGACTTCAGCATCGTATCGGCCAGCTTGCGGATTTCTTCCGAGAAGGTGGCGGAGAAGAGCAGGCTTTGGCGTTCCTTGGGCAGCAGCGAGAGGATGCGTTTGATGTCAGGGATGAAGCCCATGTCCAGCATGCGGTCGGCTTCGTCGAGGACGAGCATTTCGATCTGGGAAAGGGAAACGCTTTCCTGCTGGGCGTGATCGAGCAGGCGGCAGGGCGTGGCGACGACGACGAATGCGCTCAAGCTGCTCTTGGTGCCGACGCTCAAGATCTTTTCTTTCAG
>CAZFPI010000171.1:0-2509 GCA_964521075.1 uncultured Sterolibacterium sp.
TCAGCTTCTCGGCCAGCGAGCTCTTGCCGCCGCCCACCGGGCCCAGCAGGTAGAGCACCTGTTTCTTTTCTTCCAGCCCCTGCGCTGCGTGGCGGATGTAGGCGACGATGCTTTCGATCGCCTCCTCCATGCCGTAAAAATCACGGAAGGCCGGGTAGATCTTGATGATCTTGTTGGCAAAGAGGCGGGAGAGGCGCGGGTCAAGGCGGGTGTCGACCAGTTCCGGCTCACCGATGGCCGCCAGCATGCGCTCGGCCACGCTGGCATAGGCTCCGGAATCCTTGCGGCACAGATCCAGATATTCCTGGAGGGACATGTCCTCTTCCTGGAATGCCTCGTAGCGACCTTGGTAACGGGCGAAGATTGACATGGCGCGCCTCCTTCCTGTGTGTGCGGTTGGAACAGCCTTTCACCTACATCATACGTCTACCTGCTTCATCGTCAATCGGAAGATAAAAGTTTAATCCCCCGTATCTGTGCGAAATGACCGGGGCCCGGAAAACGCTGTCTAGTCCGGGGTTGTCGTTCTGGCGGGGTTCCGAGGCCAGTCCATCGGGAACCTCCGCCGGGGCGGTAAATCAGGGTGTTTTCAGGCAACCGCTTTGCAGGCCACGATGCAGGCCGCGCAGGCGTCGGCGCAGGCTTTGCATTCGGCATGTTTCTTTTCGTGCTTGCGGCATTCGATCTCGCATTCCCTGCAGGCATCCAGTGCTACTTTGGCCAGGCTGGCGGCGTATTTCGAGCCTTGCCCTCCCAGCGTTTCGAGGGCGCGGCACAACGCGATGGTTTCGTTGACCGATTTGGCGCAGCCTGCCATGGCCTTGTCGCCTTCGCCCAGCAGTACGAGGCAATGTGCCAGGCACAGATCGCCTTTTTGCGCGCAATCGGCGGCGGCCTGGATCAGGGGCTGGAGATTGCCCGCCGCGCTGTGCCTGTGTTCGTGGGCAGCGTGGTCGTGGTGGTCGTGGCTGCTCTGGCCAGTCGCTGTTTTTTCTGCCGCCAGGGACTGGCCTGCAAAGGCTGCCGCTACGGCAGCACCGACACCTTTGAGCATTTCTCTGCGTTCCATTTGTTTTCTCCTGTGGGTTTTTAAATTCGCGGTGAGGCCAGCTTTTTTGCCAGTTCGCCGCTGGACATGAATTTTTTAAGCTCCTGGCAGCCGCCGATCAGCATGCCGTCGACGAAGACCATTGGGAAGGTTGGCCAGCCTGTCCACATTTTCAGTGCATTGCGTCGCCGCCATTGCGAGAGGTAACTGCCGTATTCGAGGTATTGATGGTCGATGTCTTTGTCATTCAGTAAGCGGCGGGCCCGCTTGGGAAAGGGGTTTTGTGCCATGCCTATGATGACGATCCGGTGTTTTTCGACGGCACTTCGGACTTCCCCGACGAGATCGGCGTGGTTGTCGGCGATGAAGTCGCGGATGCTCGGGTGAATGTGTTCCTGGTCGAGGATGGCGCGTGTCCGGCTCATTGTTCGCTGGCCTTTTGTTTTTCTGCTGCCTGCTGCAGGGTTTTTTCGACCCCTTTGGCGGATTCGAGGGTTTGTTGCATGGGTTTGACGGCTTCGACCATGGGCTGCTGGCTGCGCGAGCAGGCGCACAGCAGGGTGATTGCGATGATGAGTGCGTAGCGTTTTTGCATGATGGCTCCGGGGGGCTATGCCTTTCGGCCTGGGGGGGCGGAGGGTGTTTCTCCGGTTTCGAGAAGGTGGCTGGCACGATCATCCTGGCCCAGGACTTTGACTAGCCAGGGCATCATTTCCTGCAGGCTGGCAGCGAGTGTCCAGGGGGGGTTGAGGATGAACAGGCCGCTGCCTGCCATGCCTTGGGCAGATGAATTCGGGTCGGTGACGGAGAGGGCGACGTGCAGCCAGCTTTTGAGGGGGAGTGTCTTGAGTTTGTCTGGAAGCTGGCGGGATTCCGGGCGGGCGAGTTGCGGATACCAGATAGCGTAAATGCCCGTGGGAAAACGTTTCAGGCTGTCTTGCAGCGTGGTCAGTATCTGGCGGTATTCCTGCTTGTTTTCCCAGGAAGGGTCGATGAGTATGAGCGCGCGGCGCGGTGGTGGCGGCAGGAGGGCCTTGAGGCCAGCGTGGCCGTCGACTGGCTGGATTTGTACCCGTCTGCCGGCTTGACGAAACATTTGCGCCAGCAGGGGGTGGTCGCTGGTATGTAGCTCAAAGAGCTTGAGTTTGTCCTGCTCGCGCAGCAATGTGCTGGCAAACCACGGGGAGCCTGGGTAGTGGCGCAACTGGCCGTCGGGGTTGACCCGCCGGACGAGTTCGACGTAATCAGCAAGCGGTTCGGGCAGGTCGTTGCGTTCCCAGAGGCGGCCGATGCCGTCGCGGTATTCCTGGAGCCGGGTGGCGTAGCCCGTATCCAGCGCATAACGGCCTGCGCCAGCATGGGTGTCGATGTACCAGTAGGGGGCATCCTTCTGGTTCAGGTGGCGGAGAAGCTGGACGAGAACACAATGCTTCAGCACATCGGCATGATTGCCGGCATGGA
>CAZFPI010000172.1:0-2180 GCA_964521075.1 uncultured Sterolibacterium sp.
AAAAATGGGTGTTAACGTAATATTATCAATGAGTTATTGATAAATCAGGGGCGACTACTGAACACACCAAACATACCAAACAACTCGGCGCAATGGCCCAAAGCCGCGCCTTGCGGCGGAGCAAAAAGCAATTTCCGGTATCATTACCGCCCCTGCGGGTTCTCTTGCCGCTGCTTTTCGCGCAAACGCCGACCTCCTCCGACTTCCTTCATGATCCGAAAGCTGTTGCACCGCGCCGTCCGCGCATTTCGCCGCCCTGCTGCGGGCGAGGCCCCTTCCCCCTTGCCCGATGCGGCAGCCCTGATTCCCGCCCAACGCCATGGCATACCCCGGGAGTCCTTGTCTCCCGGCGCACTGCGTACCTGCGAAACCTTGCAACATGCGGGATTCAAGGCCTTTGTGGTGGGGGGAGCAGTGCGCGATCTCATTGCCGGCATCCAGCCCAAGGATTACGACATCGCCACGGATGCCACGCCCGAGCAGGTGCGTGGGCTGTTTCGTCGTTCCCGCATCATTGGCCGCCGTTTTCAGATCGTGCATGTCATGCAAGGGCCGGAAACGCTGGAAGTCTCCACCTTCCGCGCAGCACACGACGCCAGTACCCAGAAGGACGAGCATGGCCGCGTGTTGCGTGACAATGTCTGGGGCAATCAGGCCGAAGACGCCGCACGGCGCGATTTCACCATCAACGCCCTGTATTACGACCCCACCAGCCAGACAGTGCATGATTACCACCACGGCGTCGCCGATATCCAGCAAAAAACGCTGCGTATCATCGGTGAGCCGCGCACCCGCTACCGCGAAGACCCGGTCCGCATGCTGCGTGCCGTAAGGCTGTCTGCCAAGCTGGGGCTATCCATCGACCCCGCCGCACGCTCGCCCATCCGCGAAATGGCAAGCCTGCTCGAAAACGTGCCGGCGGCGCGCATCTTCGACGAAATGCTCAAGCTGCTGTTTTCCGGCCATGCTTACGAATGTCTGCGGCGGCTGCGCGATGAAGGGCTGCATCACGGCCTTCTCCCGCTGCTCGATGTCATTCTCGAACAGCCCGGCGGTGAAAAATTCATCATCCTGGCCCTGGAAAACACGGATCAGCGTGTCCGTGCGGGGAAACCGACTTCGCCCGGTTTTCTATTCGCCACCCTGCTCTGGCACGAAGTGCTGGCCCACTGGGAAGAACGCAAGACTCGGGGAGAATTACCCACCCCGGCTCTGTTCGACGCCATGGATGCCGTGCTCGACCAGCAGGCGGAAAAACTGGCCATTACCCGTCGCATCAGCGGCGACATCAAGGAAATCTGGGCCTTGCAGCCCCGTTTTGATAAACGTAGCGGCAAAACTCCGCTTCGCCTGCTCGAACAGCCCCGTTTTCGCGCCGCCTACGATTTCATGCTCCTGCGCGTCCAGAGCGGCGAAGCCCCACAAGAACTGGCCGACTGGTGGACCCGTTTCCAGGAGGTTGAAGGGGAAGAACGTCTGGCCATGCTGCTGCCGGCCTCTGGCAGCTCCGGCACTAAAAAACGCCGCCGGAAAAGCCGCAGCCGTGGAAAAAAAGCGGAAGCGGGCCACACGCCAACGCCGGAATCCGCCGAGTGAGTTTCCTGGCTTATGTGGCCATCGGCGCGAATCTGGGCGAGCCGACCGCCACGGTACGCGCTGCCCTGAAAGAACTCGCGCAACTGCCCGGCGTGCTCCGGATGACGCCCTCGTCGTTTTACCGAACCGCACCGCTTGGCCTGAAAAACCAGCCCGATTTCATCAATGCCGTGGCCGCGCTGGACATTGCCGACGCCGGAAAAATGACGCCACACGCGCTTCTTGCTGCCCTGTTCGACATCGAAGCCCGCTTCGGGCGTCAGCGCACCGTACCCAATGCGCCACGCACCCTCGATCTCGACCTGCTGCTGTACGAAGACCAGATCTGTCACGACGAAAAACTGACCCTCCCCCACCCCCGCATGCACGAGCGTGCCTTCGTGCTCATGCCGCTGGTGGAAATCGCACCGGATTGCCTCATCCCCGGCCAGGGCCGGGCAAAAGACTGGCTGGCGCAGTGCCACGATCAGGCCATTGAAAAACAGGCGGACGGTTGCGATTCACCCAACGCACAACCCGACCACCCTGACTAACGATCATTGCGACAGGCGCCACCCCTGATGATGAAAGAGAATTCGGGGTGG
>CAZFPI010000173.1:0-2008 GCA_964521075.1 uncultured Sterolibacterium sp.
GGTCGCCTGCCATGCGGCTTCGGGTGATCCGTACCTGCATGATGTTCAGGCTGGATGCCAGTACAGCAAACAGCGAAGGCATTTTTGACGGATTGTCGTCTTCCTTCTGTTGTTGCTGTGGCATCAGGCTCGCCCACCCGGACTGAATTCGTTGCATTAATCCTGGCGTCACGTCAGATGCCTCGCCCTGGTTGCCTGCCGGGGCTGTTTGTGTCGGTTCGGATTCATCGTTTTGCCCCTGGAGATGGCGTCCGAGCAAATCGCTGTTCAAATCCACGGCGATGACGATGTCTGCCCCCATCGCGCGTGCGAGAGATACCGGAACCGGGTTGACGAGGCCGCCGTCCGTTAGCAGCCGCCCCTCGTGAAAGACGGGGGTGAATATCCCCGGCAAGGCGATCGAGGCGCGCACGGCGTCCATCATCGAGCCTTGCCGCATCCAGACTTCGGCTCCCGTTGTCAGGTCGGTCGCCACAGCGGCGAAGGGCAGAGGTAGCGATTCGATGGGGCGATCGCTGAAATTTTCACGCAGGTAGCGCACCAGACGTTTGCCCTTGAGTAAACCGGTCGACAAGCTCACGTCGACCAGCCTGAGCATATCGCCCATGCTCATCTCGCGCACCCAGTTTTCCAGCGGGTCGAGTTCGTCCGCTGCATAGGCTGCGCCGACGAGCGCGCCGATGGATGTGCCACAAATGATGTCCGGATAAACGCCGTGTTCGGCCAGTGCGCGTAAAACGCCGATATGCGCCCATCCCCGCGCTGAACCGCTGCCCAGGGCCAGCCCTATCTTTCTTTGTCGTGTGCTTTTGTGCGCTGCCATCAGAAACTGTAGATTACATCGATGCCTGCCGTGCGCGGCGTGCCGAATTGCGCTGTCATGCCGCCGAGATTGGTATTGGCCAGCCGATACACTTTGTTGGCCAGATTTTTTCCCCACACGGCGATACGCAACTGGCCTTGCGGCAGGCGAATCCCAGCCCATTGCAGCCGCGTGTTCCAGAGGCCAAAACCTGCTGTCAGTGTTTCCGGATTGGGGTTGGTGTAATACGCGCTCTGCCACTGATAATCGATATCCGCCGACCATTTTCCCTGAGGGGTGCGTTCGCTCTCGTAGCGCAGCCCCAGCCCTCCTTGTCTACGCGGAGCCAGTGGCACATGCTTGACGTCCGCCAGGTCAACGCCGTTGTCGATATAGGAGCCATAGCGGGCATCCAGCCAGGTATGGAACAGCCGGGCAGTGATGTCGCGGCCCAGCAGGGCTGTCAGCTCAAACTCTGCTCCACGAATGCGCGCGCGGCCAGCATTCAGTGTGTCGGTAAAAAACGAGGGGCTGCGTACCTGGTCGACCTGCAGGTTGGCGTACTGGTTATTGAAAAGTGCCACATTCAGACGGCCCCGCTTTCCGAACAGGTCGCTCTTGAAGCCCGCTTCGGTCGAGCGCACGTCTTCTTGCCCAAAGCCATTGCCAAAGCCGGTGTAGGCGCTGCGTGTATTGAACCCGCCTGCGCGGTAACCATAGGCGAGTCTGGCGTAGAGATTGATGTCATCCGTCAGCGCGTAATCCGCCGTGTATGTTGGCGTGTATTTCTGGAAACGTTTGCTGGCGGGGATGATTGTTCCGTTGGAGGCGGGATAAAAATTGCTGACGAGAAAATACTTTGTCGCAGCGCGCTCATCCTGCGTTTCACGCAGCCCCAGCGTCAGGCGCAGGCGATCCGCCAGCAAGGCAGGCTTCCAGCTCGCCTGGCCGTAGAGAGCCGTCGATCTGGAATTGGCCACCACGCGCCAGGCGTCCACGCTGGAAGCACTGAAGGTCGAGCTCACTTGTTCTTCGCTACGTTCGTCGAACCAGAACAGCCCGGCGACATATTCGATGCGTTTGTCGAGAGCACTCCCGATGATCTGGAGCTCCTGTGAAGTCTGTTTCTGGTTCTGATTGTCCGACTGAACGAACAGGTCGGCATAGTTTTGTCTGGCCTGGTTGTCCATGCGACGCCAGGCGGTG
>CAZFPI010000174.1:0-2002 GCA_964521075.1 uncultured Sterolibacterium sp.
GGTCGCCTGCCATGCGGCTTCGGGTGATCCGTACCTGCATGATGTTCAGGCTGGAGGCCAGTACGGCAAACAGGGAGGGCATTTTTGACGTGCTGTCGTTTTCCTTCTGTTGTTGCTGTGGCATCAGGCTCGCCCACCCGGACTGAAGCCGTTGCATCAATCCTGGCGTCACGTCAGATGTCTCGCCCTTGTCACCTGCCAGGGCTGTTTGTTCGGATTCATCGTTTTGTCCCTGGAGATGGCGTCCGAGCATATCGCTGTTCAGATCCACGGCGATGACGATGTCCGCGCCCATCGCGCGTGCGAGAGATACCGGAACCGGGTTGACGAGGCCACCATCCGTCAGCAACCGCCCCTCGTGAAAGACGGGGGTGAATATCCCCGGCAAGGCGATCGAGGCGCGCACGGCGTCCATCATCGAGCCTTGCCGCATCCAGACTTCGGCTCCCGTTGTCAGGTCGGTCGCCACAGCGGCGAAGGGCAGAGGTAGCGATTCGATGGGGCGATCGCTGAAATTTTCACGCAGGTAGCGCACCAGACGTTTGCCCTTGAGTAAACCGGTCGACAAGCTCACGTCGACCAGCCTGAGCATATCGCCCATGCTCATCTCGCGCACCCAGTTTTCCAGCGGGTCGAGTTCGTCCGCTGCATAGGCTGCGCCGACGAGCGCGCCGATGGATGTGCCACAAATGATGTCCGGATAAACGCCGTGTTCGGCCAGTGCGCGTAAAACGCCGATATGCGCCCATCCCCGCGCTGAACCGCTGCCCAGGGCCAGCCCTATCTTTCTTTGTCGTGTGCTTTTGTGCGCTGCCATCAGAAACTGTAGATTACATCGATGCCTGCCGTGCGCGGCGTGCCGAATTGCGCTGTCATGCCGCCGAGATTGGTATTGGCCAGCCGATACACTTTGTTGGCCAGATTTTTTCCCCACACGGCGATACGCAACTGGCCTTGCGGCAGGCGAATCCCAGCCCATTGCAGCCGCGTGTTCCAGAGGCCAAAACCTGCTGTCAGTGTTTCCGGATTGGGGTTGGTGTAATACGCGCTCTGCCACTGATAATCGATATCCGCCGACCATTTTCCCTGAGGGGTGCGTTCGCTCTCGTAGCGCAGCCCCAGCCCTCCTTGTCTACGCGGAGCCAGTGGCACATGCTTGACGTCCGCCAGGTCAACGCCGTTGTCGATATAGGAGCCATAGCGGGCATCCAGCCAGGTATGGAACAGCCGGGCAGTGATGTCGCGGCCCAGCAGGGCTGTCAGCTCAAACTCTGCTCCACGAATGCGCGCGCGGCCAGCATTCAGTGTGTCGGTAAAAAACGAGGGGCTGCGTACCTGGTCGACCTGCAGGTTGGCGTACTGGTTATTGAAAAGTGCCACATTCAGACGGCCCCGCTTTCCGAACAGGTCGCTCTTGAAGCCCGCTTCTGTCGAGCGCACGTCTTCTTCGCCAAAGCCATTGCCAAAGCTGGTGTGGGGGCTGCGTGTATTGAACCCGCCTGCGCGGTAACCATAGGCGAATCTGGCGTAGAGGTTGATGTCATCCGTCAGCGCGTAATCCGCCGTGTATGTGGGCGTGAATTTCTGGAAACGTTTGCTGGCGGGAACGACAGTCCCGTTGGAGGAGGGGAAGAAATTGCTGACGAGAAAATACTTCGTCGCGGCACGTTCATCCTGCGTTTCACGCAGCCCCAGCGTCAGGCGCAGGCGGTCCTCCAGCATGGCAGGCTTCCAGCTCGCCTGGCCGTAGAGAGCCGTTGATCTGGAACTGGCCACTACGCGCCAGGCATCCACGCTGGAAGCACTGAAGGTCGAGCTCACCTGTTCTTCGCCGTGTTCGTCGAACCAGAACAGCCCGGCGACATATTCGACGCGCTTGTCGAGCGTGCTCCCGATGATCTGGAACTCCTGCGAAGTCTGCTTCTGGTTTTGATTGTCCGACTGGATGAACAGGTCGGCATAGTTTTGTCTGGCCTGGTTGTCCATGCGACGCCAGGCGGTG
>CAZFPI010000175.1:0-1978 GCA_964521075.1 uncultured Sterolibacterium sp.
GACCTTCACTGGTCAGGTTCTCGGTCGCCTTGGGAGCCGTCTCTTTCACGTTAAGCCTCCCGGACATCCCGGACACCGAGCGATCAGCCGACCATCAATCGCCCGTACTCAATCTTCGGGCAACGGTTCATCACCACCTCCAGCCCGGCATCGCTGGCAAGCTTTGCCGCCTCCCCGTTGATGACGTGCAACTGCATCCAGAGCACCTTCGCACCAATGGTAATAGCCTCCCGGGCGATGGGAGGGATATCTTCGGACTTGCGAAAGCAGTCGACGATATCGACTTTTTGCGGAATATCCGCAAGCCTGGCGTAGCAGGGCTGCCCAAGAATTTCGCGCTCGACGGGATTAACCGGAATGACGGTATACCCCCGCGCCATGAGATAACGGGCCACCTCATTGCTCGGCCGAGCCTCGTTCGAGGACAGCCCCACCATGGCAATGACGCGGCAATCCTTCAGGATACGGCGCAGGTCGTTGTCGTTGTCGATCATCATGAACAGTCTCCTTCGGCAATCCGCATAGGGAATCCGCATTCTCGCGCGGCACAACCGTGTCTGTCCAATGAACCCAGAAACCGCAGCTGGAAACCGTCGAGTCTGCGTTTTTCCGGTGGTCTGGTCAGGCGCGACGACGCGGCATGCGAGGTGTAGTGTGCCTGCAAGGAAGAGCAAGGCAGCGGGCGTGATCGGCAATAGGCGGGGCCGCGATCAGGGTTTCGATGCTCGCACCTGATGCTGAATCGCCAGCACCACGATACCTTCCGGCACGAGGTCGCAGGCCAAGTAGTGCTGCCGAACTGAAACCGTTCATCTACCGTATCTCGTATCGTTCGGCAAATGAATTTGCTTTACACTTGACGTTCGTCGCACGCATGACAGGCTGCTAAAGCCCCTGGGTATTTTTGGATGCGGGGCGACCTTGTCGCGGCCACCTCGACAGGCACGCACAGGGGAGTCGGAGTGACAGGGATTTCAGCAGAGGAATTGGCGAAACGTTTCAATGCAGCAGCACACCTGATCGACCAGGCCGATAGCCTGATCATTACAGCCGGTGCTGGCATGGGCGTGGATTCTGGCCTGCCCGACTTTCGGGGCGTGAGCGGCTTCTGGCAAGCCTATCCCGCACTCAGTCGGTCGAAGATCCGTTTCGAGGAGATCGCCTCGCCAGCAACCTTCGAAAGGGATCCGACATTAGCTTGGGGGTTTTATGGCCACAGGCTGAATCTGTACCGCGCCACTGAGCCTCACGCAGGCTTCCACTTGCTGAAATCCATGGCGGACGAAATGCCGCGCGGTGGCTTCGCCTTCACCAGCAATGTCGATGGACAGTTCCAGAAAAGCGGCTTTCCGGAAAGCCAGGTCGTCGAGTGTCACGGCTCAATCCACCATCTCCAATGTCTGGATTCCTGCACAGACGCCATCTGGCCAGCACATGATTTTCATCCGGTGATCGATGAAGAGAATTGCCGGATCCAGAGCGACATGCCCCGCTGTGTCAACTGCAGTCATCTAGCCCGGCCAGCCATTCTGATGTTCGGCGATTGGTCTTGGGCTGAAGGCCGGACGCGCATCCAGTCATCCCGCTTCACTACATGGCGGCGGATGTCGGAACGGCCCGTGGTCATCGAGATCGGGGCTGGCACCGCCATACCCAGCGTTCGAGAATTCGGACACAAGCAGGGGTGCCCGATCATCCGGATCAACCCGACGGAGTCCCAGGTTCCACACGCAGGAGATGTGGGCATTCCCCTCGGGGCACTTGCCGGTATCCGGGGCATTTTGGCCGCACTGCCCGGCAATGATCTGGATTTCACTGCCCTGGCGTGAGGTACGTCGCCCCCAACGGGTAGCGCAACCACTGCCCGTTTCTGGTTGGCCCTCATTCTATGGGCAATTGCGAAGTCAAACCGGCTGCCCGGAAAGAGCTGGCCCCGACTGTTTGGACAGAATTTCCACGGAGATAAGTGGAGCCCTGC
>CAZFPI010000176.1:0-1865 GCA_964521075.1 uncultured Sterolibacterium sp.
TCAACTAACCTGCCCGTCGGCTTCAGACCTCCCGAAGGGTGACACGCTCACCCCGGGGGGGCTCCGCTCCCAGCACACTCCTCCATTCCCGGCATGGTCAGACTCAGTGAGCTCGAGTTTTTCGCCATCTACCTTGGCGAATCCGGTCATTTCTTCGCCGGAATTCCGCAAACCATCGACCCTCACCCGGCACCGCCGCAATACATCGAGGCACTGGACAGCCTGCGCGGAAAATGTGAAGCCATCCACACAGATACCCGGCGCAGCGAATTCACGGTGCGCGACGATGGCATCTCCTATCGCGTTTCGATGCTGGTCAGCATTGCCGAGACCATCTACGTTCTGCGTCGTTTCCCACCCAAAGTCCCCGAACTGGCAACCCTGGGAATCCACCCACGCCACATCGACAAGCTCCTGACCCCGGAACTGACCGGGCTGGTCGTCGTTGCAGGAGCCTTCGGTCAGGGCAAAACCACCACGGCATCCAGCCTGCTGACGGCTCGTCTGTCCAAATATGGTGGCGTTGGCATTACTGTCGAAGACCCACCCGAAATGCCACTGGAAGGACATCACGGTCATGGTATCTGCTACCAGACCTGGGTTGAACAGGGCGGTTTCGGTGATGAAATCCGCAAGGCCGCCCGATGGTCACCCTCGGTCATTTTCCTGGGTGAAGTCCGCGACGGAGAAGCCGCCACCGAAGCATTGCGCGCATCCATCAATGGCCGCCTGGTCATCTGCACGACCCATGCCGGCAGCGTTACCCTGGCAATCGAACGCATCTATTCCCTGGCGAATTCTGCCGCCGGCGACTCGGAAGACGTCGCCAGCCTGCTGGCCAATGGCCTGACCGCTGTGCTGCACCAACGCCTGGAAACCGATGCCGTTGGTGTCAAACGGCCAAAACTGCAATTTCTCTGGGTTGGCGATGGCGACAATCCCCGGGAATATGCCTCCAAAGGTGTGCGAAATACCATCCGCCAGCGTCGTTTCGACCAAATTGAAAACGACGTCATGCTACAGTTGAACCAGATGATGATGAAAGGCTGAGTTCAACCATGTATCCACTGGCTCTCGTCGCCCTGGCTGCCGCGCTGCTCGGCCTGTGGATGGCAACTACCCAGCCACAGGAAGCCGACTTCCTGCGAACCACCCAGGCAGAGAGCCATGCCGCCAATTTCTGGGCCTATCATCGGGCACTCGTCGCTTACCAGAACGACAATTTTCAAACCGCCAACGGCATCATTCCGGATGCTGTCCTGACTGCGCCAAACCCACCCAACCGCCCCAACGGCTATGCCCCGCTGGGTTACACAGTCATGAAAACCACGGATACCCTGCCCGTCAGCCTCTGGAAAAACACCATCGAAGCTGGCCGCCTCTACACCTATTCCAGCATTCCCGCCAGCAAGTTGCCCGCCGGCACTCTCGATGCCGTCGCCAATTATCAAGGGAGCAGCCTGATGATCGGTATCCGCCAGGGAGCCTACATCAAAACACAGTTCGAACTCGACACACCGCCCTACACAACCACAGGTACGCGCTACACCTCTTTTCCGGCCCAGATTCCCGAGGGGGCCTTGGTCATCGTCGGCAACTGAACCCCTTTCGAGAAGGCCCAATCATGTCTCCGTCCCGAATCCCCTCCTCTGTGCACCGGCATCTGCGCCAGACGGGGGCCACCCTGCTTGAAATCCTCGTGGCCATCGGCATCATGGGCTCGCTCACACTCGGTGCTGCCATGCTGCTGGACAACCACATGCAGCGCGTACGAACCACGGCGGCAGCACAGCACATGGCAGCGTTTGGCAACGCCGTCCAGGCCTACATCCGGGACAAGTACGCCACCTTCCTCCCCAACGGTG
>CAZFPI010000177.1:0-1769 GCA_964521075.1 uncultured Sterolibacterium sp.
TCATCGGCGGCCTGATTCCCTATCTTTTCGCCGCCATGGCCATGGAAGCCGTGGGACGCTCCGCCGGAGCCGTCGTGATGGAAGTCCGCCGCCAGTTCAAGGAAATTCCGGGCATCATGGAAGGCACGGCCAAACCGGATTATTCACGCGCTGTCGACATGCTGACTGCCGCCGCCATCCGGGAGATGATGATTCCCTCCATTCTGCCCATCGCCGTCCCCATCGCCGTCGGCCTCCTGCTGGGCCCGCAAGCCCTGGGCGGGCTGCTCGTCGGGGCCATCATCACCGGGCTTTTTGTCGCCATTTCCATGACCACCGGCGGCGGTGCCTGGGACAACGCCAAAAAATACATCGAGGACGGCCACTACGGCGGCAAAGGCTCGGAAGCCCATAAGGCAGCAGTGACGGGCGACACAGTGGGCGACCCTTACAAGGACACCGCCGGGCCCGCCGTGAATCCGCTCATCAAGATCATCAACCTCGTGGCCTTGCTGATCGTGCCGCTGATCGTCCATTGATCCGGCACGATGAAGTCTAAAGTTTTCGTCATTCCGGCGAACGCCGGAATCCAGTAACGGATATGCTTCCCCTGGGCCCCGGCGTTCGCCGGGGTGACGACTTCATACATTTGCGGGCCGGATCAATAAAGACCGGACAAGGGCCAATGGGACCAATGGGGCCAATGGGGCCAATGAAAAAGGGCAGCGGTTCAGGCTGCCCTTTTTTGCTTCACGCGAAAAACCGGCCTGCCGCCCTACTCCCCCGTCGCAAACACATGCTTGACCCGCAAAGTCTGCGAAGCTTCGATCAGTTGAATCAAGCGGTCGATGTTCGGGTGCTTGCCGGGATTCTGGCGGGCGTCTTCCGTGTGTTCGGCGTACAGCTCCAGCCCTTTCTTCGCAGCCTCGGGCGTGATCGCGCCGTAAAGCTGGCCGATGTGGTTGTACACGCTCAGCGAGCCTGCCTGCCCCGCCTTGTTTTCGATCGTTGCCAGCACCTGGCCTTCCGCATTGACCAACTGCATGGCGGCCAGATGCGAAATTTTGGGCAACTGCTTGAGATTATCTGCAAAAGCCATGTTCGCCGCCCTCAGACCCGCTTCGCCAGCTCGATGGCCTTGCCCAGATAATTCGCCGGAGTCATGGCCAGCAGGCGCGTTTTTTCTGCTTCGGGAATTTCCAGTGTACGGATGAAATCGTGCAGCCCCTCGCGGGTGATGCCTTTGCCACGCGTCAGATCCTTGAGCTTTTCGTAGGGATTTTCCACGCCATATCGCCGCATCACCGTTTGTACCGGCTCAGCCAGCACTTCCCAGCAGGCATCCAGATCGGCCAGCATCCGTGCGGCATCGGCTTCGAGCTTGCCCAGCCCGCGCAGGGTGGAATCGTAAGCCAGCAGCGAATAACCGAAGGCCACACCCATGTTACGCAGCACCGTCGAATCGGTCAGATCACGTTGCAGCCGGGAGATGGGGAGCTTTTCCGCCAGATGACGCAACACGGCATTGGCCAGCCCAAGATTGCCTTCGGAATTCTCGAAGTCGATGGGGTTGACCTTGTGCGGCATGGTGCTGGAACCGATTTCCCCCGCCTTGGGACGCTGGCGGAAATAACCCAGGGAAATGTACTGCCACAGGTCTCGGTCGGCATCCAGCAGGATGCTGTTCGCCCGGGCGATGGCGTCGTAGAGCTCGGCCATGGCGTCGTGCGGCTCGATCTGGATGGTGTAGGGGTTGAAGGTCAGGCCGAGCGATTCGACGAAACGCTGGG
>CAZFPI010000178.1:0-1671 GCA_964521075.1 uncultured Sterolibacterium sp.
GCTTCTTTGAAGATGTCATGGTCATGGCCGAGGAGCCTCTGACCCGGCAAAATCGCCTGGCTCTCCTTAATCAGCTCGCCGCCCTGATGAACCAGGTGGCGGATATTTCAAGGTTGTGACGTATCAGAGTGACGCTGGTCATTTCATCATCCCGGGGGCATTTCCTTCGGGGTCTATCGTCTTGCACTACATTCCTCCGCCATGAAACTCATCATCCTCGACCGCGACGGCGTTATCAATTTCGACTCCGACCAGTACATCAAGTCCCCCGAGGAATGGCGGCCCATTCCCGGCAGTCTGGCGGCCATCGCCCGGCTAAACCAGTGGGGTTACCGCGTTGTCGTGGCGACCAATCAATCCGGCGTTGGCCGTGGCCTGTTCGAGATGGATACGCTCAACAGCATCCATGAAAAAATGACGAAGGCAGCAGCACAGGAAGGTGCGCGTATCGACGCGATTTTTTTCTGTCCACACACGCAAACTGATGAGTGCCAATGCCGCAAGCCCCGGCCCGGCATGCTGCAAGAGATTGCATCCCGCTTCAATGTCGAGATGAAGGGCGTACCCGTCATCGGCGATGCCCTGCGCGACTTGCAAGCCGCCGTGGCGGTCGATGCCCGGCCGATCCTCGTTCTGACGGGCAAGGGCAAGAAAACAGTGAACGACCCGGAGCTTCCGCCCGGAACGCAGGTCTTTGCCGACCTTTCGGCGGCTGTCGCGCAGCTCACCGCCTGATCCAGGGCATGAACGTTCTGCGCTCTTTCGTCTTCCTGCTGGTGATGCTGCTGGTGACGCCGCCCTATGCCTTGCTGATGCTGTTCTGCTTTCCCTTGCCGCACCGCTGGCGTCGTTACTCTGCCGTTCCCTGGGTCGCGATGACCTGCTGGCTCATCCGGTACTTGCAAGGCATCGATTACCGCGTTCTTGGGCGCGAACACATTCCGGATCGTCCTGTTGTCATCCTGGCCAAGCACCAGTCTGCCTGGGAAACCGTTGTCCTGCAGCAGATATTCCCTCTCTCCCTTTTTGTCTGGAAGAAAGAACTGCGCTGGCAGCTTCCCTTTTTCGGCTGGGCACTCGCCGTCATTCCCATGATCGCCGTCGACCGCAAGGCAGGCCGTGAAGCCCTGCGTGATCTGGTGCGTCAGGGGCGTCTTCGCCTGGCTCAGGGTTACTCCGTTGTCATTTTCCCGGAGGGGACGCGAAGCCTGCCGGGGCAGCGTCAATCCTACAAGGCGGGCGGGGCCATGCTGGCTGTCGAGGCGGGCGCGCCCGTGTTGCCTGTCGCCCTCAATTCCGGAGAATACTGGGGGCGCAATGCCTTTTTCAAATCCTCTGGCACGGTGACGGTCAGCATCGGCCCGCTGATCGAAACGGCGGGGCTGAAGGCCTCGGCCGTCAATGCCCGCGCCGAAGCCTGGATCGAGGAAGAAATGGCCCGTATCAGCCCGCATCTGTATCCGGCGGCAAACCCGAAGGTGGCCCCATAGCGCATCACCCATCGCCGGG
This sequence comes from uncultured Sterolibacterium sp., assembly GCA_964521075.1. Taxonomy (GTDB): domain Bacteria; phylum Pseudomonadota; class Gammaproteobacteria; order Burkholderiales; family Rhodocyclaceae; genus Sterolibacterium. Next base: position 1,510 of record CAZFPI010000178.1, read on the forward strand.
CAGGACACTCCATGGCTTTTGAACAACTCCCGCTTTTTGGCAGGAACACCGCCCCTTCCGCGCCTGCCTCTCCTGCTGCCCGGCAGCGGCACATTCATCTGGCCGACCAGATCATTGCCTACACCCTGCGCCAGGGGCAACGCCGCCGCCGTTTATCCCTGA
>CAZFPI010000179.1:0-1658 GCA_964521075.1 uncultured Sterolibacterium sp.
GGTATAAAGTGGCGTCTGGTTTTGATTTTTATCGGGGATTGGGGAGGTTGATATGCGTACCCTGGCTGGTTTTGGCTCGCGGGTGTGGCGTTTGGGTTGGGCTCTCCTGCTCACGGTTTTGCAGGCGCAGGCCCAGACCCCGACCCCGACGATGGTGCCACATGACCATGAGGAGGCGCGGGAAGCTCTGGAGCGCGGCCGGGTAATGCATCTGCACGAGATTCTGGCCGAGGTCGAGCATGGTTATCAGGGGCAGGTGCTCCATGTCGAGTTCGCTCATGAAGACGCGCATGAGGCCGGGACACGGCAGGAGGGGGGGCGGTTCGTGTATAAAATCCGCCTCTTGCAGCCGGATGGCCGTGTCGTCAAGCTCAAGGTCGATGCTTCGAATGGCCGGGTGCTGGGTGTTAAACGCAGGGAGCATTGATGCGAATTCTGGTGGTCGAGGATGAGCCTACGCTTTCCGCGCAGCTGATACAGGCCGTCACGCAGGCGGGTTATACCGTGGATGGCGCATCCGACGGGCTGGGAGCGGAATATCAGGGGGCGGTGGAGGAATACGATGCCGTGGTGCTCGATCTGGGGCTGCCGGGGCTCGACGGGCTTTCTGTTTTGCGCCGCTGGCGGGCGGCGGGGCACAACATGCCGGTGCTGATCCTGACGGCGCGCGATGACTGGCAGGACAAGGTGGCAGGTATCGACGCCGGGGCGGACGATTATCTGGCCAAGCCTTTTCAGATGGAGGAGTTGCTGGCGCGCTTGCGTGCCTTGCTACGTCGTGGCCGCCTGGGGGAGCATGCCACTTCGCAGTGGCAGTGTGACCGCATCCTGCTGGATACCCGTCAGGCGCGGGTGTCTGTGGATGGTCAGCCGGTGTTGTTGACCAGCCATGAGTTCAAGCTTTTGTCTTTGTTGATGCAGCGTCAGGGGGAGGTGCTTTCGCGCGCTGAACTGACCGGGCATCTTTATCCGCAGGATGGCGATCGTGATTCAAATACCATCGAGGTCTTTGTTGGCCGGTTGCGACGCAAGCTGCCGGAGGGCAGTATCGAGACAGTGCGCGGGCTGGGATACCGGATGGCGGGCGTGAGGAGCGGGCGTGAGGAGTGAGGCCGGTGCTGGCAGGTCTTTACGCCTGCGCCTGCTGCTGGGTTCGCTGGTCTGGATGGTGCTGGCGATTGCCGTGGCGGGCTGGGGTTTGCGGGCTTTGTTCGTCGAGCACATTACTCGCCAGTTGCAAGCGCAGCTGGTTAGCGAACTCGATCACTTGAGCGGCATCGTCGATTGGTCGCCCGGGGGGGGGGTGGTTTTGGCGTCTGCCGCGATAGACCCCCGGTTTTCCCGCCCTTTGTCCGGGCTTTACTGGCAGATAGATCGCCTGGGGGATGCGCCGCATCTGGCCATTTTCCGCTCGCGTTCCTTGTGGGATCAGGTGTTGCCCACGCCGGCAGACAAGCTGGTGTCGCAAGGTGACCAGGTGCTGGGCCTGATCGACAGGCAGGGCCATCGGCTGCTCGGGGTGATGCGTACCTTGCGGCTTCCGGATGCCGGGGCTCCGCCTTTGCGGCTCGTCGTGGCGGGGGAAGAGTCGCTCCTGGCTGAACCGCTGGAGCGGTTTTCGCGCATGCTGGCTTTGTCTTTGGGGGTGCTGACGCTGG
>CAZFPI010000180.1:0-1593 GCA_964521075.1 uncultured Sterolibacterium sp.
CGAAGGCGTTGAGGGTGGCAAGGAGGTGGTGACGTTCTTCGGGGGTGAGGATGGGCAGTTGCGCGACGGGGCGGCTGTCGTCGGCATCGGCCATGTTCGAGAGCAGGGTTTCAAAGTGCCCAAGCCAGCGCGTGAGGGTGGCAGGCTCGAAGAGGTCGCGCGCGTAACGCAGCTCGCCTGCGATGCCATCGCGGGTGTCGTGCAGGGTGAGCGAGAGGTCGAAGGGGGTGCTCTGGACGGCAATGTCTTCCGTGGATAGATGGAGGCCCGGGAGCTCGAAATCGCTTTGTGGTGTGTTTTGCAAGGTCAGCATGACCTGGAAAACCGGGCTGTGTGCGAGGCTGCGCGGGGGGTTGAGCGCGTCGGTGACCTGCTCGAAGGGCGTTTCCTGGTGAGCCAGGGCATCGAGCGTGCGGGTCTTGATGCGCGCAAGAAGCTCGCGCAGCGATTCTGCCGGGTCGAGTTCGATCCGCAAGGCCAGGGTGTTGGCAAAGAAACCGATGAGGCCTTCGAGCTCCTGGCGCGGGCGGTTGGCGACGGGTGTTCCGATGACGATGTCGTTTTGATTGGACAGGCGGGAGAGCAGCAAGGCGAAACCGGCGTACATCAGCATGAACAGCGTGAGTCCGTGGCGGCGGGCCGTGGCGTGCAGACGGGCACTCAAGGCGGCGGGCAGGGCAAGGGGGAGGCTGGCTCCGGCATAGCTTTGCTGCGCGGGGCGGGGGTGGTCGGTGGGCAGCTCCAGCAGCACGGGCGCGCCGACAAGTTGCCCGCGCCAGAAATCGAGCTGGGCCTGCAATGCTTCCCCGCAGATCTGCCCGCGTTGCCAGAGGGCGTAATCGGCGTATTGCAGGGGGAGTGCTGGCAGTATGGAGGCATCTTCTCCCCGGAGGCGGGCGTGGTAGATCGCGGCGAATTCGCGCACCAGCACGCCCATCGACCAGCCGTCCGAAATGATGTGGTGCATGGCCAGACACAGCACATGCTCGTCGCGTGCGGCCTTCAGGAGCAAGCCCCGGATGAGCGGGCCTCGCGCCAGATCGAAGGGGGCGGCGGCTTCATCCGCCAGCCGTTGAGCGATTTCGCGCTGGCGTTGTTTTCTGGGCAGACCCGTCAGTTCGACGTGACGCAGCCTGAAGCGTGCGGATTCGTCGATGCACTGACGCCCTTCGCCAGCCTCGGTGAGGAAGCGGGTACGCAGGTTTTCGTGACGCGCAAGCAATGTATCGAAGGCGGCTTGCAAGGCCAGGGTGTCGAGCTGCCCCTTCAGGCGGAGCGCGCCGGTGATGTGATAGGCACTGCTCTGGCCTTCGAGCTGGTCGAGGAACCACAGGCGTTGCTGCGTCCAGGACAGCGGCAGCGGCTGGCTGCGGTCGGCGTGGGGGATGGCCCGGGCGGAAGCACTGCCTGCGGGCGTCATCCCCAGTCCGCTGGCTTGCAGCTGCCGGGCCAGTGCCGCGAGCTCCGGGTGCTCGAAGAAAACACGCAGCGGGATGTCATGTCCCGTCTCGTGCCGGATTCGTGCGGCGAGCTGTGTTGCCAGCAAAGAATGGCCGCCCAGATCGAAGAAGCTATCGTTGCGCCCGACGCTGC
>CAZFPI010000181.1:0-1564 GCA_964521075.1 uncultured Sterolibacterium sp.
GTTCTCGCGCGCTGCTTGTGGCGGTGCTGGGGGCGTCGGGCGTGTTCGGGGCTTTTGGTGCGGCACTCGCGCAGGGCGGGGCGGGTTTGCCGGCGGAGGGGCGCGGTCTGGCTTCGGTCGTGGTGGAGATGCGGGAGGTGGATCAGACCTGGGCGGCCGAGGCGGTTGTCGAGGCGGTACGCCGGGCGACGCTGGCGGCGCAGACCATGGGACGAATCAACGAGTTGCGGGTCGAGGCGGGGGATGTTGTTCGCGCGGGGGCGGTGCTGGCGCGTATCGATGCGCGTGAATCCGGCCAGGCATTGGCCGCGGCCCAGGCGCAGTCGGCCAATGCCCGGGCGAATCTGGCCCGGGTACGCAGTCTGGTGGAGCAGAAGTTTCTGAGCCAGGCAGCACTCGACCGGGCCGTGGCGGAGGACAAGACGGCGGCAGCACAGGTGGCGCAGGCGGGCGCGTCGAATAGCCATGGGGTCATCACAGCCCCTTTTTCCGGGGTCGTCGCGGAACGCCTGGCGCAGGCGGGCGAGATGGCCAGCCCCGGGCGGCCATTGCTGATGCTGTTTGATCCGAAGAGTTTGCGTGTTGTGGCGAGCATTCCGCAATACCGGTTGGCCGAGGTGCGTCAGGCTCTGCAGGGGCGGGTGGAGTTGCCAGGCAGCGGGAAGTGGCTGGCGGTGAGCCGTGTCGAGGTGTTGCCGACGGCCGATGCCGTCAGCCATGCGGTGACGGTGCGTTTGTATCTTGATGATGCAGATGGAGCGGCGGTCGTGCCAGGGGCATTTGCCCGTGCTCATTTCATCACGGGCAAGGTGGGCAGGCTGGTGTTGCCTCCGGAGGCCATCTTGCGCCGTGGCGAGCTGACCGGGGTGTATGTGCTGGATGCCAAGGATTTTCCGAGGCTGCGGCAGGTTCGTCTGGGAGAAGCCGTGGCCGGTGGTGGTGTCGAAGTGCTGGCAGGTGTTCAGCCTGGCGAGCGCATTGCGCTTGATCCCGTTCGGGCCGGTTTCATCCTGAGCCGTCCCAGGTAATTTTCTTCATTATTTTTCGTTTCTCGATCATCCATGGGCCCTTCCGGTCGTATTGCCGCCACTTTTCAGCGTCATTCGATGACGCCGCTCATCGCGCTGGTCGCCTTGCTGCTGGGCATTTTTGCCGTGCTGGTGACACCACGCGAGGAGGAGCCGCAGATCAATGTGACCATGGCCAATGTCATGGTGCCGTTTCCCGGGGCTTCGGCGCGGGATGTCGAGTCGCTGGTGGCGCGTCCGGCCGAGCAGGTGCTGTCGCGTATTGCCGGGCTCGACCATGTGTATTCGGTGTCCCGGCCTGGCATGGCGGTGCTGACGGTGCAGTTCAAGGTGGGGGAAGACCCGACGCAGGCACTGGTGCGGCTCTATGACACCATTCATTCACATCGGGACTGGCTCTCGCCGCAACTGGGTGTGCTCGAACCTGTCATCAAGCCCAAAGGTATTGATGATGTGCCCATTGTCAGCCTGACCTTCTGGAGCCGACAGCCCGAGACTACGGCGTTCAGCCTTCAGCAGGTTTCACGGGCTGCCGA
>CAZFPI010000182.1:0-1558 GCA_964521075.1 uncultured Sterolibacterium sp.
CCTTTCCACAGGTCATGGCCGAATGCGCCGCCCCGCGCGACGGACAAGCCGGTACCTGGATCAGCGATGCCATGCAGCTTGCCTACACCCGGCTGCACGAGCTGGGCCATGCCCATTCCGTTGAAACCTGGCGAAACGGCGAGCTGACCGGCGGCCTCTACGGCGTAGCACTCGGTCGGGTGTTTTATGGCGAATCGATGTTTTCCCGGGAAAGCAATGCCTCAAAAATCGCGCTCGCGCATCTGTGCCGATTTCTTCAGCAACAAGGCTATGCGCTGATCGACTGCCAGATGAAAACAGCCCACCTTGCTTCCCTGGGAGCCAGTGAAATCCCGAGAACCCGCTTCATCCACCACCTCAACCAGTGGGCCGACGAGCCCACCCTCCCCGGCCAATGGCCCGAGGAGGGCGCACGCTGGCTGTTTCGGCCAGAAGGCACCCGATGAGCCAGCTCAACGCCCCCCCGTTCTCGCAGCTTCAGTTCTACACGACAGCCCCCTACGGCTGCTCCTATCTGCCCAACCGCGCGGCCCGTTCAGAAGTCGCCGCACCCAATCACCTGATCGACGCCCGGATGTATGGCCAGCTCGTCCGCGCCGGATTCCGCCGCAGCGGCCTGTTTACCTACCGCCCCCAATGCGACACCTGCCAGGCCTGCATTCCCGTTCGCCTGCCCGTTGCCGCCTTCCAGCCCTCGCGCAGCCAGCGTCGCGCCCTGAAGCAGCACAACGAACTGATCGCCCGGCAACGCAACCTGAGCTTTCGTGAAGAACATTACACGCTCTACCAGCGTTACCAGGAAAGCCGGCACAGCGGCGGCGGCATGGACCAGGACAGCCGGAACCAATACGCGCAATTCCTCCTGCAAAGCCATGTCGACACCTGCCTGATCGAATTTCACGCTCCCACAGACAAGACAAACGCCCCAAGCCCCTTACGCATGGTGAGCCTCATCGACCTCCTCCCGGATGGCATTTCTTCCGTCTACACCTTCTACGACCCCGACCTGCCCGAAGCCAGCCTCGGAACTTACGGCATTCTCTGGCAGATCGCCCAATGCGCCCACCTCGGCCTGCCCTATGTTTATCTCGGCTACTGGATCAAGGACAGCCCGAAAATGGCCTACAAATCCCGTTTTCAGCCACTCGAAGCCCTGATCGACGGCAAATGGCAGTCCTTGAACAAACCCGCCTGAATACTGTTATCTTCCCTCTCCCCCCGGCCCTCCAAAGACGCTAACCGCATGCTGCCCTACGCCCTTGCCCGCCCGCTCCTTTTCGCTCTCGATGCCGAAACGGCCCACGAACTGACGATCGCAGGCCTGCACCGCTTTGGCTGCCTGCTGCCCGAACCACCCGCCGCCCCCCAAAAACCAGTTCGCATCATGGGCCTGGATTTTCCGAACCGTGTAGGCCTGGCCGCCGGGCTGGACAAAAACGGCGAAGCCATCGATGGACTGGCGAAACTTGGTTTTGGCTTTCTGGAAATAGGCACAGTCACGCCACGCCCGCAACCGGGCAACCCCAAGCCACGCCTGTTCCGCCTGCCCGAGGCACGC
>CAZFPI010000183.1:0-1517 GCA_964521075.1 uncultured Sterolibacterium sp.
GCAGCCGGTATAACCAGGTTTGATCCGCCAGTGGCACATCGCGCCGGTAGGCGTCTCCGCGTTCCCGGATGAAATTCGGCTGGGTCACGACAGTCACGCCCCGATCGCGCAGGAGCGGCAATACGTCCGGTGGCGCGATGGCCGCATGTTCGATCCGGTCGCCCGGATGCCGCCCGGCGCATTCCAGTGCGCCCAGGGCGAACACCAGTTCGGTGAGCGTGACGCAATGAATCGCGGCAGGGCGGTCAAGGGTGTGGCTGCGGGCAATCATCGCCGACAGGGCGTCGAGAGGAGGCAGATCATGTTCATGCAGGTGTATCTTCAACGCGCCGCGCTGCAGCCCGGCGGCATCGGAGCGTTCTCCGGGGCAGGTGTCGAGCCTGGCATCTCCCATCAGCCACACACGCTGCGCCAGTTCGCCTGCCGATTGCGCGGCCAGAAAATGCGCCCATTCTTCCGGGCCATTACGCGGTGTGGTGTCGGTCACCCCGGTGATGCCATGCCGGGCAAGTAATCTGCCAGTTTTGCCCAGGGCAGGAAAGCGGCGCGGCAGGCGGGTGGCCAGCCAGTCGTCGGCATCGAGGATGCGCCCTGTCGGCTGTCCACCCGCGCAGGCCATGCCAGACGGTATGTTTCCACCCGGGGCCAGCAGGCGTTCAAGACCGGCTGAATTGACGATCCACAGGCGTCCGCTGCGATGCTGGATGCGAACCGGCCGACGCGGAACGATGCGGTCGAGCCAGTTCCGGTCGATGTCTCCTGCCACTGATTCATGGTAAGCAATGCCCCGCAGCCATTCCTCCTTCTCACCGGCCGAAGCCTGCTGTTCGAGAAGACCGGCCAGTTGTTCTGCCGTCCTCACCCGGGGAGGGCCGCAGTGAAGCGAATCCAGGGAAACGGCCAGCGCGGCCAGATGCACATGGTGATCGTGCAGCCCCGGCAAAAGCAGCTTCCCTGCGGCATGGAGCCTTGCCTCGATGCCCTCCGCCCGCAGGCTGCCTGCGGGGGCTACGAGGGCAATGCGGCCACCTTCGAGCCGCACATCGACCCGTCGGCCCGCCTGATGTTGCGCGTCGATTTCGGCGTCGAGGATCAGCATGGAATACCGAGTTCCGACAGGATGCTCACCGTATCCGCGCCTGACGGCCGCGCTGGCCCGGCGGCGATTCGCGCCGTGGGCATCGTCACGACAGGGGATGCAGATGGCATCATGGCCTGCCATGTCTGCCAGCGTTCCCGCAGGGCCTCGTGGCCCGTCGTCTGCCGGAAAGCAGCGCAATGCCGGACGACATCCGTCAGTGACAGGGAAATCAGGCTGCCGCCACCGCCGTAGTGTCCCGCCAGCGCGGCTAGCGCAGCGTGCCAGCCTGTCAGGGGGTCGGCAATGGCATCGCCACAGAAAAGCCATTCTCCCGTCAGCTCGCGCAATGTGCCGGATAATCCGGCCGCTACACCGGCGTCATCACCATAGGCAATCCAGTCTGCCTGGGGCTGATTCCGGCCATAACCGCTGATGG
>CAZFPI010000184.1:0-1508 GCA_964521075.1 uncultured Sterolibacterium sp.
CCATCAGCGGTTATGGCCGGAATCAGCCCCAGGCAGACTGGATTGCCTATGGTGACGATGCCGGTGTGGCGGCCGGATTATCCGGCACATTGCGCGAGCTGACGGGAGAATGGATTTTCTGTGGCGATGCCATTGCCGACCCCCTGACAGGCTGGCACGCCGCCCTGGCCGCGCTGGCGGGGCACTACGGCGGTGGCGGCAGCCTGATTTCCTTGTCACTGTCGGATGTCGTCCGGCATTGCGCCGCTTTCCGGCAGACAACGGGCCACGAGGCCCTGCGGGAACGCTGGCAGACATGGCAGGCCATGATGCCCTCTGCCGTGGCGATGCCCACGGCGCGAATCGCTGCCGGGCCAGCGCGGCCCTCAGGCGCGGATACAGTGAACATCCTGTCGGAATTCGGCATTCCATGCTGATCCTCGACGCCGAAATCGACGCGCAACATCAGGCGGGCCGACGGGTCGATGTGCGGCTCGAAGGTGGCCGCATTGCCCTCGTAGCCCCCGCAGGCAGCCTGCGGGCGGAGGGCATCGAGGCAAGGCTCCATGCCGCAGGGAAGCTGCTTTTGCCGGGGCTGCACGATCACCATGTGCATCTGGCCGCGCTGGCCGTTTCCCTGGATTCGCTTCACTGCGGCCCTCCCCGGGTGAGGACGGCAGAACAACTGGCCGGTCTTCTCGAACAGCAGGCTTCGGCCGGTGAGAAGGAGGAATGGCTGCGGGGCATTGCTTACCATGAATCAGTGGCAGGAGACATCGACCGGAACTGGCTCGACCGCATCGTTCCGCGTCGGCCGGTTCGCATCCAGCATCGCAGCGGACGCCTGTGGATCGTCAATTCAGCCGGTCTTGAACGCCTGCTGGCCCCGGGTGGAAACATACCGTCTGGCATGGCCTGCGCGGGTGGACAGCCGACAGGGCGCATCCTCGATGCCGACGACTGGCTGGCCACCCGCCTGCCGCGCCGCTTTCCTGCCCTGGGCAAAACTGGCAGATTACTTGCCCGGCATGGCATCACCGGGGTGACCGACACCACACCGCGTAATGGCCCGGAAGAATGGGCACATTTTCTGGCCGCGCAATCAGCGGGCGAACTGGCGCAGCGTGTGTGGCTGATGGGAGATGCCAGGCTCGATGCCTGTCCCGGAGAAAATTCCGATACTGCCGGGCTGCAGCGCGGTGCGTTGAAGATTCACCTGCATGAATATGATCTGCCGCCTCTCGATGCCCTGTCGGCGATGATTGCCCGCAGCCACGCTCTTGATCGCCCCGCCGCGATACATTGCGTCACGCTCACCGAACTGGTATTTGCCCTGGGCGCGCTGGAATGCGCCGGGCGGCACCCGGGCGACCGGATCGAACATGCGACCATCGCACCGCCGGACGTATTGCCTCTCCTGCGCGAGCGGGGCGTGACTGTCGTGACCCAGCCGAATTTCATCCGGGAACGCGGGGACGCCTACCGGCGCGATGTGCCACTGGCGGATCAAACCTGGTTATACCGGCTGC